>JALYVF010000030.1 GCA_030853385.1 Actinomycetota bacterium | reverse complement strand
GTTCCTGTCCGAGCTGTCAGTGCGGCTGCGCGCCGCCTACCGCGCCCAGCCCTACGGCACCGTCTTCGGCTTCCGCCGGATCTTCGCCGTCGGATTTCGCCCCGCCTGATCAAGAAGTGGCATACTGGTGGCATGACTCGCACACGTTTGAGCACGACCGTGGATGCCGAGCTTCTCGACAGTGCGAGGAACCTGCATGCGGGGGCGACCGATGCCGCTCTCGTCGACGAGGCCCTCCGAGCGCTGCTCGTCCGTTACAGATCCGCCGAGGTGGACGCCAGCTATGCCGCCTACGACGAGCACCCGGCCGACGAGCCTGACGAGTGGGGCGACCTGGCGTCGTGGCGACGGGCGGCGGCTGCCTCGTGAGCGCCCTCCCTGCTCGGGGGGAAGTGTGGTGGTGCGAGATGTCCGAGATAGGCCGACGCCCGGTGGTCGTGCTATCCCGCGACTCGGTGATCCCGCGACATAAACGAGCATTGGTAGCACCGTGCACAACAACGATTCGACGTCTCGCCAGCGAAGTTCTTCTCGAGCCCGGCGCCGATCCCGTACCTCGGCGCTCGGCGGTCAACCTGGACTCGATCGAAAGCGTCTCACTCGCGGTGCTCGTCAACCGTCTCGGTCGATTGGCCGACGCCCGAATGCGGGAGATCTGTGCAGCCCTGGCGATCGCAGTCGACTGCTCCAGATGACGGTCTGGGCCAATGACTGACGCGGTGCAACGATTCCCGCTCCTGCACGCGCCCGAGCGGTGGGACTGGGCGGCGATCGACGTGCAGTTCTCCACCGACCTACCGCCGGACGAGATCGTGCAGAGCGTGCACGTCATCGGTTTCGTCGGCGACCGGGTGGTCCTCTGCCGCGACGAACGCCCCGACGTCTGGATTCCTACCCGGCGGCACCCGGGAGCCGGACGAGAGCCTCGACGATTGCCTGGCGCGCGAGCTGCAAGAGGAAGCCGGAGCTCGGCTCGCCGGCCCGTTCACCCCGATCGGTGCCCACGTCGGACTCTCGGACCAGCCAACTCCCTACCGACCCCACCTTCCGCACCCGAGAATCGGCTGGCTCTGGGGTTTCGCGGACGTGGTGGTCGACGGCGAACCGACCAGTCCCGCCGACGGCGAGCAGATCGCTGAGGTGCGAATCGTCGACATCGCCGAGGCGCGACGCCTGCTGATCACCGAAGAGGTCTGGGGCGCGGAGCTGCTTGATGTCGCCCTCACGATGCGTAAAGCGATGCCCACCACCAACCAATGACCGACACCCCCAGCGGCGACACCTGCAGCAGCGGGCGGGCGGCCCGCGCCGGTGAGGGTTGCGAAACTGGCCACCCGTCAACCCGGCCGACGCGCTGCTCGCCGTCGCCCACCAATACTTGAACTCCGAATCCGCTGGCGACACCGGGCAAGACCGTCATCTGGTCGTGGTGCACGTCGACCCGGACGTACTGGCCGGCGGCGTTCCCGCGGGAACGTCCAGCTGCGAGATCGCCGGCGTCGGCGGGATCACCGGCGCGGTCTCGGAAGATCTGGCCGCGGGCGGTGAGGCGCTGGGCCGCGCACCGCGTCGCATAGTCGCGGGGCCGGACCGCATCACACACATGCGGCCCACCGATCCGCCGTCAGCACTCGGTCAGCCAATGCGGCAACCGTCCGGCGACCCTCCGTACGGGCCGTTGGCGAACTCGGTGATCAGCCCGGCGCCATCGAAGATGACTTTGGCGCCGAGGGTCGGCGTGATGCCGTTGGGGTGTCCGGCGAGGGCGATGGCATCGCTGCTGCGTCGGCTGAAGCTCACCCCGAGCACGCCGACCGGCTGCTCCGGGTTGGCATCAACGATGCTGGCGACGACGAATCGGTCGTGGTGCGCGATGTTCTGACGCAGCCACGCGGTCAGCTTCACGCGTCCCTGCCCGTCCACGAGCTGTTGTGTCGTGTAGTCGCAATCGCTGAAACCCACCGGCTGGGTCCGGGAGAAATGCGCAAGTGCTCCCTGAACATCACCGGCGTTGTAGGCAGCGATGAAACCCTTCACCTGGGTCAGCTGAGCAGCTTGGATAACCCTGACCGTATTCGATGACGGCCGAACCGCTGACGGAGCAGGTTGGCTCGACGTCGGCGGGCTCGTCGACGACGGTCGAGAGGAACCGACGGCGGGGCCCTGGGCGCGGAAAATGATGATGGTGCTGCCTGACGGGGCGTCCACCTGGTAGGCGTAGCAGCCGGGGGCTTGCAGGCGGGTGTAGCCGGGGTAGTCACGCCATCCGCCCGGGAGGGCGTCCTTGTTGGCCACGAGCAGCAATTCGGCGACGGCCGGGTCGTTGAACCGCAGCCCATGCGGGCCGTCGAGTTGACGCCCTCGTACCAGGACCGGGCCGTTGACGGCACTGTCGACTGCCCAGAGCATCTTCGCCCCGCCCCAGGATTTGTCGGCGAACCCGGTGGATGTCGGCCCGTCGTACTCCAGGACTCCGGCCGCGGACTGCCCGACCGGGCCGGCCGGACCGGTGCCTTGAACAATTCCGAAAGCTGGGTCCGGCTGGTGCTGCGACAACGTCACCGGACATGGCTGACCCGGCCGAATGGTGGGCAGTCGCAGAGGACGATGCAAGGCGGCGACGGAGACACTCGACCCGGTTGCTATCGGCGACCCGGTTGCCGAGGTTGGCGAGGTGGCGGTGGTCGGCGAGGTAGGAGCTGCCGGATGGGTCGGTCCTGCCGGGGTGGTTGGCAGGTGAGGTCGGAGGTGAGGTGCCACCAGCGTGACGCCGAGCAGCAGGACTACGACGACTGCGGCGGCGAGCAGGCCTGCGCTGGTACGCCGGACGCGGACGTTCCGCCGGCGGGTCAGTCGGTCCCGCATGCTCTCCAGCTCGGGATGGTCATCAGCCTGACGGCGCAGTTCGGCACGCAGGTCGGTTTCGGATGGGTCGGACGGGTTCATAGCTGCTCCGAGGTGGATACGTCGTGCGGATTCGGGACACGGCCAGGGGGATCAAGGCGAACGCGAAGCTGAGCCAGGCCTCGGGATACATAGGTGCGGGCTGCCCCCTGGCTACAGCCCAACGCCACCGCGATGGCGGCGTCGGACTGATCGAGGTAATAGCGCAGCACGACGGCTACCCGCTGCTGCTTGGGCAGACTCTTCAGCAGCTTGTGCAGTTGGTCCCGGTCCACCACCTGGCTCTGACCGCCGTCAACGGCCGTCTCCGGGACGTGCTCGACGACTCGAACCATCCGAACAGACCACCGCCGACGCTCTGACAGGAATCGGTTGATCAACATCTGTCTGACGTAAGCAGCCGGGTATTCCAGGCCGGCGATCTGCCGCCACCGCCGCTGGCCCTGCTCCAGGGTGTCGGCGAGAACATCGTGGGCTTCCTGGCGGTCACCGGTCAGCACCCGGGCGAACCGGCCCAGCCCATCCAGTTCGGCGGCCAGGAAGTCCTCGAACTGCACGTTCACCTCCCGGTCGGTAGGTTCCCACTCCTACTCAACGCGGCTACCGCGGATTCTGCATCGTCCACCTTCCCATCGCCTTGAAGCAACCGCCATCTCTCTCCTCCTACAACACCGGCTTCAGACCCCTTCGCATTGAACCGAAGGAGAACCTCCACCAGCGAGCAGCAGGGTTCCTCGGCGCTTAGTCGCTGCGGGTTGCACAAGCGAATCTCCGCAAGCGCCGAACACAGCAACCGTGCCGACTGCGGGCACGCCGACGTCTACCTTTCCGGTTGCCGCCAACCTCGGACATTCTTTGCTGGGGATCACAGCGGGGTGGTGGAATCTCGCCTGAATACGACGCGAATGCCTTGCCTGGCACGTGCAGGTGCGGCAACACCGTGGTGTTCCTGGTGCCGAGTAGTTCCACCGGATTCACCGGAAGCTTCGGCGCCAAGATCACCTACAACGAGGACAAGGCTTATCTCCGGGCCCTGGAAATTGGCTGACCATCCTGCTCGGGGCGTCAAGGGAGTGAACGAACATGACTCCGGCTTGACCACCCCGCCTCCCTGACTGACGCCGGTCAACTCCAGCAACATGATCCCTATGTAGCTGGCGCGTGCAGCTGGTCGAATAGCCGGTGCATCCCCGGACCGGTCTGTTCGGCCAGCGCCATCACCCGGGCCCAAGCCCGCACGCGACAGAAATGTTGCTTCCTCGAACTTGGCCACAGCCGCCCGCCAATTCAATCCGCTCTCACGTTACAGTTCCGCCCGGAACAGGATCGAATAACTGAAGTTCGAGCATACCGCGTATCGCCATCTATGGGATCAGGAGGAGTGGAGTTCGGTCGTATAAAGACATTAGCGCCAATGGAGTCTTGCACCTTTATCGCCGTACGGGAACCGATATCATCAATCGGTGGTGCCCTGATGAGGACACCATCCTTGTAGTGTCGATCCACTAACCACATTATCTTCGCCACGTGCCACGGACCGTTTGGCGGGCTACGGCAGAGACCATCGTCAACAAGGCACGGTGATTACTTTCCGCACGTCGTCAACCCAACTCGCGATCGATGAGGTAGGCGCACTCTGCGATGACCATTTGCCGTGGTCACCATCGGCTCGGTCTCGGCTTCCAGTAGTCTGCCGCACTGAGCGTGTTGGGGGTCGGCGCGGTCGGCGGAGGCAACAATGACACCAGTATCGAGTATGAGCACGCGCTAGGCGCGACCGAATCCGTCGGCGAGCAACTCATCGATCCGGCCGGTGATCCCCGTCTTGGATTCCCCGGCTGCAATGACTGCGAGTTTCGGAGAGCCCGACCGCGAAGGATCACCTGGGGGAGCAACTGGGCGAGGTCGGCGATCACCTGATCGATCCCGACGCCACGACGGGCGGCCTCCGCGCTCAGACGGACCGAACCGCGTCAGACAACTCGACGTTGACCGCCATGACCCGAAGTATACGAACAGGCCGTGATCATCTTGCCGAGTCGGCGAACCCGACATTCGATCCCCGGCCGACGCTCAGCGCCCATAGCGGACACGGTGCCCGCAGGTCGGAGGCTCATGTGGCGCTGAGCGCGAGGTCGGCATGTTTGCTACAGGCGTCTACATTGTAGGTGTGACTACCACGCCCTCATCCGTCCGGTTCGAGCCGGCGGTGCTCCAGCGACTGAATGCATATGTCGCTGCGCATCCGGGGACCTCCGTCTCTGCAGCCAGCAATCGCCTCGTGGACGAGGCGCTGCGTAGCCAGGAGCACCCGTTGATCGTGTTTCGTGACGGCTCGGCCGGTCGACGCGCTCGTCTAGCCGGCGGTCCGGACGCGTGGCAGGTCATCCGTGCCGTGCGGTCCGCCCGGACGGCTGAGTCGCGATTGGATGCCGACGAGGTGCTGGACCTCGTAACAGAAACCACCGGCGTCGCCCGACCGCTGGTCCAGGCTGCGATCGCCTACTGGGCCGCGTTTCCCACGGAGATCGATGCGCTGATCGTCCGGGCCGAGGCAGAAGAGTCACACGCCAGACAGCGTTGGGAACGCGAGCATGGCCTGCTCACACGGTGAGACCCAGCGACGCTGCCCGGGCGGATCACTTGATGCTCGACGAAATGTTCTCGCCACAGATTGGCGAACTACTGCGCCAGGATGGCATCGACTGTGTGTCCGTCGCCGCTGACCGGCTGCTGTGCGCCCGGGATGACGCGACCGTACTCGCCGCAGCCCTCGAACAGGGCAGAGTTCTGGTGACCAACAATGTCATCGACTTCGAACCGCTGCGCCGCAACCGCATTGCCCTCGGTCAGGCCGTCCCGCCGCTCATTTACACTGATGACTCCACATTTCCTCGAAACCGTCACTACATCGGCCACCTTGCCGCCGCACTCACCAACGCCGCCACAACCCACCTCGTCGACACCTATGGAGGTGTCCTCTGGCTTATCCCACCGAGACGGTAACAGCCGATCGGTATGGGCATATCAAGATATTTGCGAGCAACCTGATACTGCTGTGCCGCCACCACCTCGCGATCCAAGGAAGACATCGCTGCCGCCACGGCCGTCCGCACCGGCCGACAGACTCGCTTCACCTTCAGCTATCCCGACGGCAGGGCGCTGCCGGACGACCCGACCGAACACCGTCGCACTCTTCGCAGCGTCGAGGACTACGAGCAGCTGCAGATCCAACGCCGGCTGGTTGCCATCTCTGATCGCTGTTGGCATGAAGACAGTCACCAGCACCGATGCGAAGGCACGCCTGAACGCACTGTTGGCCGAGGTGGGACGGACCGGCACGCCGATCACGATCACCAACCACCGGCGACCCGTCGTAGTCATGTCGGCGGCTGTCGCTCGGCCTCGAACCTTCGGTCAACTGCCCGACCTCATGGTTCCGGACGACTTCGATGCGCCGCTGCCCGACTGAGTTGTTCGTCCCCCAGCATCAGCGTGGGAGGTCGCCAGCAAGACCCGCCTCGGCCGACTGGACGGCAGCGGTCTGCTGTCCGGCTGGGGTGAAATCCTGGAGTCGATGACCGCCACCAACCTGGCCATTGACTCCATCGACGCGGCGATCGCAGGGCAGCTCAGCTGGGAGCACCGCGACCCGTTCGACCGCATGATCGTGGCGCAGGCCGCACGTCGCGCTCTCACCATCGCCACCAGCGACACAGTGATGCAGAGCTACCCGGTAACCCCCGTCATCGGGACTCGCTGAATCCACAGAGCGCTACCGCCCGCCACTAGGATCGTGTCGTGGAACTGGAACACCAATTCGACCTGCCGGTCGGCATCGACAAGGCCTGGGCAACGCTGCTCGACATCACGACGGTGGGGCCGTGTTTTCCCGGCGCGCAGCTGGACAGCGTCAACGGTGAC
>JALYVF010000014.1 GCA_030853385.1 Actinomycetota bacterium | reverse complement strand
GATCCGCGCCGGCTGTTTGTTCCGGTGTTTGGAGTATTACGAGGTGGGAGCCATGGACGAACCCATGCCCGAGCTCATCGCTCCGCTGCTGCCAGCCGTTGCGGCCGGCGGCGGGCTGAGCACCGTGTCGATCAGGTAGACGGTGGCGTTGGCGGTCTTGACGCCGCCGCAGATCACCGTCGCGCTGCCGTTGACCTTGAGGTTGTCACCCGAGCCGGTGACGGTGAGGTCCCCGCCCTCAACGGTCTTGTGGGTTCCGACGATCTTGTCCGGCGCGATCTGGCCCTTGATGACGTGGTAGGTCAGGATCTTGGTGAGCAGCGCCTTGTCGGTCTTCAGGGTCCCCATGGTGGCGGCGTCGACCTTGGCGAAAGCGCTGTCGACCGGCGCGAAGACGGTGAACTGTCCACCGTCGAGGGTGTCGACCAGGTTGACGTCTTTGTTCACCTTGCCGGAGACCGCGGCGACCAGCGTCTTCAGCAGCGGGTTGGCGGAGGCGGCCTCGGCAACCTTGGCCGCTGCCATTCCGTCAACGGAACCGGCGCCCGTCGGGTTGGCCTTGGCGTAGCCGGCGCAGCCGGCACCGACCATTGTGGCGCCACCGGCGGAGCCGCCAGACATGGCACCACTGCTCATGGCGCCACTGGACATGGCACCACTGGACATGGCACCACTGGACATGGCAGCTGAGCTGCTCATGTTGCTTCCGCCTGCGGCAGCGGAGGTTGCTGGTGCGCTACTGCCAGATGAAGTTGCTGCTGGCGTATTGGATCCGCAGGCAACGCTGGTGAACAGCACCGCTGCGCCCATGGCGGCGACGACGCCCCACTTCTTGATGTTCATGATCGTAACGACTCCCTTGTGTGGTGCCGGCCTCGCTCGCTCCGCAGATGTTTCTTGCGTGGCAACGATTCCGGCTCGCTGGTCCCGATCCCGGCAGGGCGTCGGTGACGTACATCAGAGGTTCGAAGGTGTTCGCACCCCGGATGGGTCGGATGGAAAAATTGTTGTGGCCGAACGGATTACGCACAGAACACTGCGCGGTCAGCACTCTGGGTGCCGGCGCCCGTTACCCAAAAGTGAAGTGCGGCAACCCGTTCGTGCATGGATCAGCTGAGCGTGACCTGACGCGAGTGCCAGCCGGACGAGCCGTTGGGGATGGTTCCCGCGCGGGTCTCGGTCTGCAGTGTGCCGGTTCCGTCGGTAGCCCGCACTCGGAGCGTCTTGAGGCCGGATCCCTTGGCGTCCCAGGCGTATTTCCACTGCACCCAGGTGTCGACGGACAGCGGGGTGGAGAGCTCGGCCGGTTCCCACGGCCCGTCCTCGACCTGAACTTCGACCTTCTTGATGCCGCGGTGCTGGGCCCAGGCGACGCCGGCGACGGCGACCTTGCCCTGCGGCACCTGCGCGAATGCTCCGGGGGTGTCGATCCGCGAGGCGGTCTTGATCGGGCCGTGATCCGACCAGCCGCGCTGGGTCCAGTAGGCAGTGACCTTCGCGAAGGTGGTGACCTCCATCGAGGCGATCCACTTGGTGGCCGACACATAGCCGTACAGGCCAGGGACCACCATCCGTACCGGGAAGCCGTGTTCGATGGGCAGCGGCTCGCCGTTCATCCCGACCGCCAGAATCGCATCGCGTCCGTCGGTCAGTGCTTCCAGCGGCGCGGAGATGGTGAAGCCGTTGACATCTGTGCAGAGCACGCAGTCCGCGCCGGCTGTCGGCTTGGCCTCTTTCAGCAGATCGTCGATCCTGGCGCCGATCCATACCGCGTTTCCGGCCAGCGTGCCGCCGACCTCGTTGGAGACGCAGGTCATCGTGATGGCGCGTTCGATCTGTGGCCGCTTGGTGAGCTGGTCGTAATCGATCGACGTCGGGTGCTCGACCATCCCCTTGATGGTGAGTGTCCAGTCCGCGGTGGTCAGCTCCGGCGGGTTGAACTCGGTGTCGATGCGGTAGAAGCCGGTGTTCGGGCTGATCAACGGCGCCTGTCCGGGCACCTTCTGTTCGGCACCGGCCGGGATCACCACTCGGTTGCCGGGGACGGGCAGCTTGACGGCCGCCCTGCTGGCCCTGGCCGATGCGCCGGTCGGAATGATGCGTCCGACCACGCCGACGGCCACGGTAGCGACGCCGGCCAGGCCGACGCGTCGGAAGAAGGTGCGCCGGCCGACGGTACTGCCGGCCTTGCTGGTCACCTCGGTGTCGGTGTCGGTGTCGGTGGCAGTGGCAGTGGCAGTGGCAGTGGCAGGGGCCGGCTGGTCGTCGGCCACCGCAGGTCGCGTCGCGCCCAACGAACCGAACAGCAGGCGGATCAGCGCAATGCCGGCGGCCGCGCCGATCAGCAGTGGGATCAGGTCGAACACTGTGCTGTGGGCGCGGGTCAGGATGGCGATCGCGGTCACCACCACCAGGATTGCCAGCAGCGCAATGGCGATGCGACGGTGCTTGCGGGCGACCAACCCGAGGATCAGCGCCAGTACCACAATGGAGGCGTACATCCCGGCGCCCAGCGCGGTCTTGTCGTGGGTCCCGAAGTGGGCGATGGCGAATTCCTTCAGCCATTCCGGTGTCAGCACGATGAAGGTGTTCGCCAACGAGTCGAGCGGGGATGCGGCGGACGACAGCCACTTCCACCAGATGCCAAGAGCTGCCAGCAGCGTGGTGGTGGACAGCGCAGCGGCAACGACGATCAGTCCGGCGACAGGTGCCCACCAGCGGGAAACGGTCCATCTGGTGGGGGCGCTGTCGGATACCGGTCGCTGCATGACGCTGGATCCGCTCATGCCTTGAGTTCGGTGCGGACGGCCCGTCAGATGGGCGGACGTCGGTATAGTCGTGCTCGCGCCGGTCGCTCAGTGGCGTCCGGACAATGCATCGCGGGTGTAGTTCAGTGGCAGAACTTCAGCTTCCCAAGCTGATAGCGCGGGTTCGATTCCCGTCACCCGCTCCATTACGCTGCCAGCTATGCTGCTGTCCGACCGCGACCTGCGAACCGAGATCGACGCAGGTCGGCTGGTCCTCGATCCGTTCGACGAGACGCTGATCCAGCCGTCCAGCATTGACGTGCGGCTGGACAGGCTGTTCAGGGTGTTCAACAACTCGAAGTACACCCACATCGATCCGTCGACGCAGCAGGACGAGCTCACCAGCCTGGTGGAGACCGACGGTGACGAGCCGTTCGTGCTGCATCCAGGCGAGTTCGTCCTGGGCTCCACCTTCGAGGCGGTCAGCCTGCCGGACGATCTGGCCGGCCGGCTGGAGGGCAAGTCGAGCCTTGGCCGGCTCGGACTGCTGACCCATTCGACTGCCGGTTTCATCGATCCCGGCTTCAGCGGGCACATCACCCTCGAACTGTCGAACGTGGCCAACCTGCCGATCGTGCTGTGGCCTGGAATGAAGATCGGCCAGCTCTGCCTGTTCCGGCTGACCTCACCTGCCGAGCATCCCTACGGCTCAGCGCTGTACGGCTCGCGGTACCAAGGCCAGCGCGGGCCGACGCCGTCGCGCTCTTACCTCAACTTCCGGCGCGATCCCACCGTGCGCTGAAGCCGAGCACCGGAGCGATGATCTGTGAGCTCGCCCGCGGGTAGAGCTTGGTAGCCAGCACCACCTCGCGGCCGCCGCCGGTGTGGCCGGCGATCCGGCTTAGCAGCATCCGCGCCGTCTCGGCACCGACGTCGTAGGTGGGTTGCCCGACGGTGGTCAGCGGTGGTCGCAGCAGCGGTGCCCAGCTCATGTCGTCGAACCCGACAATGCCGATGTCGGAAGGGATCTGCAGGCCGGCAGCACCGATCGCCTCCAACGCACCCAATGTCATCAGGTTGTTGGCCACGAACACCGCATCCGGCGGCTCCGGCAGCGTCAGCAGTTCGCGCATCGCGGCGAACCCCGACTCCTCGTGGAAGTCGCCGTAGCGCACCAGGTTCTCGTCGAGGTCGCTGCCATGAGCGGCCAGTCCGGCTCGATAGCCGGCCAGCCGATCCGAGCCGGTCGACACCTCCATCGGTCCGCTGACGCAGCCAATACGCCGAAAGCCGTTCTGCCACAAGTGTTCCACCGCTGCCGCAGCGCCGCCCGAGTTGTCGATCAGCACCCTGTCGATCTTGTCGTCGACCAGCCGCCGGTCCACCGTGACGATCGGAACGCCGCCCGAGCGCAACGGTTCCAGGTCGGTCTCGGTAGGGGAGGCCGGGGCCAGGATTACCCCGGCCATGTGCTCGTCGACGGCCAGCGCCAGGTAGTCGGCCTCCTTGGCCAGGTCGTCCTCGGCGTTGCAGAGCACCAGCGAGAAGTTGTTGGCGTAGGCGACGTCCTCGATGCCGCGCACCATGTCGGTGAAGAACGGGTTGCGGATATCGGAAATGATCACTGCCCAGACGCTGCTGCGCCTGGTGCGCAGACTCCTGGCCAATCTGCTCGGCCGGTAGTTGAGCTCGCTGATGGCGGTGCGCACCCTGGCCGCCAACTGCTGGTCGACCTCGGTGTTGCCGTTGACGACCCGGGAAACCGTCGCTGTCGAGACACCAGCGAGTCGCGCGACATCCGCGATCGTCGCCACCTGGCCTCCTTGACCTCTGATGCGTCCTGTTCGCGCTGACGCCCCCGCAGGCTAACCCCCCGAACCCTCCGGCGGCGACGAGTGGGGACCTGCCCCTCAGTTAGTAAATGATGGTTTACTAATGGGATGACGACACCGTTGACAGCACAAGTAGCAGTGGTGGCCGGCGCCACCAGGGGAGCGGGCAGGGCGATCGCGGTCGAGCTGGCACGGGCCGGTGCGTTCGTCTATGCCACCGGCCGGAGCAGCTCGGAGCACGGCCGATCCGAGCTCGACCGGCCGGAAACCATCGAGGAGACCGGCGAACTGATGGCCGCGGCCGGCGAAGGTGCAGCGGTCCGGGTCGACCACACCGACCCCGACGCCGTCGCCGAACTGGTCGGCCGGGTGGAGGCCGACCATGGCCGGTTGGACATCCTGGTTAACGACATGTTCGGCGGTGATCGCTACGCCGAGTGGGACAAGCCGCTGTGGGAACACGATCTGACCGGCGGCTGGCGAATGATGGAGATGGGCGTGCATTCCCACCTGATCACCGCCGCCGTGTCGATCCCGTTGCTGCTCAAGCGATCTGCGGGCGATCCCGGTGGCTTGATCGTCGAGATGACCGACGGTACTCATGCCTACAACGCGAGCTTCCGTACCGGGGTGGGTTTCTACTACGACCTGGTGAAGGCCAATGTGGAGCGCATCACCATCGGGCTGGCCGCTGAGTTGAAGGAGCATCCGGTGACGGCGGTCGCGGTGACGCCTGGCTGGATGCGGTCGGAGCAGATGCTGGAGGGGTTCGGGGTCACCGAGCAGGACTGGCGGCCGGCCTGCGACCACGAACCGTCGTTCGCCGTCTCGGAGTCCCCGACCTATGTGGCCAGGGGGGTGGCCGCGTTGGCCGCAGACCACACCGGGGTCGCTGGCGATGCCGGCACGATTCTCACCGCCCGACAGCTGGCCGACCGGTATCAGCTGACGGACGTCGACGGCAGCAGGCCCGACTGTTGGGGCTGGATGGCAGCGTCCACCAAGGGCAAGCAGGCCGCCATCAACGATTTCCGCTAGCGCGACCAATCCCGCAGCACGGTGTCGATGTCTCGCCCGACCCTGGCGATCAGCGACCCTGTTGGCGCGACGGACCAGGTGATCTTGGTGCCTTCCAGTAGCGCCGAGAGCAGGTCGGCGGCCTGCGGCGGCGGCGGCGCCGCAGGCAGATAGCCGGCCGAGACTGCCTGGGAAACCAGGGTTTCCAGCACGGCGCGGATCCGCGCCAGCCCGTCCGCCAGCTGTGCGCGCAAGTCGTCGTCCTGCAGATCCTTGGCCAGCGCCACCAGCTGCCGGCCGGCCGTCCCGGCATCGTCCATGTCCTGCACGCCCCACAACGCCGCTGCCCGCAACCGCTCCAGCGGAGTGCCGCCGGTGGCCACCGCGTCGGCCAGGTCGCCGTCGATGGATTCCAGCCAGCGCCGATTCATCTCGACCAGCAGTGCCTTCTTCGACCCGAAGCGTTTGATGTAGGTGGCCGCCGAGACGCTCGCTCGTTGCGCCGCTCGTTCGAGGGTGAACTGGGCCGGCCCCACCTCGGCCAGCACCGAGCCGGCGGCGGACAGCAGCAGCTCGTCATCGATCTGCCTCGGCCGTGGCATGGGCCGAGTCAACCACGTGCCGCCGTGCGGGTCGCGGTACTGGTATGCATGCAAGACGCTGTGTGCCCGTCAACTGCAGTATGTTACTGATCAGTAACTTACCTGCGCGCTGAGCACGACCCTCGCAAGGAGCTGACGCCGGATGACCGTCCTGCAATGGATTCTCGGACCGCTGTCCGCGATCCTGATCGTCATCGGCTTCGCGATGCTGATCAGCGCGGCGTTCAAGATCCGCGACACCGTCCGGCTCGGTGCGCCCGACCCGACCCGGAAGGCTCCCGGCGGCGCCAGGGCCAGGGCGATGCTCGCCGAGATCCTCGGGCACACCAAGATGCTGAAGTGGGGCTTCATCGGCGTCGCGCACTGGTTCGTGATGGTCGGCTTCGGCGCGCTGGTGCTGACCCTGATCGAAGCGGTCGGCGAGACGTTCAACCCGCGGTGGGAACTGCCGATCATCGGCCGCTGGTCCGTGTACGGCCTGTTCGTCGAGCTGATCGGTCTGACCACGGTGCTCGGCATCGGCACCCTGATCGTCGTTCGACAGCGCAGCCACCCCCGCGACCCTGGGCGACGTTCCCGGTTCGCCGGCTCCAATTTCTGGCAGGCCTACTTCGTCGAGGGCGTCATCCTGGCGATCGGCATCTGCATCTTCGGAATCCGCGGCCTCAAGTTCGCCGACGGCGATCTGCACTTCCCGTGGTGGGCGGCGCCGATCAGCCGGGGTCTTGGCAACATCCTGCCCAGCTCGCCGGCTGCGGTGTCGGTGGTGGCCTTCGTTAAGGTCGCGGTGTCGATGGCCTGGGCGATGGTGATCGCCAAGAATCTGACGATGGGTGTTGCCTGGCACCGGTTCACCGCCTTCTTCAACATCTATTTCAAGCGATACCCGATGGCCAACAAGCCGGCCCTTGGCGCGTTGAAGCCGATGATGTCGAACGGCGCGCCGCTGGACTTCGAGAAGGCGGACCCGGAAACCGACACCTTCGGTGCCGGCAAGATCGAGGACTTCTCTTGGAAGGGCTGGCTGGACTTCACCACCTGCACCGAATGTGGTCGCTGCCAGTCGCAGTGTCCGGCTTGGAATACCGCAAAACCGTTGTCCCCCAAGCTGGTGATGCTGCAGCTGCGCGACCACGCTTTCGCCAAGGCGCCCTATTTGGCGGCCGGCGGCGGTAAGGATATGGCCGGGGTTGAAAAGGCCAGCGAGGGCGCCCTTGAAGGGGTGCCGGCATCGGCGCTGGCCGAGGCCGAGCGTCCGCTGATCGGTGGGCCTGAGCTCAATGGCGTCATTGACCCTTCGGTGCTGTGGGACTGCACCACCTGCGGCGCCTGCGTGGAGCAGTGCCCCGTCGACATCGAGCACGTCGACCACATCGTGGACATGCGGCGTTACCAGGTGATGATCGAGTCGGAGTTCCCGACCGAGCTGGGCGGGCTGTTCCGCAACCTGGAGAACAAGGGAAACCCCTGGGGGCAGAACAACTCCGACCGGATGGGCTGGGCCAAGGAGCTGGATTTTGATGTCACAGTGGTGCCGCCAGGTAGCGAGATCGGCGACGACATCGAGTACCTGTACTGGGTCGGCTGCGCCGGCGCCTTCGACGACAGGGCGAAGAAAACCACCAGGGCGGTCGCCGAACTACTGCAGATGGCCGGGGTCAGTTTCGCCGTCCTCGGTGAGGGCGAGACCTGCACCGGCGATCCGGCCCGACGGGCCGGCAACGAGTTCGTCTTCCAGATGCTGGCCCAGCAGAACGTCGAGGTGCTGGATGCGGCGTTCGGTAGCCGCGCGCAGCGGAAGATGGTCGTCACCTGCGCGCACTGCTTCAACACGTTCTCGAACGAATACCCAGACCTGGGCGGCGATTTCCAGGTGGTGCACCACACCCAGCTGCTGAACAAGCTGGTCCGCGACCGGAAGCTGGTGCCGATCGCGGCACCCGACAGGGCGACAGCGGCCGGCGGCGCACCGGTGACTTACCACGACCCCTGCTACCTGGGCCGGCACAACAAGGTCTACTCGCCGCCACGCGAACTGATCGGCGCGACCGGCCTCCAACTCGCCGAGATGCCGCGCAACTCCTCCAGGGCGCTGTGCTGCGGTGCCGGCGGCGCCAGGATGTGGATGGAAGAGCGGGTCGGCAAGCGCATCAACCTGGAGCGGATCGACGAAGCCCTCGATACCGGGGCCGACCAGATCGCCACCGGCTGCCCGTTCTGCAAGGCGATGCTGACCGACGGGCTGACGGCGCGGCAGGCCGAACCCACCACCGAGCGCGACATCGCCGGCGTCGAGGTGGTCGACGTAGCCCAGATGCTGCTGGCCGCCGTCAAACCGTCCGATTGATAGGGGTAGTCAGTCGGTGAAGCAGAGCCGGCGGAATCGGCCGAGCAGGGCGTCATCGACGGACCCGGTGTCGAGGGTGACCCGGCCGTAGAGCCAGAGCAGCAGATCCCCTGCGGTAGCAGCGATCTCGGATTGCTCGCTCTGCCCGGTGCCGGGTCGGTGTCGCTGGCCACCGAGAAGGTGAGGAACTCCGTCACCGCATCGGTCGCCACGGCTGGTTCGATCGCAGCCGCGGCGGCTGGGCCGGCTGCCGCACGGGCCGCATCCCAGTG
>JALYVF010000007.1 GCA_030853385.1 Actinomycetota bacterium | reverse complement strand
GCGGTAGCGTCGGGTCGTAGCGGCGCACCGCGTCGACCACCGCCGCCGCATGATCGGTGTGCGCGGCGATCGTGTTGTACAGCGCCCCATGGGGTTTCACGTACCGCACCGCGGTGCCGGCGGCCCGGGCCAGGCCGTCCAGCGCGCCGATCTGGTAGAGGATGTCCGCAGTCAGTTCATCGACGGAGGCATCGACGAATCGGCGGCCGAACCCGGCCAGATCCCGGTAGGACACCTGGGCGCCGATCACCACGCCGCGGCCGGCCGCCAGTTCGCAGGTGCGCAGTAGTCCGATCGGATCGCCGGCGTGGAACCCGCAGGCAACATTGGCGCTGGTGACGATGTCGAGCATGGCTTCGTCGTCGCCGAGTACCCAGGCGCCGAACGATTCGCCGAGGTCGGAGTTCAGGTCGATGGTGGGGCTGGCTGCGTTCATGGTGCGTTGATCATCGCGCACAGTTCCGCTTGCCGGCGGTGGCGGTCGCATTGGGTCACGCCGCAGCTCGGTGGATCTCTATGCTGACGGCCGTGACTGCCGGCGACGACCAGGTGCGGCTGACGGCGTTCGTGCACGGCCAGGTGCAGGGCGTCGGCTTCCGCTGGTGGACCCGCGCCAGGGCGCTTGAACTCGGCCTGGTCGGCAGGGCCGCGAACAAGCAGGACGGCAGGGTCGAGGTGGTCGCCGAGGGGCCGCGGGATGCCTGCGAGCGACTGTTGGCGCTGCTGCGAGGCAACAGCACGCCCGGGAGCGTCGCGTTCGTCGGTGAGCACTACGACGCGCCGCGTGGCGGCTTCACCGACTTCCGGGAAGCCTGAGCTCACCGCTAACAACCAGAAGACCCGCGAAGTCAGGGTGAAAACAACCATCAGACCCGCGAAGTCCGGCGGGTCAGGCCAGGGGGGTGGTGGGGCCGGCGTCGGCCAGTGGGGTGCCGGCCACCACCAGCGCGCGTGCTGCCCGCAGCTGCCGGACCGAATTCCAGCCAAGAGCACCGGTGACGATGCCGCCATCGCTGTACAGCACGACGGACCGGTGATCGGCCAGTTCGCCGTCCCACAGGTGCGCGGTGCCACCGACCCAGCCGTAGGCCTGGATCTTGGCGCTGTACTGGTCGGTCCACCAGAACGGTATCGGCGAAAACTCGGCGTCCGCACCGAGCAGGTTCGCAGCCGCCACCGATGCCGACTCCGTCGCATGCATCCGGTGCTCGACCCGCATCAGCCGCCCCAGCCGTGGATCGTGCCAGCGGGCAATGTCGCCGACCGCGTAGACGAAAGGGGCCGCCTGCAGTCGGGAGTCGCAGACAACACCGTCCTGGATGGTCAACCCGCTGCCGATCAGCCAATCGGTCGTCGGTGTCGCTCCGACCGCAACGACCACCGAATCGGCGGCGATGCTACTGCCATCTGCCAGTTCGACGCCGCAAACCCTGTCGTCATCCACCATCAGCCGGGCGGCGGCGCTGCCGATCCGCAGCTGCACCCCGTTCGCCGAATGCAGGGCGGCCAGCGATCGGCTGACGGCGCTACCGACCACCCGCAGCAACGGCGGTTGCGCCGACACCACGGTGACCTCGGATCCGAGTCCGCTGGCCACCGCGGCGACTTCCAGCCCGAGGAATCCGGCGCCGATCACCACCAGCCGCCGCCCGTGGCCCAGCTCCGACCGCAGTTGCAGGCTGTCGTCAACGGTGCGCAGGGTGTGCACACCGGCCACGACCGCGTCGCCGGCCACGTCCGCACTGCCGGCCAGGTGTCGCGGGGTGCAGCCGGTGGCCACGACCACCGCGTCGGCGGCCAACTTGGCACCGTCGGCGAGCGTGACGGTACCTCGTGCGGCGTCCAGCGCGCTGGCGGTGACGTCCAGCCGTAGATCGACGTCCAGCTCCGCGAGCCTGGCCGCCGTGGTGAGAGCGATCTTGTCGGCGGCCCACGCCCCGGTGAGCAGTTGCTTGGACAGCGGCGGCCGGTCGTAGGGCAGATGCGCCTCGGCACCGATCAGGGCGAGCGCACCGGAGTAACCGTGCCTGCGCAACTCCTCGACGGTGCCCAGCCCTGCCGCCGACGCGCCGACCACTACCACCCGGTCGGGCAGCGTCATTCCTTGATATCGATGGCCGTCGCCGGGCACAACCGCGCGGCCAGCCTGGCCTCGTCATGCTGCCCTGAGTCGGGTTGCCCGAGCAGAATGACCGTGCCGTCGTCGTCGTCCTGATCGAACAGGTCCGGCGCCGACAGCACACACTGACCGCCGCCGACACAGCGATCGACGTCAACCTTGATCTGCATGGAGATTTCGTGTCCTTCCGGAAATTAGCACCGATTCGGGGTCAGCACCTACCAACAGACCAGCAGACTCCGCACGCCGACGAGGTTCGAATTGTTGAACTCGACCTCGTCCGCGTCGACTGCCAGCCGCAGGTTCGGCAACCGACTGAACAACGTCCCGAACACCGACTGAAGTTCCAGCCTGGCTACCGGTTGTCCGAGACACGGGCACAAACGCCCTTAGTTGGAACGCCGTTTCAGGTCTCTGGAGGTGCTACCGACGGGAACCGGCAAGGTCTGCCGCGGTGCTGTCGGGCAGGGAAACCGGCCCGCTGCGGGTAGCCTTTGCCGAGTTCCGCTGCGCGCGGCGGGGAATCGGACGGTCGGCGGGAAGGTGTCTGGCAGGTGTACCTGAAGTCGCTCACCCTCAAGGGCTTCAAGTCGTTCGCGTCGGCCACCACCCTGCAGTTCGAACCAGGCATCACCGCTGTCGTCGGGCCGAATGGCTCCGGCAAGTCCAATGTCGTTGATGCCATCGCCTGGGTACTCGGCGAGCAGGGCGCGAAGGCGCTGCGCGGCGGCAAGATGGAAGATGTTATTTTTGCCGGCACTGCCGATCGCCCGCCGCTGGGCCGCGCCGAGGTGACGCTGACCATCAACAACTCCGACGGTGCGCTGCCGATCGACCATGCAGAGCTCTCGATCACCAGGCGGATGTTCCGCGACGGTGCCAGCGAATACGAGATCAACGGCTCCAGCTGCCGGCTGCTGGATATCCAGGAGCTGCTGAGCGACTCCGGTATCGGCCGGGAGATGCACGTGATCGTCGGGCAGGGCCAACTCGATGCCGTGCTGTCGGCCCGACCGGAAGACCGGCGGGCGTTCATCGAGGAGGCAGCGGGCGTCCTCAAGCACCGCAAGCGCAAGGAGAAGGCGCTCCGCAAGCTGGACGCCATGCAGGCGAACCTGACCAGGCTCGGCGACCTGACCGGCGAGCTGCGACGGCAGCTGAAACCGCTGGGACGGCAGGCCGAAGTGGCGCGCAGGGCCGCCGGTGTACAGGCCGACCTGCGGGATGCGCGGATGCGGTTGCTGGCCGAGGATTACTTGGCGCTGTCCAACCAGATCGCCCAGGAATCCGCGGACGAGAAGGCCGCGCTTGAGCACCGGGACAAGATCCAGCGGGCCTTCGCCGACGCCACCGCCGCTGCCGAGGCAGCCACCGGCACGCTGGCCGACGCGAACCCGGCCCTGCAGGCCGCCCAGGACAGCTGGTTCTCGCTGTCCGCGCTGGCCGAGCGCTACCGCGGCACCATCTCGCTGGCCGAGGAACGGATGCGGAACCTGGCGACGCCGGTCGAGGCGGCACCGCCGGGCAGGGACCCGGTGGAACTGGAACGACAGGCCGAGGCCGCCGACGCCGAGCAAGTGACCAAGCAGCAGGCCGTCGAGGCTGCTCGGGCCGAGCTGGCTGTTGCCGTCACCTCCCGGACCGAGGCCGAGCAGGCGCTGCGAACAGCGGAGGCCGCGCTGGTGGCAGCGTCCAGGGCGATCGCCGACCGGCGGGAGGGCCTCGCGCGGCTCACCGGGCAGGTGAACGCCGCCCGCTCCCGGCTGACGTCCACCGACGACGAGGTGGCCCGGCTAGGGGCAGCAGTAACCGCGGCTCGGCAGCGCGCGGCCGCCGCCAGGGTGGAGTTCGAGAAGCTGCAGGACTCGGTCGGCGACCTCGACTCGTCCGAGGTCGGTCTGGACGAGACTCACCTGGCCTCAGAAAGCGCTGCGAATGCGGCCAAAATCCGCGTTAGTGACCTCACTGATGCGCTGCGGGAGGCCCGCAGCCGGCATACCGGGCTGCGCGCTCGCGTCGACGCGTTGGCGATGGGACTGGACAGGCGGGACGGCGCCGGCGGCCTGCTCGCCGCCGACCTGCCTGGCCTGCTCGGGTCGCTGGCGACGTTGCTCGACGTCACCCCTGGACACGAGGCGGCGGTAGCCGCCGCGCTCGGCGCGATGGCCGATGCCGTTGCTGTGCAAGGAGTCTCGGCCGCCGCTGCTGCGCTCGAGCACCTGCGCGGCAGTGCCGGTGGCCGGGCCGGCATGGTGATCGGCGGCGCCGCTGTGCTGGTGGACAGGTCGAGCTGGCCTACTGTGCCGGCGACCACCGCGATATGGGCGATCGACCAGGTGCGGATACCCGACGCGCTGCAAGCAGGAGTGCTGCGAGCCCTCGACCGGGTGGCCATCGTGGCGGACCTTGATGCCGCGCAGCAGCTGGTGGCCGCCGAACCGTCGGTGCGGGCGGTGACCACCGACGGCGACCTACTCGGCGCCGACTGGGCCAGCGGCGGCAGCGCCGGCAAGCAATCGGTGATCGAGATCCAGGCCGCCGTTGACGAGGCGGAAGCAGCCCTCGCCGCCGTCACCTCCGCCATCACCGACCTGGAGGCCGCCTCGTCCGGCGCCAGGGCCGAGGCCGAATCGCTGGCGGCAACAGCCGACACCGCACTGAGCGCCCTGCACGACTCTGATGCCAGGCTCTCCGCGGTGGCTGAACAGCTGGGCCGGCTCGGCGAGGCAGCCAGATCGGCGGCCGCCGAATCCGATCGGCTGGAGCGGCAGCGTGACGCCGCCGAGGCCGGCCGGGAAGCCCATCGGGCGGCGCTGGCAGACCTGGAGCCGCGGCTGCGCGCCGTCACCGAGGATGCAAGCGACAGCTCCGACGACGTCGACCCGGCCGCCCGCGACCTGGCCGCGGAGGCAACAGCGCTGGCCAGGCAGGCGGAGGTGGATGCCAGGCTTGGGTTGCGGACCGCCGAGGAACGGGCCAGGGCCGGATCGGGTACCGCCGACGGGCTGCGCAGGGCGGCCCGCCAGGAACGTGAGGCCAGAGCC
>JALYVF010000307.1 GCA_030853385.1 Actinomycetota bacterium | reverse complement strand
CATCCGGCCGCCGGCACCGGTCGAACCCCGCCTGGTCAACAGCAGCGGGCGGCGTACCCGCCGGCTCAGCAACACCCGCGCAACCAGCGGCATGGCCAACGAGCCGGACAAGCCCCCCTGCCGCCGGTTCGGCGCCCAGCAGCGCCGCACCAGCCCGTCGCCGGCCGTGACCAGCGGCCGGTGCGGATGGATCCGTCAGCTGCCCGCGGCGAGCAACAGCCACCCCAGCGGGACCAGCCCACTGCGCGCCCCGTCCCACAGGATCCGCGGAACCGGCGCGGTGCCGACCCGCGCTACCGCGACCAGCCGTACTCGGATCCCAGCTATCCCCACCCGGCCGATCGCCACCCGGCCTATCGCGATGCTGAATTCCGGGACGCCGACTACCGGGGTTTCGACTACCGCGACGCCGACTACCGCGACCCCGACTTCCGCGACTGGGCCTATCGCGACTATCCGGCTCGGGGGTACGCCGATCCGGAGTATGCCGATCCGGACTCTGCGGGCCGGGCCCCGTTCTACGATCCCGCCGCCGCCGCCGATCCCGACGACGACGGCAGACCGTACGACGAAGGTAAGCCGGCGGCCAGGGACGAGGGGAAACCGCTGGAGCGCGGACAACGACTTCCGCACCGACGAGGTCACCTGCCGCCGTACACCGAACCAGACCTGGCGTCGGCGTCCGATGCGCGCAGCCCGCGGAAGCTGACCGTCACCAGGATCGCTGCGCTGCGCAGCAAGGAACTGACCAATCGCGGGGTGCAGCTGTTCCGGCGGGCCGCATCGGCGGACGGGGCAGATCAATCGGGACTGACCCACCTCACCTACGCGGTGATGGCCAACTACGCCACCGACGCCGCGTTGACGGTCGCCCTGGCCAATACCTTGTTCTTCGCGGCGGCCGCCGGCGAATCCACCAGTAAGGTACTGCTGTACCTGTTGATCACGGTGGCACCGTTCGCGGTGATCGCGCCGTTTATCGGACCGCTGCTCGACCGGGTGCAGAACGGCCGCCGGATTGCCTTGTCGGTCTGCAGTTTCGGCCGCAGCCTGCTGGCGATCATCATGGCGTTCAACTTCCATTCCTGGATCCTGTATCCCTGCGCTCTCGGCATGATGGTGCTGTCGAAGGCGTTCGGTGTCCTCAAGGCGGCACTCACTCCACGGGTGCTGCCGGAGCAGATCACCCTGGTCAAGACCAACTCCAGGCTCACCGTTTTCGGGCTGGTGGCCGGCGGTGTGTCGGGAGCGATCGCCGCCGCCTTCGCCGGTTTGTCGAACTCGTCGGGCGCGCTGGTTTGGACGGCGCTCTGCGGTGTCGCCGGCGGCATCCTTTGCATCAAGATCCCGGCCTGGGTGGAGTCGACCGCCGGCGAGGTGCCCGTCCAGCACAGCGAGATCCTGGAGCGCGGCAAGCAGCGCACCTTCCCGCCGATCGTCTCGGCCACCCTGTGGGCGAACATCGCCAACCGCATCGAGACCGGCTTCCTGGCGCTGTTCATCGCGTTCGTGGTGAAGACCGAATACACCCACGTCAGCGGCTTCGGACAGCTGCTGCTGCTGGGCATCGTCGGCGCGGCGGCCGGCGCCGGCGGGTTCCTCGGCAACGCACTCGGCGCCAAGTTGACGCTGTCCCAGCCGGAGAAGGTCGCCGCCTTCTCGGTCGCCGGTGTCGCGGTGACGACGCTGATAGCTGCCGCCCTGCCCGGGCTGGCGATGGGTGCGGTTGTCGGCCTTGTCGGCTCGACCTCGTCGTCGCTGGCGAAGGTGTGCCTCGATTCGGTGATCCAGGATCGGCTGCCGGAGAGGAGCAGGGCGTCGGCGTTCGGGATGAGCGAGTCCGCGCTGCAGCTGGCCTGGGTCTTCGGCGGCGTGGTCGGCCTGTTGCTCGGTGGCATCGCGCACCTGCACGGCCGGCCGGCCTACATGGTCGGCTTCGCGGTGGTGACGGTGCTGATTTTGATCGCCCTCACCCAGAGTTGGCTGGCCAAGGACGGGCGCACTCTGCTCCCCGGCCTGGCCGCAGCGCTGCACCGAAAGTCCGGCACGCCGTCCCATCCGACTCAGCCGACCCAGCGCCATCAGGCAACGTCGAACCAGCAGGCTTACCGGCCCACGGATGCCGGACAAGGACAGCAGGGCCAATGGCAGCAGGGGGGCGGGCAGCCGACCAGGCCGCAGCCGGCCGCTGAGCGCAGAGGCATCCGCAAGGCGGGCAAACCTCGGTGAGCCGTCGTTCCCGGATCGCTCGTTCTACCCGGTGGGCGGTGGCGGCCATGGCGCTGCCGGCAGCCCTGCTCCTGGCCGGGTGCACCGCCCCGCTGCCGGACGTCACGGTGTACGGCGATCGCACAGTCGTCACCGTCGATCCGAGCCTGTGGTGCGCGGCGGATACCGCAGACTCGACGGTGCGCTGCCGGGTGAACAGCGGCGATGCGGGTGCGCCGCGACTCCGGCTGGCCAGGGGCAGCGCGGTGTCGGTGAACGTTCCGGCGATGGTCGGCAACGCACCGTGGGTGGTGTTGTTCGACTACCGGGACGCGCAGGGCAAGGAGCAACAGGCGCGCGGCCCGCTGTTCGCCTCCGCCGCCACCCAGCGCTACCTGCTGCATCCGCCGGACCCGACCGACCAACTACTACGGGTGGAGATCCAGAGCGGGTTGATCCCGATGGCAGCCGCCACCGGCACCGGCGTCAACTACGCGGCCACCCACACCTGGGTGCTGCTCATCGACCCTGCCTAACGAAACCGACGTCCGACCCGGTCCCGGCTCCTCGGCCGACAAGGTCGGCCGCCGGCTCAGCCCTCCAGCTCGGAGGCGACGGCACGCAGCACGTCGGCGATCCGGCCGCCGATGGCGCGATCGGGGTAGCGGCCACGGCGCAGGTCGGGCAGGGCCTTGGACTCCAGCAGCTTGATCATGTCGTCGATCAACCCGTGCAGCTCCTCGGCAGGTCGCCGGCTGGCCGCCACCACCGACGGCGGCGCCTCGAGCAGCGTCACCTGCAGCGCCTGCGGACCCTTGCGTCCGTCGGCAACCCCGAATTCCACCTTCTGGCCAGGCTTGAGTTCGGCAACGCCGCTCGGCAGCGCCGACGACCGCACATGGACGTCCTGACCGCCCTCCTGGGCAATGAAGCCGAAACCCTTTTCGGCGTCATACCATTTCACGCGACCGCTTGGCATTGACGTTCCCATCCTGCTGTTCGAAGTGTGTGGTGACCCTGACGGCGGGTTCTCAAGCGGCGAGCGACTCGCTCGCGCCGGTCCCGCCTGTCGGCCCATCAGCCTACTGTCGTGCGGTACCCGGTTCCGACCGCGTTTGAACGCCGCCGTGGCGCCCTTATCCTTGGCCGGTGACCAGTCCAGCGCCAAGGGATGCGCCGAGTGTTCGGCCGAAGACGCGCCCCGCCAACCTGCGCCGCTCGCCGTTGACCTTCCGGGTCGCCATGGGGCTGTTCTGTATCGGCGGATCCGCGCTGCTCGTTGTCCTGGTGCTGTTCGCCTCCGGAACCAGACACTTTCCGCTTTGGGTCTGGTTGATCGTCGCGTTCGCTCCGATCGGCCTGTTCATCGGATCGTTCCGAGTGCGCAGAGCCGGCACATCGTTGAAATAGCGCCCGCCCGATAGTTTCGCGGCCGGATCCGGCGTTGCCGGTCAGTGCACGGTGGCCAGCAGGTAGGTGTCCAGCCACTCCGGAAAGTGTCTGAGGTCCGGCAGTACCACATCGGCACCGGCAGCGGCCAGGTCCTCGGCGGCGATCGGGCCGGTCGCCACCCCAACAGCCAACGCCTCGGCGGCGCGAGCCCCGGTGATGTCGCCCAGGTGATCACCGACATAGATCTCGGCGCCGTACTCGGCAAGGGCCGCCGCCTTCGCAGCACTCCACAACTCGCCCACCACCGCCGTCACGTCGATCCCAACGTGCTTGAGGTGCCGTTCGGCGTGTACCCCCAGCTTCGCGGTGACGACGACAACCTTGCCGCCGCTGTCGATTACCGAACGGACTGCCTCGGCTGCCGCTGGCATGGCCGTCGTCTTCGGGATGACGATGCCCGCGTACAACTCGCGGTACCGCGCGATGAGCCGCTCGATCAACGCCGGCTCAAGCCCGTAGCGGGCGAACTCGTTCCGCAGCGGTGGTCCCAGTCGGGTGACGAAGCCGCTGCCGTCCAGCGGCAGCCCGGTTTCGGCAGCCATCACCTCAAAGAGCTCGACCATTCCAGGGCGCGGGTCGATCAGTGTCATGTCGAGGTCGAAGCCGACAGTGAAGGTCACCGGCCGAGCGTACGGTCGCCGATCTGCGCATCTCGCCCCGGTGCTCCGGTCGAGATCGAGTCGATACCGGGAGGTGTTCTATCGTGATCGCTCTGTGACGTGGGCGGTGACCGCGACCACAATGGCGTCGCACACATTTCCGGGCGGCTGATCATTCGGCAGCCGCCGGACCCCGACGGCTGGCTGCGGTCCGGCATCGATCGGCACAGAACGACGCGGATGGCGGCGAATGCACTCACCCGAATGGGTGATTTTCAATTCACCAGGCTCGCCAAGAACGGTTCGAACGCAGCGTCGTGACATCACCGTGACCTGCAGAAACGACCTACATATCGGTACGGTCACGAAAGTTATCGTTCCGTAATCATCGTTGTGGCCGATTTCCGCTCTATCACAGCCTTCCGTATCGTCGACCGCGGCCGCGAGGATCCGCCTCGATGCCACCTCCCAGGAGCGGCGCCAAGCGCTGTCCACGTTCCAGGGCCCCGACACAGCAGAAGCATGGACAGCGGCGGGGGACCCAAGATGTGTGGCGGCGAAGTTGGTCGCCTTGGGGTGAAGCCGGTGAGAACCGGCCGGGCACTACCCCGGTGACGTCGCAGGAGCAGTTCCTTCGACTGATACCGCCCGAACCCGACAGCTGACTTCGCAGGCGCAGCAAAGGGGAGACTCAACATGACCCGTTTCAAGGGCCGTCACCGCAAGCCGTCCACCGCACGTACCGTCGTCGTCCGTACCGCCGTCGCCGGCACCTTCATCGGTGCCCCGGCGCTCGCCATGGCGGCTCCAGCCTCCGCCGCCCCCATCTCCACTTGGAACAGCGTCGCGCAGTGCGAATCGACCAACAACTGGAGCATCAACACCGGCAACGGCTACTACGGTGGCCTGCAGTTCGATCAGCAGACCTGGGACCGCTGGGGCGGTCAGGCTTACGCTCCGCGGGCCGATCTGGCCAGTAAGTCTCAGCAGATCGCGATCGCCGACCGCACCCTGGCCGGCCAGGGCTGGGGCGCATGGACCTGCGCCGCGATGGTCGGTGCCTCCGGCTCCGGCGACCCGAACGCGACTGCCGGATCGGGTTCCAGCAGCTCAAGCTCGAACTCCGCCAGCTCCAGCCCCGCCAGCGACTCGTCGTCGAGCAACTCGTCCTCGAGCAACTCGTCCTCGAGCAATTCGTCCTCGAGCAATTCGTCCTCGTCGGCTCCGGCCACCTCGTCGGCCAGCGTGTCGAGCACTTCCTCGGGCGGCAGCTACACCGTTCAGTCCGGCGACAGCCTGTCGCAGATTGCCGCGAAGTTCGGCATCGACTGGCGCACGCTGTACGCGAACAACCGCAGCGTGGTGTCCGACCCGAACGTCATCAGCGTCGGGCAGCAACTGTCGGTCTCCGGCTCAGCCGCACCGCAGCCGGCCGCCACCCCGTCGTCCGCCAACGGCGGCTACACCGTGCAGTCCGGCGACTCGCTGTTCAAGATCGCCGCAGCGAACGGCACCTCATGGGAAGCGATCTACGCCGCGAACCGCAGCTCGATCTCCGATCCCAACGTGATCAGCGTCGGCCAGCAGCTGAGCCTGGGCTGATCCAGCCACACCAAGCAACAATCGAAATGCCCCGCATCCTCTGGATGCGGGGCATTTTGTATCGTCAGCCGCTGTCGCCGAACGGATCCGCGGTGCCTCCCACCAGATCGGCGATCGAGTCGAGTATCGGTGACGGCCGGTACGGGTAGCGCTGAATGCTCTCCCGGGTGGAGATTCCGGTGAGCACCAGGATGCTGGCCAGCCCGGCCTCCAGTCCGGCGATCACGTCGGTGTCCATCCGGTCACCGACCATCAGTGCCGATTCACTGTGCGCCCCAATGGATCTCAACGCGGAGCGCATCATCAGCGGGTTGGGCTTGCCGACGAAATACGGTGATCGGCCGGTCGCTTTCTCGATCAGTGCTGCGACCGCACCGGCGGCCGGCAACAACCCGTAGCGCGACGGGCCGGTCGGATCAGGGTTGGTCGAGACGAACCGGGCACCCTTGTCGATCAGCCGGATGGCGGTGGTGATGCCGGTCATCGATAATCGAGCAACCAGGTCGCGCCTGGTGAAGATCGGGTTGTTGGTGACGACCAGGTAGTTCGCATCCCGCTCGGTGAGCTCGGCGATGAACTCGTCGGCGCCGGGAACGAGATGCTCCTCGTGGACCAGCACGCGTCCATGTCCATCAGGTACGACCACTGCGGCGGGTCGTCGGCCTGCCTGGTCGGGCCGGGTTCGCGAGGTCCGGTCACCCGTTCATCTTCCAGTGCCCGCCGGCGGGCCGCTGCATCGCCCTCAGCGTGGATAGAGCCGGACCTGCGTAGCCTTCACCTCGGCGTGGACGCGGGCGCCAGGGCTGATGGTCAGCGCCGCCACCGCGGCCGGAGTGACGTCGGCCGCCAGCACCGTCGACGCCCCGGCCGTTGCCGATCCGTCGGCAGCCGATCCGCTGCTAGCTGATCCGCTGACAGCGATCCGTAGCCGGATTGCCGCCGGTCCAGGTTCGACCGTCAACACCTGTCCGGCCCACAGGTTCCGTGGGCTGCCGACCGCAGGTGTGGCGTACACCGCGACGGCCGACGGCGGGAAGACGGCGGCCGCCGGGCCACCCGGTGGCAACGGTTCGTCGGCGATCCCCGTCACCTCGACGCCGTCGTGGGTGCGCAGAGCGGTGCCGCTGCTGTCGGCGGTGCCGAGGATCAAGTTGAGCCCGGCCAGCGCCGCCCCGAATTCGGTGCCGGGTTCGGTGAGCATCCTGGCTGTGGTGCCTGAGTCGATGATCCTGCCGTCGCTCATCACCATCACCCTGTCGGCCAGCACCGCGGCGTCCAGCACCTCGTGGGTGACGACGATGGTCGTCTGTTCGGCTGCCGTCAGGTGTTCGCGGAGCAGCTGCCGGATCTCCCCCGCCGTCCGCACATCCGCGGCCGCCAACGGCTCGTCCAACAGCAACAGGTCGGGCTCGGCGGCCAGCGCCCGCGCGAGCGCCGCCCGTTGCCGTTGGCCACCGGACAGCTGGCCTGGCCGCCGCTCAGCCAGGTCGGCAAGGCTCAACCGCCGCAACCACTGGAGAGCCTTTTCGCTGGCCGTCGTCCGCGGCGTGCCCTGCGAGCGCGGGCCGAATGCGACGTTCTCCAGCACCGTGAGATGCGGGAACAGCAATGGATCCTGCCCCATCAGCCCAATCCGCCTGCGATGAGGTGGAACCGTCGTTCCGGCACCGGCCAATCGGTTGCCGGCCAGCTCGATGCGCGCATCCCGCGGCACGATGAGGCCCGAGAGCGCCTGCAGCACCGTCGATTTGCCCGCGCCATTGGGCCCGAGCAGCGCCACCGTCTCGCCGTGCTCGACGTTGAAGGCCACCTCGACGTCGAACGCCGTCCGGTGGATCAGCAGCCGGCAGTCCAGGAAGTGACCGGCCGTCGGCGTCATCGGTCTGTCCGTCGTGGCCGGATCAGCAGCAGTATCATCACGGCCACCACCACCAGCAGCAGCGCCATCGCCACCGAGGCGTCGGTGCCGGTTCCGCCACCGTTGAACGCGGTGTAGATCGCCAGCGGCATCGTCCTGGTGGTGCCTTGCGCGTTCCCGGCGAACAACTCGGTGGCACCGAACTCACCGAGGGCTCGGGCAAAACACAACGCCGTCGACGCCGCCAGCGCCGGACCGAGCAACGGCAACGTCACCCGCCGCAGCACCGTCCACCTGCCGGCGCCGAGGGTGGCGGCCACCGCCTCGTATCGGGTGCCGGCGCTACGCAGGGCGCCCTCGAGGGTCAGCACAAGGAAGGGCAGCGCGACGAACGCCTCGGCGATCACCACCGCGGTGGTGGTGAACGAGATCCGAGTGCCGAACCAGCTGAAAAGGTATTTGCCGGCCAGGCCCTGCACTCCCAGCAGGTACAGCAGCGCGATGCCACCGACCATCGGCGGCAGTACCAGCGGCACGGTGACAAGGGCCCGCAGCACCCTGGCCCCGCCGCCGTCGCTGCGGGACAGCAGGATCGCCAGTGGGGTGCCGAACAGCAGGCAGATCAGGGTGGCCGAGACGCCGCATTTCAGCGACAACCACAACGCATCGCGGGCCTCGGCGGACATCAACGCCGCCGGCACCCGCGGCCAGTCGGCGCGGGCGACCAGCGCCACCAACGGCAACAGCAGCAGCAGGGCGGCCAGTGCTGCGGGTACATACGCCCAGCGCGGCAGACCGATCAGCACCGACCGGCTACCAGCCCGTTGCCGATGCCGGTCGGCGCTCACCGCCAAGCGGATCCGATCATGGCTTTGCAAATCCAAAGCCGGCCAACGTCTTCTGGCCGTCGGGACCGAGCACCAGGTCAACGAACGCCTTGGCCCCCGCCGCGTTCGGCGCCGCCTTGAGCGCCACGATCGGATAGTGGTTCACCGCTTTGCTCGCCTCCCGGAAGTTGACGCCGAGGACCTTACCGCCGGCGGACGAAACGTCGGTGACATACACCAGCCCGGCATCGGCGTCGCCGGACTCGACCTTGGTGAGCACCGCCGTCACGTTCTGCTCCTCGCTGGCCGGTTTGACGGTGACCTTCGCCGCATCCAGGGCGGAGTGCGCGGCGCTGCCGCACGGTACCGCCGGCGCGCAGAGCACTGTCACCACACCGGATTTGGCCAGGTCGGCCAGCGAGGTGATCTTCTTCGGGTTGCCGGGCGCTACCGCGATCTGCAGGGTGTTGGACGCGAACAGCGTCGGTGTTCCGGCGGCAAGGCCGG
This sequence comes from Actinomycetota bacterium, assembly GCA_030853385.1. Lineage (GTDB taxonomy): Bacteria > Actinomycetota > Actinomycetes > Mycobacteriales > Nakamurellaceae > Nakamurella. The sequence continues at coordinate 9,362 of JALYVF010000307.1, read as the reverse complement.
CGGCGGTGACGGTGGTCATGTTCTTCTGGTCCGCACTGGCGAACACGTCGGCAGGTGCGCCGCCGGTGATCTGGGTGGCCAGTGTGCTGCTGCCGTCGTAGGAAACCTTCACCGTCATTCCAGGGTGAGCCTGCTGGAACTGCGTGGCGAGCGCATCGAAGGACCTCTTCAGCGACGACGCGGCCAGCACCGTGATGGTGCCGAAACTGGCCGGTGCGCCGCTGGTCGCAGGTGCGGCGCTCGAGCCACCGCCGGCGGCGGCCGGCGAGCTGACGGCGACGCTGCTGCCGTTCGAGCTGGGGGTGGTTCCGTTGTTGCTGGATCCGCAACTCGCCACCAACACTGCCGTCCCCAGCAGGGCGGCGGTGACGGCGGCAATTCTCCGATTCACGATGTATCCCTTGGGGTTTCGACGATGACGGTGGTGGCTTTGACGACGGCGACAGCAAGTGATCCGACGACCAGGCCGAGCTCGTGGACGGCCTCGGAGGACACCAGCGAGACGATGCGGTGCGAACCGCACTGCAGCTCGACCTGCGCCATCACGGTGTCTTCGGTGATGGCGGTCACCAGCCCGACGAAACGATTCCTGGCGGACCGTCCCACTCCCGACGGGTCCTCGAGGCTGCGGGCACGTTCGGCGTGCTCGCGGGCAAAGCCGGCCAGCACGGCACCGTCGATCACCGCTCGGCCGGCGTCATCGGTGCCGGCCGTCAAGGTCCCGGCATCGACCCAACGGCGCACCGTGTCGTCGCTGACGCCGAGTAGCGAGGCGGCCTGGCCGATCCTAAAGTGCGTCACGATGAGCACTCTACTGCCGCGAATGCGGGTCCTTCCAATGCCTGGAACCGCACTGCCAAGATCGTTAGCGACGTGTGCCTGGCGCTCGCGTTCGGATCACGTCGGACCGTCAGTACTCGGTGTCGATCACGCAGAACCGGTTGCCTTCAGTGTCGGCCAGCACCACGAAGTCGGGATCTGCCGGGTACTTGTCCCAGTGGACCCGATCCGCACCCAGCGCGATCAGTCGATCGACCTCGGCGGTCTGATTGTCGGCATACAGATCCAGGTGCACTCTCGGGTGTTCTTGAACGGGCGAGTCGGAGAGCCCGAGGGCGAGCCGAGCACCTGGCTCTCCGTCCGGTGGCACCAAGATGATCCAGGTGTCGTCACCCGGTTCTCGGGGCACATACCCGAGCGCTGCCGACCAGAATGCGGTCGCGCGGGCGACGTCGGCTACGCCGAGGACGGTTGTTCCGATGCTGGCCATCAGCCGACGGTAAGCCGCGGGCTGTCATGCTGCCACCGTGACCGGGATGCGCGCACTGCGACTACCGCCCTGAGGCTCTGCGCCCCCGATGACCATGACGCACTGCCCGGCAAGTCGGACATTCCCCCGGCGCGTCGCGGGCTGTGAGCCATGATCGTCAACGCCGGGGCAATATTCCCGCTGCGAACACCTGTCGCGGGCGCTTCGGGCTCCAGCGAGCGCGACGTGACCAGGCGCCGAGCTGGGCCGCCTGGGACGGAGCGGGTCAGGATGCCGCTGCGACCAGTTCGGCCGCGACTTCCGCGTGAGCTGCCCCGCGGGTGTCGCGCCGGTCCAGCAGGCCGGATAGCAGCGCCAGCATCAACCCGACGACGGACAGCGAGGCGCCGACGACGTTCGGTGCCAGCAGTCCGAAGCCGCCGGCGATCACCATGCCGCCGAGGTACGCCCCGATGGAGTTCGCGATATTGAAGCCGGACTGGACGGCGGCCGACACCATCGACGGGTTGCCGCCGGCCTTCTCCATCACCCGTGCCTGGATCATCGGGCCGATCATGAAACCGGCAAACCCGATGGCCAGCAGGGTCACCACGGCGCCAACCTTGCTGTCGGCTGTCAGCGTGAACAGCCCCAGCACGACCCCGAGTAGTGCCAGCGAGCCGTACATGCTCGGCATCAGCGCCCTGTCCGCCAGTTTGCCTCCGACCAGCACCCCGATCGTCATCCCGATCCCGGTGAGGGCCAGCACCAGGGTGACGCTGGACGGCGCGAAGCCGGCCACGTCGGTCAGGATCGGCGCGATGTAGCTCATCGAGGCGAACACCCCGCCGAGGCCGAAGGTGACGATGGCCAGTGCCAGCCAGACCTGCGGCCGGCGGAACGGGGCCAGCTCGGCGCGCAGCCCGATGCGGTCGGCCGGTGGTAGATCGGGGATCAGCACGGCGATGGCGGCCATCGCGATCAGGCCGACGCCGGCGACCACGACGAAGGTGGCACGCCATCCGACTTGCTGGCCGAGCAGTGTGCCGAGCGGAACGCCGACCACGTTGGCCAGCGTCAGCCCGACGAACATCCGCGACACCGCTCGGCCGCGCTTGCGTTCGTCGACCAGACCGGCCGCGACGATGGCCCCGGCACCGAAGAAGGCTCCGTGCGGCAGCCCGGCGATGAATCGGAACACCAGCCCCAGCTCAAGGTTCGGCGACAGCGCGAACAACGCATTGCCGACCACGAACAGCGCCATCATTGCCAGCAGCACGGTCTTGCGGCGAAGCCGGGCGCAGAGTGCGGTGAGCAGCGGGGCTCCGACCACGACGCCGATGGCATAGGCGGTGATCAGATTCCCGGCCACCGGGATGCCGACACCGAACGCGTCGGCGACTTCGGGCAGCACCCCCATCATCACGAATTCGGTGGTGCCGATGCCGAAGGCGGCGATGGCGAGGGCGAGCAGGGCAATGGGCATGACGGAAGACCTTCGAGGACGGAGGGTGTTCCGGCCTCGATGCCGGACGAGTTTTCTGAATCGATTCAATGATACCGAGAAGCCACCGCTGATCTCACGGCCGCAGCGTGCATCCTGGCTGTCGGATTCGTCACCGTTCGCACAGGAATATCGGCCGGGTGCCGTGCGAGCACTTGCGACAGCGGATGGAAGACCCGCCCCCTGGAGACGCAGCCGGATGGAGGGGCCACGGCCGTGGCGGGCCTGGCGGGAGCCGGAGCCTGCGACGGCGGATGGTAGGCCGCGACCCCTCCGTCCGGCGAATACTGCTACCAGTTGATTGCTGGCGCGCTAACGGTCATGCCCCGGCGACATGCGCCGCTACCCATTCGACGAACGGCCGACCCGCCCGCCAGTCCTTGCGAATGATGTCGAGCAACTCGGCCGTGTGCACGATCGGCTCGAAGCCGTACGACTTGCCGATGGCAATCGTCTTGTGCCGCAACAGTTCGATGCGTCGATGGTCGGCCGGGTAACCCTTCGGCACGGTCTTCAGCTTGTCGCCGCCGACGGTCCAACCGGCGCGGGTGAGCTTGCCGATGATCTTCTCCATCGATGCCCCGTCCGGCCCGTCAATGGCCGTTCGGATCGCGGCCAGCCCGGCCGGCGACGCGTCGTAGAAGCCGACGCCGACCCGTACGCCGGAGGCTGCTAGCTCGAGGTACCAACCGGTCGCCGGTCCGGCCGACACGAACGCACCCTGATGCGTCTTGTAGGGCGTCTTGTCCTTGGCGAATCGGACGTCCCGGTACGGCCGGAACAACTTCGCCTCGCCGAACTCCTTCCCCAAGGCGGCCGTCAACTCGAGCATCGGAGCCTTCACCGACTGCTGGTACACCGCCTTGTTGGCGTCCCAGAACATCTTGGAGTTGTCCGCTTCGAGGTCGTCATAGAAGTCGAGGGCGGCCGTCGGGAACCCGGTGAACGTCATGCCCGGATGGTAGATCGACGCTCACCCTGCAGACCGGCGTGGTGCTGGATGACAATCGTCAGGGACTGGGCATGGCAGCTCGCGTCGACGTTATCGCGACGGCACGGTGAGATACCCGGTCGCACCGGGTCTGCCGGTTTGGTCGATGCCGACTATTTCCCTGCCGAACGGGGTCAGCGAGACCGGGATCAGCTTGAAGTTGGCCAGTCCCAACGGTATTCCGACGATCGTCACGCACATCAGCAGTCCGGTGACGAGGTGTCCGAGCGCCAGCCACCAACCGGCCAGGACGAACCAGATCAGGTTGCCGATAGCCGAACCGGTACCCGCGTTGGCGCGGCGCACCACAACACGGCCGAACGGCCACAGACAAAAAAGCCCGATGCGGGCAGCGGCAACCCCGAACGGAATGGTGATCACCAGCAGGCACATGACCAGCGCGACGACGAAATAGCTGGTCGCCAGCAGCAGCCCGCCGAACACCAACCAGATCAGATTCAGCAGTAACCCCACAGTGACGAGGGTACGGTACCGATGATCTGAACCGTTGTACCGTCCTACACCGGATTGATGCCGACGTCGGCGTAGGTCACCAGCAGCAGAAGCCGCAGCTCCGGTGCGATCAGCAGCTCGACAAGATCGAGCAGCGAGCCACGAAACGCCTTGCCGTGGAACATTTCTGATTCGCCGACCAGGTGGTGAGCCAGCTCGTGCAGCACCACCAGCTCGCGCATCGCCCAGGCGGTGCCGCGACGGCTGCTCATCGCGGTCGGGACGGCGATCACCGCGCTGAAGTACTCGTAGTGCGCCTCGCCGCTGCCCCGTCGCTCGCGCACCGTGCACGGCAACGCCGCTCGCTCGGGCCAGCGCTGACGGACAGCGGGCATCTGCAGTACCGCGTCGATGTAAGTCTGCACCGAGTCGATGGAGCCGAATCGACGCTCGACCGGCAGGGTGATGCGCGACCCAGCGACCTCGACGGTCGGGAACTCGGGCGAGCGATCCAGTAACCGGCGGACCAGATTCTCCGCCTCGTACACGGCCGACCGGTCGGCATCCCGCGGCCGAGCCTTCCGCGCACCGGTCAGTCGCGTCGCAGGGTCGGGGTGCGACCCGTCAGCCACTGCTGCCGACTGCCTTCCTGGTGCCACCGATCGCCGTTCGCTGGCCCAGCTGAGCATGTCGTCCTGCTCGCCTTCCGGCATTCGTCGACAACTCCGAATAACGGGCGCTGCCGGCCCGCCAGGATCCACGCGCCTCGGACGTCTCCGAGTAGAAGTCCTTGATCTCCAACTCTTTTGCCCTGATCGCGACCGTCACGCTGGACGAGCGATGGCTGCCGATCGACACCACTCGGGCGCCCCCGTTGACAGTCGCGTACTGCAGCTCTGCCTCGGCGTTCGCCTTCTCCCGGGCCTGCCTCAACCGCTCGCCGATCACCGCCGCGAACGCGTGCTGGAAGTTGATCCGCGCCGTGGTGGCGTGCACCGGGCGCTCCGTCAAGCGACCCGTGCGGCTGTCCCTGCCCAGCGCGAGCTCCTGCTTGTGCTGCCCTGACCGCAGGTAGCGATCGCAGGCGGCGACCATCTGCACCACCAGCGAGGAATAGAGCGCCTCGCAGGTGTCGATGTCGCCCGTGAAGCCGTAGGCGTAGACAAAGGTCGAGTTACGCGCGATGTCGCAGGTGACCTCGTTGGCCCTGGCAATGGCCAGGAACAGCTGGACATAGGTGGCCAGCCCGCGTTTGCCGCTGGTGCCGATGGTGATGGTCCGCTGTTCGGGGACCGCTCGTTCCTCGTTGCTGGCGGTATGGCTGCGGGCTACCGCCAGATCGATCGATTCGAGCGTCGCCAACCGTTGCGCGGCGGCCATGTAGGCCTGCGCCTCGTGCTCGTTGTCGGTTCCCTCTGCCTTCCGCAGCAACGCGGCGATCCGCGTCAGCGTCCTGTCTGCCACTCTCACACAGTCCTTCTCGTCGCACCGCGGGATGTCCGGCCGGCTCACCCTGCCAGCAGACTCGCACGGCCCGCCGACAGTGCGACTCAGTAAAACCGTGCGCCTCAGTAGAACAGTGCGACTCAGTAGACCAGTGTGACTCAGTAGACCAGAACGGTGCGGCCGATCGGGGCAAGGTTGGTGGCCCAGATCCAGTTGATGGCCGGGTCCGACATCCGCACGCAGCCGTGGCTGGCCGGGTACGGCGGCACATCCTCGCCCTCGCCGTGGATGGCAATTCCATCGTTGAAGTATCGCGGCCGCCACAACGTGCCGAGCGGGCTGATCCGCATGGCGTCGATGGATCGCTGGATGGCGAAGGCGCCGTCCGGCGTGACGGCAACCTGCGGATCGGAGTAACCCTTCTCCATGAAGGTGGCGCCGCTGCCGGTGGAAACATGGATGACGTACTTCAGCTTGCCGTTCAGCACGATCAGCAGCAGCTGATGTTCCTTATCCACCTCCAGCGCATTCCCCGACGTGGTGCGCGGGGTCGGCAGGATGTTCTTGGTGAGCTTCGCCCTGGTAGCCGGTCCGGCGACGCCGTCGGCATCGATGCCCGCCGCCTTCTGGTAGGCGATCACGGCCTGGCTGGTGACGTACCCGTAGGTGCCGTCGGCCTTGCCGTTCCAGTAACCAAGGCGGGTGAGTGTGGTCTGCAGCGCCGTCACGTCGGCGCCGCTCATCCCTAGCTTCAGCAGGTCGCGGACCGGCGGAGTGCTGGTCGTCGTGGCAGAGGTCGACGACGTGGTGGCCGAGGTCGGCGCGGTGGCCGAGGTCGACGTGGTCGACGTGGTGGCCGAGGTCGAAGTGGTCGGCGAGGTCGAGGCGGTGGGCGAGACCGCCGTCGTAGTGAGGGTCGAGGCCATCGATGACGAACTGCTGGCCGACGTCACGCTCGACGGCACGCTCGAGCCGGCCGACGTGGTCGCCTGGCCCGACGCGCCCGCGTCCGACGCGCCCGCGTCCGGCGGCACCGGGGCGATCGTCACCGAATCGTGCGAGGTCGGCGCGGACGAACCGGACTGCTGGACACCCTTGCTCAGTTCGGACGCGGTCGATGGGGAGGCCTGCTGCGCGGCGGCTGGCACGTTTCGCTGGGCGGCCGCAGTCGAGCAGGCCGCCAGCGGGACTGCCATCGCCAGCACCCCGAGCACAGCGGTGATGCCGGTCCTGACCGAGCGCGCGGTGGCCCCTTTACCGTGACCCATGATGATCCCCCCGAAGGTGAGCGTGGCTGAGCGGACCTCCAGTAGACGCTCGGTAAGGGGCCATGGTTGCGATTGCCACGCGCTTCGTAACCAATTCGGTACTAACGACGGCTCTGCCCTGGCCAGAATTCCAGTCGCGAACTGGCGAGCCGACCGGGTAGCCGACGGTGGCCGGTCCTTGGGCCGCGGGTAGCTTCAAGATCATGAGCGATCAAGTAGCGATGCGTTTCGGAATCTTCGTCCCACAGGGCTGGCGGATGGACCTCGCCGGCATCGAGCCGGCCGAGCAGTGGGCAAAAATGTCGGCACTGGCCCAGCGAGCCGACGCCGGTCCGTGGGAGTCGATCTGGGTCTACGACCACTTCCACACCGTGCCACTGCCCAGCCAGGACGCGACCCATGAGGCCTGGACGCTGATGTCGGCATTCGCCGCCGTCACCAAGCGGGTGCGCCTCGGCCAGATGTGTACCTGCATGGGCTATCGCAACCCGGCCTATCTGGCCAAGGTCGCCGCCACCGTCGACGTGATCTCCGGCGGCCGGGTCGAGATGGGTATCGGCGCCGGCTGGTACGAGCACGAGTGGGAGGCCTACGGTTACGGGTTCCCGCGGGCCGGAGTCCGGCTCGGCATGCTGGACGAGGGCGTGCAGATCATGCAGCAGGCCTGGCGCGAGGGCACAGCGACGCTGGACGGCAAGTATTACCAGGTGGACGGCGCAATCGTGCAGCCGAAACCGTTGCAGGACGGCGGGATTCCGATGTGGATCGCCGGCGGCGGTGAGAAGGTGACGCTGCGCATTGCGGCTAAGTACGCCAGCTACACCAACTTCGGCGCCGACGTTTTCCAGGCGAAGTCGGAGCTGCTGGAACAGCACTGCACGGACGTCGGCACCGACTTCGGCGCCCTCACCAGGTCGACGAACTTCAACGTCGCCATCGGAGTCACCGAGGCCGAGGTGGAAAATCGATTGTCCTGGGCTCGCGATCACTACACGAAGTACGTGAATGCGGAGGAGGCCGATCGCATCGTCACCGAACTCCGCAACTCGGCCGGCTGCGGAACACCCGAGCAGATCGTCGAGAAGATCAAGGCCGTCGGTGATCTGGGGATGACGTACGCGATTTGCAACTTCTCCGAATCCGCGTACGACACCTCGGGCATCGAGCTGTTCGAGTCCCAGGTGATTCCGGCCCTGCAGGGCTGACTGGTCGGGACGAAAGTGCCGAGAGACCAGAGGGGCCCGCCACATCCATTACGTACCACATGCGTGGTACCTTGCGGAGGTGTTCGGCGAGGTGTTGTGGGCCGAGGACTCCGAGGCCCATATCGCTCGGCACGACGTGACACCGCTGGAAGTCGAGCAAGCCCTCTACACCCGGCCCCGGCTAACCGCTCCGGGACGAGACGACACCGTGGAAGTGCTGGGCACGAGCAACGCCGGGTGGCACCTACTCGTGGTGGTCACGGAGGCGGCCGACGGCCGCGATTTCATCATCACCGCCCGCGACATGACGACCGCTGAGAAACGCACGTTCGGCGAGAAGGGGCACTGACATGGACCAGCGCACGATCGACGAACTCCGTGAGCACTACGACACCACCGATGTCGCCGAGCATTTCCAGGACGCGACGCTGAGCGCCCAGATCGCCGATGAGGTCCTGGTGTCCACCTCGATCCGGCTGCCTCAGTCGCTGGTCAACCGCGTTCGCGAGCAAGCCGCCACCCTGGGCGTCCCCGCCACCGCTTTGATGCGGCAATGGGTGACCGAACGCGCCACCGGCCCCAGCACCCCCGCGGTCGTGTCCGTTGCCGAGCTGCAACGATTCATCGCCGAACATGCCCACCCCGGCGCATCCTGAGCCGTTGCTGCTCGTCAAGAACCGGGATGCCGCGGCTACCTCGCAGTACTCACCCGGTCCCCCACTCACTCCGCTCGTCGGCAGGTGCCGACTGTGACGCGCAGGTAGTCATAGAGGGTGGGCCGGGCGACGCCGATGGGGCGGGCGATGACGGCTCTGAGGGTGCCGGCGGCAAGCATCTGGCGGGCGACGGTGAGTTTCTCGGGGGTCATGACCGTGGGCCGGCCACCACGGCGGCCTTGGGCTCGGGCAGCGGCGAGGCTGGCGAGGGTGCGTTCGCGGGTGAGGTCGCGTTCGAAGCCGGCCAGGCTGGCCAGCAGGTGGAACAGCAGCCGGCCTACGGCGGTGGCGGTGTCGACCGACTCGGTGAGTGAGACGAAGCCGATGCCGCGCTCCCCCAGCCCGGTGACGGTCTGCATCAGGTGGGGTGTGGATCGGCCGAGGCGGTCCAGGCGCCACTACCCGCTACCCAAACAGGCGCCGACGCCGGGGCAGCGGCTCGCGAACAGCGGCACGGGTGACGGCCTCGACGGGTACCAGCCGCGCCGTACCTGTCGCTGATGACCTTATTAGGCGACGCCGGCTCGGGG
>JALYVF010000293.1 GCA_030853385.1 Actinomycetota bacterium | reverse complement strand
GCCCGAGGTGACCCTCATGTTCAAGGCCGCACAAGCCAGGACAAAGGACCAGCGCGACGCCGAGGTCACCCTACCGAGGCTCGACGCTCAGGCTCGTGGGTGGCTGCGAGATGCCGTTGCCCGAATGAACCCTCATCACCTCTGGGCGCAGGAGCGCTGACGGTCTCAGTCGCGAAGGTCGTCAATCGAAGCCCAGCCCCGAGGGGCAGCCAAAATGATCTCCGATCGTGCCGGCCAAGGATCCGCCTGCGGGAAGCGTCAGCTCGGGATTATTTCGAAGTGGGTGCGGCCGTGGATGCGGTAGATCCGGAAGTCGTTGTCCAGGGTGAAGATGCGCCGTTCGCCGCGTTCTTCGGCGAGCGCGACGAGGGTGGCATCGGCGAGGTCCATCGGGCGGTCGGCGTACTTGGCCACCAGTGCCGCGCTGCGCTTGAGCGCGGCCCGGGATAGTTCGGCGATCTCCAGGCGCCCGCTGAGGTTCAGCTTCCAGAGAGCTTGCTGGCCGGCCGCCCCACCTGCTCGGCCCAGCAGGTACATGGCCTCGGTGAACGCGGGCCAGGTGGTCAGCAGCGGTAGTGGCAGGGCATGCAGGGCGAGCGCACAAATTTCGTGATCAGCCTCGTCGGCGTCGATCAGTGCTACCAGCGGCCCCGCATCGGTCAGGGTCACGCCCTGGGCTTGGTCTTGGCGAGGATGTCGGTGAGTGCTTCGCCGGTCCTGCGGGCTTGGCCGCCACCGCCATGCACGACGCCCAGCACGTCGGCGAAGTCGTCGCGGTCACCGATGCGTAGCAGCGTGTCGGCGCGCGCCGCGGCGGCCCGGCGGATGAACTCCGACAGTGACTCACCGGTGACTGCCGCGGCACGCTGCAGCCGCATCTCCAACTCGGGATCCAATCGAAGAGTCTTCACATTCGGTAATGTATCACGCCGAGTGCCAGGTGTGATACGACGACGGTCCCAGTCATGGATCGCCCTATGGGTCGGTCCCGGCTTCTCCAGCGAGGCGAAAGCACGCGGCGATCGCAGTCTCGCAGGTGGCGTGCCTGCTTGCGCGGTGTCCCTGCGCGGAGATGATCTGTGCATCGGTAATCGGGGGAAGGATCAACTATGTGGTCTCGCGACTACTCACTGGCAACTGACATCGACCCACAGGCGCTCTGGCACCTGCTCGGCGACGTCGAAGGCTGGATGCGCTGGAACGATGGGATTAAGTCAATCGAGCTGGACGGGCCGCTGGCCGTCGGCACCACATTCCGGATGACACCTCCGGGTGAAGACACGATCACCGGCACGGTGGTGGACCTGCAGCCCGGCCGGCTGGTCACCGACCTCACCGAGATGGACGGGCGTGCCATCACCGTTGAACACCGGCTGGACCCCCCGGGCCGGCGGAGGCACGACCGTCACCTATCGCATCGAGGTCACCGGTGCCGTACCGGACGAGGTCGCCAACGAGGTCGGCATCGGGGTCTCGGCCGACTTCCCCGACGTACTCGCCAACCTGGTTGCCGCTGCCCAGGCCAACGAACAGCGGTGATCCAGCAGGCCGACCAGAGTCCGGGTTTCCTGCTGTGGCACATCACGCTGCGGTGGCAGCGCGACGTCACCGCGGCGCTCAAGCCGCTCGGGCTGACCCATGTGCAATTCGTGCTGCTCGCCACCGCCTGGTGGCTCAACACGCGCAATGAGCAGCCCAGCCAAGTTTCGCTCGCCGCTGAGGCCGGTACCGACGTCAAGATGGCCTCACAGGTCATCCGCACTCTCGAGCGCAATGGCCTGATCACCCGCGAAACCAGAGCTGCGGACGCCCGCGCCCGCCGGCTCGTCGTCACCGACGCCGGCGCGACGCTAGCTCCCCGGGCGATCGAGGCCGTCAAGACCGTCGACCACGCGCTGCTAGCTCCGTTGTCGATCAGGGCCAGGCGCGACTTCACCGCCGCGTTATTCCGGTTGCGCCAGTCGTGACCCCACAGGCTGAGCACGCTTCGGATCCGGATTTCAACTGGCCAACCGCCATCGCAGCGATCCGGTAGCGGGATCCCGAATCGGGCACGAGTCCTCGACCAGCCGACCGCGGTGGTGCTCGGTGTGCAGCGCACCGTGAGATCGCGACGTCCCGGTCGACGATCCTTGCGGGCACCGTCCTACACGCGGACCAACTGCAACATCGGGTCTATGCGCGCGATGTCGTCGGGATCGCTGGTGACCACCGCGTGGCTACGGTCTCTGGCGCACAGTGCGACGTGCACGTCGACAACGTCGGTGTGGCCCGTCGCGGCGCAGATGGAACCCACGGCTCGGGCCACGCTCAGAGTCATGATTGCGATGTCCACGTCGGACGACTTGATCAGCCGAGCCAGGCGGGTCTGCCGCGGCCCGCGCCATGCCTGCGCAACGGCTCCGACAGGAACGCAGATCGTCGCGCCGCGCCGCCTTGCCTCGGCCAGCCGGGCCTGCATGAGGACTGCCTTGCTCGGGTGATCAAGAGCCAGCAGGGCTCCCGTGTCGAGAGTGAGTCCAAGCGTTGCCGGTGCAGTCACTCAGCGATCCGGGAGCCTCGCTGAGTGGAAGAGCTCAGACCGGCGTCATTCAACTCAGCCTCGACCTGCTGCTGCACCTCGTCGGGGACCGGCGACTCGGCACGCCACGCCACCAGGAGCTCGTCCAGGCTCTCCTGCTCCTGGTAGTCCGCCAGTGCCGTGGCGACGTAGGAGCTGACCTGTCCTTCGCCGCCAGCCGCCTGCTTGATTCTGTCCACCAGGTCGTCCGGCAGGCTCACCGTGATTCGCTTCATACGATCATCATACCCGAGGGGAGGGGCGCTTGTCCCGCTAGGCTGGGCCGAAACCGCGGTAAGGGCCGCAGGGGAATGATCGTGAACTCCGATAGCCCGGACACGGCCATCGGAAGGCTCGATGGTGGCGCGCGGTGTCGGCGTCGGGTGCTTCGATAATGAAGCAGGCCCCGGCGAGGTCGCCTCGCAGCCAGATAGGAGCCCATGGCGAGAAGGTAGGCGAGAATGAGGACGCCGAGGCACCAAGCGAGAGCGATCCAGATGTTGCTGCCTACCGGTCGCTCGGCAAACAGATCCTGGATGGTGTTGACGATCAACGTGACCGGCTGGTGCTCAGCGAAGGCGCGCACCGGACCAGGCATGGTGGCGGTGGGTACGAAGGCCGAGCTGATGAACGGCAGGAGGATGAGCGGGTAGGAGAATCCGCCGGCACCGTCGACGGTCTTCGCTGTGAGGCCGGCGACGATGGCCAGCCAGGTGAGTGCCAGGGTGAACAGTGCCAGGATTCCGGCAACGGCGAGCCATGCCAGTGGGCTCGCCGAGGTGCGGAATCCCATGGCGATGGCTACCAGCACAATGATCACGAGCGAGATCCCGTTGGAAGCCAGCGAGGTCAGCACATGCGCCCACAAACACGGACGATCGTGGGATCGGCACGACTGGAATCGCTCGAAAATGCCGTTCTTCATATCGGTGAATAATCGAACTGCGGCTGCTTTTCGACGTACTCGACCTTCGCCGGTGGAAGTAGTTTCTTCAGCTCGGCGAGAGTGCCGTTCGCGATGAATGCGCCCCTGATGAAGAATGGCGATCCGATCTGCGAGTTGCTCCGCCTCGTCGAGATATTGCGTGGTGAGCAGAACAGTCGTCCCCTGCTCGGCGAGCTCCTGAACGATCTGCCACACCTCGATGTCCTTCGGGGTCGAGCCCGGTGGTGGGCTCATCAAGGAAGATCACCGTCGGCTGCCCGATCAAGCTCATGGCGATGTCAAGGCGGCGGCGCATGCCTCCTGAATACGTAGAGACCTTTCGCGATGCTGCATCGACGAGGTTGAAGCGTGCGAGCAGATCATCCGCGACTTGGCCTGGGTCATTCAGATGCCGCAACTTGGCCACCAGCACCAAGTTCTCCCTACCCGAGAGGCTCTCATCGACTGCTGCGAACTGTCCGGTCAGACTGATGGACTCTCGCACTTGGAGCGGGTTCGTGGTGACGTCGAATCCATTAACGGTGGCTGTACCGGCGTCCGGCCTCAACAGCGTGGACAGGATTTTTACTATCGTGGTACGGGGTCCTCCCCGACGACGTCCCGAAGGGCCGTCCCGTCCGCTGCGCTCTGCTCGAAGAGATCTGCGAGATCCTCCAGCATCGACACCAGGGTGTCCCCTTTCGTGATCGACCCGAAGTACATCAAGTACCGGTCCAGCGCTTCGATCGCGGTGCGATAGTTCGCCGGAAGCTGTTTCGCGCGGGCCTTGTACTGTCGGTACTTCTTCTTTTGCTCGAGCGGACCCTGTGACCTGCTCGATCCATGCTGTGGCCATGTCTACTTACCTCTTTCTCGGAGTTGTTCGAGGCGATCGGACAGAAAGCCCCATGTTGTCCAGAACTCCTCTAGTTCCTTCTCGCCCTGAGCGTTGAGCGAGTACGCCTTGCGCGGCGGTCCTTTCGCGGACGGACGCTTCTCGACGTCGACAAGGCCCTTCTGCTCGATCCTGACGAGCAGCGCGTACACCGTGCCCTCGGCAAGTTCGGTGAGCCCTTCGCCCGGAGCAGCGTCGTGATCTCGTACCCGTACGCCGGCTTCCCGGTCAGGAGCGCAAGAACGATGCCCTCCAGCGTGCCCTTGAGCATTTCCGTCAGCTGCCTGACCATTGGACAGCTCCTTTTCCAGCTACTCAGTGTTGCTAGCTACCGGTACGTAGTAGCGCTAGGTAGCAAAAGCGCAAGCGTCATGCGGTGGTCACCGTTGGCGAGGTGATCATGGCTCTGGTGCAGCTGGTGGTCGCGGCCTACGGCCGAGCCGCCCTGCGATACCTGTTCGGGCGGCAGCGACATGGCCTGCCAGCAGGTCGGGACGGCGATCGGCGGCCCAGCGCACCAGATCGAGCAGGCTGAGAATCAACAGCTGCTGCAGGCTCGGCAGCACCGCATCCAGGCGCAACCCACAACCCTCCGCGAACGCCGTCAGTTCCGCCATGGACGGATCCCCGGTCGCGCGGTGCACTTTGAACACGTTCAGCAGGTCGCCGAAGGGTGTCGGACCGGCGGCGGCCGAACCCCAATCGATGAGAACAGGGTCGCCGGTATCGGGGACGAGGACGTTGCGCAACGACAGGTCGCCGTGGTTGAGGCCGAAGCGTGTCGGCAGCTGCCCGAGATCGCGAACCAGGGACCGAAGCCGGGCTTGATCGCCGGCCGCATAGACGCCCCACTCCAGCAGTGGATCGGCCGGGTTGAGCGCTTCCAGGTTGTAGTTCAGGTGCGCCTGCCAGGCCGCCGGAAGTTCACGGCCGAAGCGGGAGAACAGCGCATCGGGTGCGTCGTCCGTGAGTGGGATGTGGTGCACGAGGCGGCCGTATCGCCCGAGGGTCTCCCACAGTGCCAGCTACCGTACGGACGGTCCAGGTATGCCCTCCACATACGTCTGGATCAAATAGGGCACGCCAAGGTGAACCCCGGAAGCCACCACACCGGGGCTGGGGAAGCCGTGCGCTATCGCCTGTTCCAGACACCAGCGCTCAAGATCGAAGTCGTTCTGGCGCAACGGATCCCGGGCGAATCGGACAACGTACCGGTCGCTGTTGGAACGGACGACGAACACGTGATTGACCGACCCGAGATCCAGGATCGGTTCAACAGTGTTCGGGCGCATGTCGTGGCGCTCGGCCATCGCCCGGGCCAATCTCGCATCCCTTGAGGCGGTCATTGCTCGGCATGCTATTCCTCGGCATATCAGTCCCGGACGCTGTCGCAGGCCGGCCCCGCTCCCCCAGGCAGGCTTTGACAGCATGTGGCAGGTGACGACCCCGCCGAGCCTGCATCGCGAGATCGCCAGGCTGGCCGTCCCGGCCCTCGGTGCACTGCTGGCCGAACCTGCGTTCCTGCTGGTCGACTCGGCGATCGTCGGGCACCTGGGGGTGCCGCAACTGGCCGGCGTCGGGGTGGCCTCTGCGGTGTTGACCACCGCCGTCGGACTGTCGGTGTTCCTGGCGTATGGCACCACCTCGCAGGTAGCCAGGTTGCTCGGCGCCGGCAACCTCCGGCGGGCACTGTCCCTCGGGATGGACGGCATCTACCTGGCCATCGGCATCGGCCTGGTGCTGGGACTGCTCGGAATCCCGACCGCCGCCGGGTTGGTGCGGGCGCTGGGTGCCGATCCGATCGCCGCGCAGTTCGGTAGCAGGTATCTGCTTTGGTCGCTGATCGGTCTGCCGGGAATGCTGGTTGTACTGGCCACCACCGGAGTGCTGCGCGGGCTGCAGGACACCAGGACACCGCTGCTCGTCGCCGTTGCCGGCGCGGTCGTCAACATCGGGTTGAATCTGCTGCTGGTATTGGGTTTTCACCGGGGCGTCGCTGGTAGTGCCATCGGCACAGCCGCCACCCAGACGGCGATGGCTGTTGCGTTGGTGATCGTGGTGCTCCGTCATGCCAGGGCACACTCGGCGAACCTGCATCCCGACCTGGCCGGCATCGGCGGAGCCGGCGCCGCTGCCGTTCCGCTGCTGATCAGGACGGTGGCCCTACGGGTCGGCATTCTGACCACCACCGTGGTGGCCGCCAAACAGGGACAGCTGGCGCTGGCCGGGCATCAGGTGGTGAACAGCATCTGGAATTTCCTGGCGCTGGGGCTCGACGCCTTGGCGATTGCCGCACAAGCGTTGACCGGTAAGGCATTGGGTGCCGGCGATGCCCCCGCGGTGCGCCGCATCACCAATGCGATGGTCCGCTGGTCGCTGGCCGGCGGGGCTGCCATCGGGGTCGTCATCTTCGTCGTCGCACCCTGGGTCGGGCAGCTGTTCACCCCGGATCCGTTGGTACAGCACGCGATCCGGATCACCCTGATCGTGATCGCGATTGCCCAGCCGGTCGCCGGTTACGTGTTTCTGCTGGACGGTGTACTGATCGGTGCCGGCGATGGGAAGTATCTGGCCTGGAGCGGAACGGCTGCCGTGCTGGTATACCTGCCGTTCGCGATCCTGGTCGCGGCGCTCGCTCCTGGGGGTGCGATCGGGCTGTTGTGGCTGTGGATTGCCTACACCGCCGTGTATCTGGTCGCCCGAGCGGTGGCTCAGGGACTCCGTTACCGCGGCGATCGCTGGCTGGTGACCGGGAGCTGACTGGCTGGCAGCTCGGCCGATCGCGCATAGTTGACGGGTGAGCCACCAAGAACCGGCCGGTGCCGGCGCAGCCATCGACACGCTGGCCAGGACCGTGCCAGATTTCCCCACCCCGGGGGTGTTGTTCCGTGACCTGACCCCGCTGTTCGCCGACGCCGGCGGGTTGCGGCTACTCGGCGACGCGCTGGCGCAGCTGTGCGGACCGGCCGACCTGTACGCCGGGATCGAGGCGCGCGGGTTCGTGCTGGGCGCCGCGGCGGCCGTCACGGCCGGCAAGGGCATGATCACCATCCGCAAGCCGGGCAAACTGCCGGGTGCGGTGATCGGTGAGGACTACGCGCTGGAATACGGAACTGCGCGGCTCGAGCTGCACCCGGACGACGTCCCGGACGGGTCAAGGGTGGTCGTCATCGACGACGTGCTGGCCACCGGCGGAACAGCGGCCGCCGCAGTTCGGCTGCTGCAGCGCGCGGGTGCCACCGTCATCGGGGTGGCGGTGGCGATCGAGCTGGTCGACCTGGGCGGGCGGGCCAGGCTGCCGCCGGCGGTGCCCGTCGCCGCGATCCGTCGGCTCTGATCCAGTCGGCGCGAAATCCAGTCGGCGCGGAGTCCGGTCGGCGCGGAATCCGGTTGACCCTCACCAGACGTCAGGCTCTACCGTGCCTCCGTTGGCCCGCGCAGTGCAGGCCACCTCGACAACGAAGGAGGAGCGATGACCCACCAACAGAGCGCGCAGACCGCGTGCGACCGCCAGGAGATCCGGCGGGCAGATGACGACGAGCTCCTCGGATTCGTGACCCCCGCTGCCGGAACGTTTCAGGCCACCGCCGTTTTCGGTGGGTTGCTCGGCGAGCATCCTGACGCCGACAGCGCGGAGCACCAGCTCAGGCAGATCGGGCTGTCCAGCCTGGCCGAGCGGTGGTGGATCTTCTCCGACGATCGCTGGCAGCGCTGCTGGCTGATCGAAGCCTCACCGGACCGGGTGGTGGCGGTGATCGCCAGCTATGCGTTCGAGGCGCGCCCGCAGGTGATACCGGCAGGCACTCCGCTGCAGTTCACCGAACCCGCAGGGTCTGAAGGTGCAGGGTCGCAAGCTGCAGAGCTCTGACGCCCGCAGTGCTCGTCACTGCGCAGCGTCACTGCATGATGGCGGCATTCACCACGCCGGCCCACAGCGGGGCGATGTCGGGGGCGACCGCTGGGGCCGGCTGGGCCCGGGTGCCGACCAGCGCGTGCAGTCGGTTACTGAGCAACACGGCGAGCGTGCCGGTCGCGGGATGGGCCAGCAGTCTGGTGCCGGTATAGCCGGAGTGCCAGGCTGCTGGCCCACTATCGAACTCCCGGGTCCACCAGCCGAGCGCCTGGTCGTTCGGGCCAGGTTGCAGGAAACGGTCGACGACCTCGCGGGTAGCTGGATACTCGCCGAAGCCGAGCAGCCCGTGGCCGAATGTCAGCAGATCGTCAAGGGTGGAGAAGATCCCGGCATGCCCGGCGACGCCACCGAGGGCGTGAAAAGCGTTGCAGTCGGCTACTTCTCCGATCAACAGATGGTCGCGCCAGCCGGTGAACTCGCCGTCGATGATTACCGGGTACGGTTCGCCGGTGGCGATCATCTGCTGCTCGATCCCGTCGCCGGGGGAAGTGGCTGCGATGGTCCCGTGGGGTGCTGGCGTACCGGGTGGCCGGAATCCGGTGGCCGTCATCCCGAGCGGTTCGGTCACTAGGTCGGCGACGGCGTCGGCGAGGGCACTGGCTGTCACCTTTTCCACGACGGCGCCGAGCAGGATCAGTCCGAGGTCGGAGTAGCGGCGTGCCGATCCCAGCGGCCCGGCCGGCGGCAGCAGGCGAATCAGGTCGACCGCGTCGGCGAGGGTGGCGACCTGTTGATACAGCGGTTGCCACGGTTGCAGGCCGGCAGTGTGGGTGAGCAGATGCGCCAGCGTCAGCTCGGTGTTCGGCCAGTCAACGAACCTGGCCAGCGGGTCGGCGGGGTCGAGTTCGCCCCGTGCCGTCAGCGCCATCAGCGCGGTGGTGGTGCCGACCACCTTGGTCAGCGATGCCAGGTCGAACACCGTGTCGTCCGTCATCGCGGTACCGTCGACCGAATTGGCCAGGCCGGCTGCTGCGCGCGCCGTCACCTGCCCGTGTACCGAAATCGCAGCCACCGCACCGGGTGTCAGCCCCGCATCGATCCCGGACTGCAGCACCGCTTCAAGATCAGTCATGCTGCATGTATAACAACCGGCATGGTGGACACCCGAAGGGCGCAACGATGAGAGTGCTCGGCATGATCTCCGGAACCTCGCACGACGGAGTCGACACCGCGGTCGTCGACTTCTCCGTCGACGGAGAGGTGTTGCGCGGCAGGGTGATCGACGCGCACACCGCGCCCTACCCCGCCGGACTGCGGGCCAGGCTGCAGGCCGCGCTACCACCGGCGTCGGTACCGCTGGCCGAGGTGTGCGCGCTGGATGCGCTGCTCGGTCAATATTTCGCGAGCTGTGCCGCCGACGCGGCGGGTGGCCGTGAGATCGACCTGATCTGCTCGCACGGCCAGACCGTCTACCACTGGGTCACCGGGGGCAGGGCCGGCGGCGACCTGCAGCTGGGTCAACCGGCCTGGATCGCCGAATTGACCGGGGTGCCGGTGCTGTCCGATGTCCGCAGCCGGGACATCGCCGCCGGCGGTCAGGGAGCCCCACTGGTGCCGATCCTCGACACGCTGCTGCTGGGCGGGCTACCCGGCGTCTCGGCGGCACTGAACCTGGGCGGCATCTCCAATATGACGGTCCTCAACCAGGCCGATAACCGTTGCTACGCATACGATCTCGGCCCGGCCAACGCCCTGATCGACGACTCGGTACGGCGCTATACGGGCGAGGCGATGTCCTACGACGTCGGCGGCAAGCTGGCCGCCGCCGGCATCGTCGACGAGGCGCTGCTGGCCGACCTGTTGACCGAGCCGTACTACGCGGAGGCCGCACCCAAGTCGACCGGCAAGGAGCTGTTCCATGCCGACTATCTCGCCGAGCGGCTGGCGCCTCATCCGGCGGTCGACGGCGTCGACGTGATCGCCACGGTGACCGCGCTGACGGCCGAGGTGGTGGCCGCCGGCGTCCGCAAGGCCGGGGTGCGGACCCTGGTGTCCTCCGGTGGCGGGGTGGCCAACACGACGCTGATGACGATGATCGCCGACCGGTTGCCCGAGGTGACGATGCGAACCACCGACGAGTACGGGGCGCCGGCGGATACCAAGGAGGCCATCGCGTTCGCACTGATCGGCTACCTGTCCGCGCACGGGCTGCCGGGCAATGTGCCGTCCTGCACCGGTGCCGCCGGACCACGGGTACTGGGCACCCTTACCGCCGGCCGGGACGGAATCCCGGCCTGGCTGACGACTACGGCGCCCGCGCGACTCGTGCTTTCGTGATAGGACCTGTGCAGCGAAAGGTGTGAGCGATGACCGGAGCACCCTGGTGGGTCCTCGTGCTCACCACGGCGATCGGCGCGGCCGCCGGCATCGGCGGTTCGGTGCTGGCGACCACGCTGCAGAACAAGAGCACCGGCCGGCAGGAGTGGTTCCGGCGGGTGCAGTGGGCCGAGACCCTGGCGAACGCCCGCGGTGACCGGCAACAGGCGGCCGGGCTTCGCATCCTCCGCGAACTGGCGACGTCCGACCTGGCCGGCACCGACGACGTAGCGATGATCGCCGCCTTGATCCCCGCCGGCCAGCAACACGAGCTGGCAGCGCGGGCCACCACCCACCACAACGGCGACCCAGAG
This sequence comes from Actinomycetota bacterium, assembly GCA_030853385.1. Taxonomy (GTDB): domain Bacteria; phylum Actinomycetota; class Actinomycetes; order Mycobacteriales; family Nakamurellaceae; genus Nakamurella. The sequence goes on along the minus strand of JALYVF010000293.1, from coordinate 11,668 downwards.
CCGATGCCGGACAGTGTGATCGCGGCGGCACAGCTGCGAGTGACGGTCGACCGCCGCCTCGGCCGCAGCACTCCGGCGACGATTGCGGCCATCGCCACCGGCGGCGATGCGGCAGCCGGCTGACGCATCGGTCGGCGTCCCGCCTGACGCACCAGCGCGGTTCGGCTAGTTCTCCGGCTCGACGTCCGACGGCGACTTGTCCGGGCGCAACCCCCGCCAGGACGCCATCCGCAGTCGGTGATCGGGCGTCCATTCACCGAACGCCACCTCGCCCACCACCACAGGTTCCACCCACACCGCGTCCCGAACATCCGCGGCGGGAACATCGTCGACCGGGCAGTGATCTGTTGCTGTCAGCAGATCCAATAGATCCTCGAGCGCACGATCGGAGAACCCGGTACCGACCCGGCCGGCGTACCGCAGCCCCGATTCGCCTGGCACCGCAACCAGTAGCGATCCGATGCCACCCGATCGTCGGCCGGCCCCTCGCCGCCACCCGATGATCACCACTTCCTGCATCCGCTGGTTCTTCATCTTGAGCCAATTCCCACTGCGGGTACCTGGCCGATAGATCGAGTCGCCGCGTTTGGCGACGACACCCTCCCAGTTCTGCTCCCTGGTGAACCGCATCACCGACGCCAGCTCGCCGTCCAGCGGAGCGGGTACCTCGACATGATCGCCGGCCAGCTGCAGCGCGGCCAGCAGTCTGCGCCGGGCGTCATAGGTCTTGCGGAGCAACGAGATTCCGTCGATCTCCAGCAGGTCGAAGGCGTAGTACCTCACCGGAACATCGCGGGTGGCGCGGGCGATCAGCGCCGGCGACACCAGGTTCATCCGTTGCTGCAGCAGCGGGAAGCTGGTGCGACCGTCGGGCTCGAGCGCCACGATCTCGCCGTCCAGCACGGCGGTGTGTCCGTCCAGCAGCTCGGCGATCTCGGCCAACTCCGGATAGCCGGTCGTCATGTCTCTGCTGGAACGGCCGATCAACCGCAGCCGGCCGTCGCGAACCTCGGCCAGTGCCCTGATGCCGTCCCACTTGCCCTCGAACCGCCAGTGGGCAGGGTCGGCAATGTCGGAGACGTCGCCGGCGGTGGCCAGCATCGGCAGCAGCATGGATGTCGCGGTGGAGATCTTCGACCGGCCGGCAGCGGCCGGTTCGTCGGCGGCCTTGTCGCCGTCGGCAGACCCGGCCGTCGCTGCGTCGCCGTCGGTAAGTGTCGGTTGGCCGGCCTGGCTGAAGTCCTTGCGCACCACCCGACCTCGCGGGCCCTCGAGCGGATCGGCCCAGCGGTGCGGACCGTGCTTCTTCTCGCCGTGTTCGCCGCCGCCCATCGCGGCGATCGCATACGCCGCGGCCGCCGCCTTGGTATCGGCATCGGGTCCAGCGGCCACCGGCGCTGCCGACTCGATCCCCACGCCGTCAACCGCCCGGTCAACCGCCCCGTCTAACGGACTGTCAGCCGCGCCGGACCGGTCACCGAAGTGATCTCGCCACGGATCGAGGCCGGCGGCCAGCCGGTCGAGCACGTCGGTGAAGTCGAGCTGGGCGAGGTCGGGGTCGGCCACTTCGTCCCAGGTCCGCGCGGCCGCCACCATCGGACGTTCCCTACCCCGCATGGAATACGCGGCGATGGTGGTCTTGGCCGAGGAGTTCTGCGACCAGTCCAGGAAAACCCGGCCCGGCCGCACCGATTTCGCCATCTTCGCGGTCACTAATTTCGGATGTTGCGACTCCAGCGCCTGGCCCACCGCCTTCGCCGTAGCCGACACCTGATCGGAGGTGCGGGTGCCGTCCAGCGCCACATACAAGTGCAGACCCTTCGACCCGCTGGTGACGGGAACGGCATCGGATCCCGCTTCCTGCAACACTTCTCGCACCCAACGGGCTACCTGCGCACACTCGGCCAACCCGACACCGGGGCCGGGATCCAGGTCGAACACCATCCGGTCCGGCCGGCCGGGGCGATGGGAGTCGAAGCGCCACTGCGGCACATGCAGTTCCAGCGCGGCCATCTGCGCCATCCAGATGAGCACGGCCGCCGAGTCGATCATCGGGTATTCGACCGGCCGGTCGCTGTGCGCGACGATCTGCCGCGGAACCCAGCGCGGGGCACCGGCTTCGGTGTTCTTGACGAAGAACGGCTCGGCATCCACCCCGTTCGGCCAGCGTTTGCGGGTGACCGGCCGGCCGGCCATCACCGGAAGCAGGGCAGGAGCGGCCAGCGCGTAGTACTGCAGCACCTCGGCCTTGGTGGTGCCGGTGGCCGGGTACAGCACCTTGTCCAGGTTGTTCAGGGCGAGCCGGTGGCCGTCGATCTCCACGACTGTCGCCTGGCCGGCCATGGTGTCGCCTCCTCCACCCACGAATAGTCAAATGCACGATCTCGTCGCACTTCGGCGCCGCAGCGTCCATCATGGTTCCATGCGATCGATCTGGAAGGGTTCCGTGGCCTTCGGCCTGGTCAATGTGCCGATCCGGCTGTACAGCGCCACCGAGGACCGCGATGTGAAGTTCCGTCAGGTACACGCCAAGGATGGCGGCCGGATCCGCTACCAGCGCACCTGTGAGCTGGACGGCGAGGTGGTGCCGTTCTCCGACATCGAGAAGGCTTACGAGAGCGAGGACGGCCAGACGGTGATCCTGACTGCCGACGACTTCGGCAGTCTGCCGGTCGAGGAGGATAGGGAGATCACCGTCCAGAGCTTCGTGCCGGTGGACCAGGTGGACCCGCTGATGTTCGAGAAGGCCTACTACCTGGAGCCGGCGAGCAAGTCGGCGAAGCCGTACCAGCTGCTGCTGCAGACCCTCGAGGACACCGACCGGCTGGCGATCGTCAGCTTCGCGTTGCGGCAGAAGACCAGGCTGGCCGCGCTGCGGGTGCGGGATGGCGTGCTGGTGCTGCAGACCTTGCTGTGGCCGGACGAGGTGCGGGAGGCGGAGTTTCCGTCGCTGGAGTCCGAGACCAAGGTGGCTCCGGCCGAGAAGAAGATGGCCGCCATGCTGGTCGAGTCGTATTCCGACGATTTCCATCCGGAGAACTTCACCGACACCTACCGGGTCGAGTTGCAGCAGCTGATCGACGCGAAGCTGGACGGCGGCGAGGCGTTCCCGACCAAGTCCAAGGAGGATGACGGCGAGGACGCCGAGGTGGTCGATCTGCTGGCAGCGCTGGAACGCAGCGTCGCCCGCCGTAAGGATGCCGACGACGGCGGCTCGGCGAAAAAGTCCACCAGTGCCAGCAAGTCCAAGTCAGCCGGCTCGTCGGCAAGCAGCAAGACAACGGCGGCGAAGAAGCCGGCGGCTCGCAAAGCCAAGGCCGGTTGACCACAGTGTCGGGGTTGTCACAGCGTGATTCGTGACGACGCCGGGGTCGTCACAGCGTCAGGCCGTTACGCCCTCAGCTGGCACCGCCGATAGCGCGCAGATGCCTGGCCCTGACCGGCACGCTCGGCGTCACCGGTGCGCTCGGCGTCACCGGCTCCGCGCGTTTCAGCTCGTCGTTGGGATCGCTCCAGACCTCGGCGACCGCCAGATAGCCGGTTGACGACCACCGGCCGTCCTTCTCCTCGCAGCGTGGCCGGCCGCCGACGTGCCGGCCGTCGATGGTCAGCTCGCCGAGGCCGCACGGCAGATAGACGTTCGAGAGTCCCAGTTGGATGTCGCCGAGTGGGAACGCCGGATGGCTGAACTGTCGCCGATCCTTGACCTCGCCCATCCGTAGTTCGAGACCGCCGCCGACGGCATGCACCCCCGAAATGAGATCACAGGTGAGCTCGACCTTGGCATCGGTGTGCCGGACGCGCTCCTGATCGGCGAAACTCTGCACCTCGGGGAAGTGCTTGTTGAAGCGCTCCAACAGAATCCTGGCCAGATGCTCGTCGGTGCCGACCGTCCGCCAGCCGCGCTCGTCGACAGCCATCAGCACGGTGCCGAACCCCCACACCGACCAGTCGACCATCCACAAGCTGGCCGCGGCGACTGGTTCGTCGTCGGCGTACAGCAGCAAACCAGGGTTGCTGCCAACCAGAACGATGCTCATTTTTCAACCCAACACGGTGAGCGGGGCGCCACGCCGATTCATCCTGCCCAACTGGGCAGCAGGCGCTACAGTCCCAGCGTGCTCCAGAATTAGCCCCAGCGCATCTCGACGGCGATCACCCATTTCAGTGGTTTGCCCAGTAGTTGCCCGGGAACGGGTTGTCCGGCTGCCGTCGCATTCCACGCTTCGGCCGTTATCTACACGGAGGTTCATATGCATTGGCTGTGGTTCATCATCGTCATGATCGTGGTCGGCCTGATCGCCGGCGCCATCGCCCGGCTGATCGTGCCAGGGAAGCAGAACATGTCGATTCCGGTGACGATCCTCTGCGGGGTCATCGGGAGCTTCGTCGGCGGGTTCCTCGGGTACCTGATCTTCGGCCACGACAAGGCCCAGGGAGCGCTGCAGACTTCGGGCTGGATCGGGTCGATTATCGGGGCGGTGATCGTGGTGTTCGCCTGGACGAGGTTCGCCGGCGGTCGGAGCAGTATCAGGCGCTGACCATCGTCTCCGGTTGCGGATCGCTGGTGACAATGTCGGCAAGGAGCCCGTTCCACCCTGGGTGGGGCGGGCTCCTTGCTGTTCCACCCTTTTGTCGGAAGGCGTCGTAGTTGGGCGGCAACCCGCGCCGAATGGCCGTCAGCATGCCGAAGTCGTTGCAGCGGTCGGCTTCCGTCGTCACCAGGGTGTGACGGCGCCCCCGCTGCGCCTGGCCCGGTAGGCGGCGACATTGGATCGGTTCCCGCAGGTGACGCTGCAGAACCGCTTGGAGCGGTTCTTGGACAGATCGATCAGCACATCGTCGCAATCGGCGGCCGCGCACACCTGCAGCCGGTCGAGACTGTCGGTGCGCACCACATCGACCAGCGCGATGGCGGCCTCCACCGCCATCCGGATGGCCAGCGGCTGGCCGGCAGCGGTGGCATGCAAGTGGTAGTCCCAGGTGTCGTGTTTCACCAGCTGTGGCAACGCTTTTCCGTCCCGCAGTAACTCGTTGAGCTGCTCGACCAGGTCGTCCTTGTCGCTGATCCATGCGGCGCGCAGTCGGATCCTGAGGGTGCGGACCGCCTGCAGTTCGGCGTCGTCGTTCGTCCGGCTGCCGGTGATCTCCCAGCCGGTGACGAAGTCGTCCAGCTGATCGATGGTGGTCAGCAGATCGCCATCGGAGGTGAGGGTGTTGACCAGCGCCGCAGCGCAATCCAATGACACCTCGGTGTCATGGGCAAAAAGCATCTTGACTCCTGACATCCAATCGGACTACGGTAACGATCATAGCGCTTGTTACCCCTTACAGGACGGAATTGCCATGAGCTCGGCACTATCGACGAAGGTTGCCGCCGGCAGCAGGCCGTCGATCGTGCCGGGAGTCGGCTTCAGCCTGCTGGCCGCTGCCACCTTCGGCTCGTCGGGCTCCATCGCCCGCCCGTTGCTGGACGCCGGTTGGTCACCGGGTGCCGTGGTGCTCGTTCGCATCGCATCGGCGGCACTGCTGCTGCTGGTGCCGGCACTGCGCAGCCTGCGCGGGCGCTGGCAGATGCTGCGCAGCAGGCTCGGACTGGTGGCGGTGTTCGGCGTGCTGGCGGTCGCCGCGGCCCAGCTGTGCTTCTTCAACGCCGTGCAGCACGTGTCGGTGGGGGTGGCGCTGCTGCTGGAGTATTCGGGCGTGTTGCTGGTCGTTGGTTGGCAATGGGCCACGACCAGGATTCGGCCGGCCGCGCTCACCTTCGCCGGCGCCGTGGTGGCGGTGGCCGGTTTGATGTTGGTGCTCGATGTCTTTGGCGCGCTTCATCTTTCGCTGGTCGGAGTGCTGTGGGGATTCGGCGCGTCCATCGGACTCGCCGTCTACTATGTGATCGCGGCTCGCACCGAGGACGGTCTGCCACCGCTGGCTGTCGTCACCGTCGGCATGGTGTTCGGCACCGCAGCGCTCGGATTGGCCGCGCTGGCCGGAATCCTGCCGCTGGCCTTCACCTTTTCCACTGTTCAGTTGGCCGGCATGACGATGAGCTGGCTGCTGCCCGCCCTGTGGCTCGGTGTGGTGGCGGCCGCCGTCGCCTACGTTTCCGGCGTCGAGGCCAGCCGCCGGTTGGGCTCGACGGTGTCCTCGTTCTTCGGGCTGACGGAAGTGCTGTTCGCGGTGCTGATCGCCTGGCTGCTGCTCGGCCAGGCGCCGGGTGGCAGCCAGCTGGCCGGCGGCGCGCTGGTGCTGATCGGGGTGGTGCTGGTGCGGCTCGGCGAACTGAAATCGCCCGCACCGGTGGCCGATCCGGGGCTGACGCTGCGGTAACCGGCTCCCCGGCCAATGGCTGTGCGAATCGTCGAGCACCGTGTGGACGCCCTGATCTGCGAGTGCTGTAGCGACCGCCTTATGGGCCGGCGTCAGGTGATCAGCTCGACGGGCCGGCCGACATCGGCCGCATCGATCCTGACGACCGGTGGATCCGACGGCATGGTGATCCGGACGTCGGGTGCCAACAATTCGCGAAAGCTCGCGGCGTCGGTCGCTGCCGCCGGTTGACCGCTGCCGATCTTCGTGAAGCTCGGGACCCGACACCGCGCGAATCCTGAAAGCCGCTCAGGCGTAAGGGATCTGGCCTTCGAATACCAGCTGACGCCAAAGCTGGCCGAAGGTAGCGTTCCGATGATGGCTGTCCGCTATCACGTTTCGTCCGCCCTGAACCGGGGCTCCATCCGAGTTCACGGGCTCGATTGGCGCTACATGAAGGCTGCACCAGGCATCGCGGGAAGCCGGCGGCCCGAGCAGGAAGGCTGCTTCCTCGGCGAGGCTCACGACGTTGACTGGTTCGTTCGGATGAACAACACCGGCGGTCCGGTCGACGTCTGGGAAGTGTCAGACGTCGTGATCGACGACCTTCTCGCGTCTCCCGAGGGCTACTGCTATCTGCCGACGATCATCGGACCGGACCGGCTGCGTCTGGTCCAACAGGACATCCCGCCGGAGACGGCCGAGTGAATGCGGATGTCGATCGACCGTATTGATCTTTAAGGCCTGGTTCATGTCCGTTGAGGTGAGCCCGGTTACGCCGGGCCGATTCGGTGAGCTGGCAACCGTTTTCGGTCGACGCGGCAGGAACGCGTCATGGTGCTGGTGCCGACTGTTCCTGGGAGCGGCCAACATTCGGACGGTCGACGGCGAGCCCGACAATCGCGAAGAGCCGCGGCGAGAGATCGAGTCGTCGTCGATCCCGCCCGGACTGATCGCATCGATCGACGGGATACCGGTGGGCTGGAGCCGCATCGGTCCACGCGCCAGCTTCCCGCGGGTGCTGCGAAACCGGGCGCTCACCAGGACACTTCCTGAAGATCCTGGCGCGTGGTGGGTCACCTGTTTCGCCGTCGACACCAGCAGTCGCGGGCGCGGTGTCGGTGGCGCACTGCTGGCCGGGGTCGTGCAGTTCGGCAGGGACAACGGTGCCACCGCCGTCGAAGGCCACCCGGTCGATGTCGACGACCTGGAGGCGGATCGGGTGAGTGGGTCGGCCCTGTTCACCGGAACGCTGGCGATGTTCGCGGCCGCTCGTTTCAACGAGATCGGTCGCACCTATCGGACCCGTCCTGTCATGCGCCTCGAGTTCTGACTGCCAGACACAGACCCGCCCAGCTCGCGGAATGATGGTCGACCTACATCCCCCGACTGCCGTCGATGGTCTCGCGGATGATGTCGGCGTGGCCGGCGTGCCTGGCGGTCTCCTCGATGAGGTGCAGCAGCACTCCGCGGACGTTGTACTCGATGATGTCGGTCCGCGCGCAGGGCTGATCGAGCTGCATGGCGGCGACGATCTGCCGTGACGTCTCCACAGCGTCCTGGTAGCGAGCCACCCACTGCTCGACCGTGTCCTCGTCGTCGACCAGCAAGTCCTCGTCCGGGATCTGGGACTTACGCTCGGGCCAGCCGTCCGGGAGGCGGCGGCCGGCCAGAACGCCCTGGAACCATCTGGCCTCCCACGCCGTCGAGTGCTTGAGCAGGCCGAGCAATGACAGTGAGCTGGCGGTCGGCGCCAGTCGGGCATCGGCGTCACTGACCCCTCGGACCTTCCGGACCAGCGCATCGCGCTGTCGGTCGAGAAACCCGGTGAGGCCATCCCGCTCGTTCGAGATGGAGAAGTCCTCTGACGACATGATTCGAACGGTACGTCAGGAGGCGGTCGGCGGTCCGGATATACCTGCCAGTTGATGGCATTGGAGCCCCGGACGGATCGGTTCATCAATGAGACGCAGTGCGGCGATCAGCCGTTCACGACCGGGTCGACCACCGGATATCCGAGCAGCTCCGCAACGTGTGCCATCGTCGCATCGTGCGTCACGACCGTGGCGTCGATGCCCGTGTGGATGAGTGACGCGAGATGGATCGCGTCGAGCGACTTGACATGCGGCACGATCGCCTCGGCCTCAGCAAGCACTGCATCGGAGATCGGGATGAGTTGCACATAGTCGAGCAAGGCATCCCGCCGAGAGACCGGAAGCTGCTCGCGGCGCAGCACGCGGGTGATCTCTGTCTTGAGCAAACGCGAGGCGATGATCCCCCGGTCTGGATCGCCATTCACCGCGTCGATCCACGCAGCCGCTGCGGGTGAGTGTCCGAGTATGACGCGGAGTGCGACGGAGGCGTCGAGCAGAACCCAGCTCACCACTCGCCGCGCATCTCCTCGATGAGTTCATCGATCGATGATGCGGTTTGCACCTCATGTCGGGTGAGCGCGGTAAGCGACGACGCGCCCTGCCGCTTGGCTGGAAGCAGGGCGGGCTCGACACCCGCCGGCACCACTCTGCCGATGACGTGGTCGTGACGCGTGATGGTGTAGGTCGCACCAGCCTCGACGTCGGCGAGCATCGCCGTCGGGTTCTGGCGAAGCTGCCCCACCGTGATGGCTTTCATACATCCATGGTAGCGAGGAGTCCAGTGAATGTCTACGAGTATCTACGCCTGGTAGCAGGCGTCCATTCCAAGCGGCAAGGACGCCTGGCGGGCCGGTGCGCTCGGAAGATGAGATCGGCGGGTCTTTGGCGGCGGTACTTCAAGGCTTGGCAACCGGTCCCGAGGACGCGCTCGGTTGCCAGCGTTGCAGGCTGCGGACGGATCGGTCCAGCAGCGGGACCACGGTGGCGGCCATCCAGACCAGGGCGGATACCAGGCAGATGGTGCGGGCCCCGAACACTCCCGCGAGCGGGCCGGCCGCGAGTTGGCTGACGGGGATTGCTGCATACGACAGCAGATCGTCGATCGAGGCGACCCGTGACAGGTTGTCCTGCGGGATGTTTGCTTGCAGCGCGGTGTCCCAGCTGATCGCCGACGCGGATGAGCCAATGCCACCAATGATGGCCGCGACGATGAGGTACGGAGTGTTCAGCCCGATCCCGAGGCCGAGTAGAGGAACCGCGGCTACGACGCTGGCAACGAGGGTGACGCGAAGGTAGTAGCGCACCACCAGCCGGTACATCAACATGCTCATGGCGAGGAGGCCAACTGCCCGCGCGCTCAACACCAGGCCCCAGCCTCGTGGCCCGCCGTCGCGGCTCATGAGGTCGGGGCCGAGGATCTGCCACGGCCCGGCCTGGACCAGGTTGACGACGAAGAATGTCAGCGACACCGGCCAGAGCCAGCGGACGGATCGGAAGTACGACCAGCCCTGCCGGATGTCGCGCAGCAGCGCAGTGCGTTGGGTGGGCGAGGGTGCGCCACCGCCCAGCCGAAGCAAGCAGACCGCGGCTACTGCGTAGGTGGCGGCGTCGAATGCGATGGCCGGGCCGCTTCCCACAGCTGCGACCAGCACTCCTGCCACGGTTGGTCCGATGATCTTGGTGGCGTTGCGGGTCGATCCCAGCAGGGCGTTGGCCTTCTGCAGCTGATGAACGTCGACCAGTTCCGGGACCACCCCGCGCAGCGCCGGTGTGGTGAATGCCGCGACTACCCCGTTGCCGAACTCCAGTCCGGCGATCAGCGGAAACGAGTAGTTGCCGGTCAGCAGGATCGCAGCAACGGCACCCTGGGTGAGCGCCGATCCGAGGTTCGCCGCCACCAGGACGGTGCGGCGGGGAAGGCGATCTGCTGTCGCTCCCCCGACCAGCAACAACAACAAGTGCGGAACCAGGTTGGCGGCCAACACGATGCCGAGGGCGTTGGGGCTGTTCGACGCGTCCAGCACGGCGAACGCCAAGGCCACCGGCGCCATCGAGCTACCGAGCAGCGACGTGAGACGGCCGGCGAAGAACCAGGCGAACACCGGACGGCGCAAGGGGTTCGTCACAAGGCGGCAGCTTGGCCGCGGGACGGTCGTAGTCGTAGTGTTTCGGTGGAGGGCGAAACATGTCGTCGCTGCTGAGGCTGAGTCCCGAGGCCGTCGCCCGGTCCCGGTTCGCGCTATCGCCATTGGCCGAAACCGTCAGCGCGATGATCACGCTGGCCAGGGCTGACGACGACCCGTGGCTCGAACCCTGGGCATCGTCGCACCGCCCGCCGTTCCAGCACTGGTTGGCCGAGGATCGGTTCGCAGCCGGATTCGTCTCACTCGCGTCCAGCACGAAGTGGCTCCCGGCGCCCCTCACCATCCCGCCCGGCGGCGGAATGAAGACAGTCATCGCCGACGAGCTGGTGCGGGTGCGGTCGTTCCGCGACGCCGCGGTGATCGATGAAGTGAAACGGGCCAACCAGCAGAGTTGGAATCGGCATGACGTCGGCTGGGCTCAGGGACACGGCCTGGCGGACCGGATCGCCGACCTGATCCACACCATCTGGACCCGACACGTCGAACCGGACTGGCCACGACGGCGGGCCATCCTGGAACGGGACGTAATGTACCGAGCCGGGCTTCTTGCCGCCTACGGATGGCCCGCCGCCGTTGATCGGATGAGTCGTCACAGCGCCTGGGTCGCTGCCGACGCGATCCGGTTCTCCACCCGGCACACCACCCCCGACCGGCAGGTCGGCGACAGCGGCTTGCAATTCGTGCCCGTCACCCGGAGCTCAGGTACCTGGCTCGCCGAATGGCCACCAGAGGACTACGCCCTGATCTACCCGGCCCGCGGAACCGCCGATCAGCCGTCATCGCATGACCAACCGGGTGTCGACCGGCTTCTCGGTACCGGACGGGCGCGCGTCCTGCGCGAGCTGGCGCGACCGGCCACCACCAGCGAACTGGCCACCGAACTCGGCACGTCGCTCGGAACCGTCGGCGACCATCTCGCGGTCCTCCGCAAGTCCCGGCTCATCGCCGGCACCCGTAACGGCCACCGTGTCGTCTACCGGCGCACCGAGCTGGGCGACCGCCTCCTCAGCCCGCCGGCCAGCTAGCTGCGACGTCTGGCCACACAGGTCTAAAGAAACCGTGCCCCGCCCGAGCCAGCGACCATGGGGACCGGGCCGATGTCGTCCAGGATCGATCATTGAACCATGTCGAGCGGCGCGCCTCCATCGACCACGATCTCGTCACCACGACAGGTCCCGGCCCGCCGGAAGGTCAGCGCAGCTGCCCATGCTGGTCGGTCGCTGCGCTCCGGCAGGACGACGAGGTGGAACGATCAGGCGGCAGTCCACGCGACGAAGGATTGGCCATGATCCTGCGGCAGCGAGATGACGCGGAGCTGGAGCTGAGCATCGCCGGGTCGCCAGA
>JALYVF010000285.1 GCA_030853385.1 Actinomycetota bacterium | reverse complement strand
CACCGGCGTTGGACAACGGGCTCGGCAAGACACCGCCGATGGGCTGGAACGACTGGTATGCCTTCAAGTGCAACCTCACAGCTGCCCTGGTCGAACAGACAGCGGACACCATGGTGAGTTCCGGGATGAAGGCCGCCGGCTACAACTATGTGAACCTCGATGACTGTTGGCTGGCCAAGACCAGAGCGGCCGATGGCAGCCTGCAGGCCGACCCGACCAAGTTCCCGGGCGGCATCAAAGCGGTCGCCAACTACGTGCACGCCCGCGGACTGAAGCTCGGCATCTACGAGGACGTCGGCACCAAGACCTGCGCCGGCTACCCGGGCAGCTACGGTCACGTTCAACAGGACGCCGACTCGTTCGCCTCGTGGGGAGTCGATTTCGTCAAGGTCGACTGGTGCAACGTGCCGTTCGCAGACTTTCCGGGGCTCACTCAACAACAGGTCGCCAAGAAGCTCTACACGGCCTACAGCGCAGCACTTCTAGCGTCGGGGCGACAGATGTTCTTCAGCATCTGTGAGTGGGACCCGACCCTGAAACCGTGGACCTGGGCGCCGAAGATCTCGAACATGTGGCGCTCGAACAACGACTACTCCGACAGCTGGAACGCCGTGCTGCACAACCTCGACGGCGAGGCAAACAACGGATCCTTCGCCGGTCCTGGCGGCTGGAACGACCCCGACATCTTGCAGGTAGGGCTCGGCGGGATGACCCAGGCGGAGGACCAGGCGCACATGAGCATGTGGGCGGTGCTCGCTGCCCCGCTGCTGGCCGGCAACGATCTGCGGTCGATGTCTGCTGCCACGAAGGCGATTCTGACTAACAAGGACGTGATCGCGGTCGATCAGGACCGGCTCGGCGTGCAGGGCCGCCGGATCGCCAGGCGCGGCGACGCCGATGTTTGGTCAAAGCCACTGGCTAATGGTGACCGGGCGGTACTGCTGGTGAACAGGGGTGCTGGCGATCTCACCGTGCAGACCACTGCCGCCCAGGTCGGCCTGCCGAAGGCGAAGTCCTATAGGGTGCGCGACCTCTGGACGCACACCACCAGCCAATCCGGCGGCACCATCGTTGCTGGGGTGCCTGCGCACAGCGCCGTGCTGGTGCGGGTCAGTGTGAAGGGTGCTTCGAACCCGGCCATGGCCCCGACGTCCGGGCTGTCGCTCGCCGTCCCAGGGTTGCCGGGAGTCGGTCAGCCGATCGTCGTCCCAGGTACTGCGGGCCGTCTCACCTCGACCTTCACCAACGGCGGCGCTGCTGCGGTCCACGACGTGCGGGTGACCACCGACGCGCCGGCCGGTTGGACGATCACCCCCGCCGCACCGGCTACCGCGAAGTCGGTGAAACCCGGCGCGCAGCTGATGTCTCGCTGGCGAGTCACCCCACCCAGCACGGCAGATGCCGGCAGTTATTCCCTGGTCGCGGACGTGACATTCACCTACGGAACTAACGGAAAGAAAGTGGGCCACGTCCAGGCGCGACTGGTGGCAACCGTGCCGCAGACCCCGCCCGCGGGCCAGAGCTGGTTGTCCGACCTGCCGTGGCTGTCGGCCGTGAACGGTTATGGCCCACCGGTTCTCGACAAGAACTACCAAGGCAAACCGTTGACGATCCGCGGCACCGTGTATCCGAAGGGGGTGTGGACGAACGCTGCTGCAGACCTTACCTACTACGTCGGTGGCCACTGCTCGTTGTTCACCAGCGATGTCGGCATCGACGACATCACCGCCGGCAAGGGCTCGGTGGACTATCAGCTGATCGCCGACGGAACCAAGGTCTACGACAGCGGAACGGTGACCGGCAGCTCACCGACGGCGACAGCCACCGCCGACCTCACCGGCGTCAAGGTGCTGCAGCTGGTGGTGACCGACGCCGGCGACGGGGTTTCCTACGACAACGCCGACTGGGGAGGCGCCCAGCTCACCTGCGGCTCGTGACCGCGACGGGTCACCGAGTTGGCTGAGCCACCGGGCTAGCCGAAAAGCGCCTTGCCGAACCAGTCGCCTGCCTTGCTCACCCCTGGTGGGGAGGCTCAAGCACCGAGAGCGGCGCCGCCGAGGAACCGGCGGCGGGTCGACGCCGGCACACTGGCCGTCTGCCCCGGCGCGCTGGCCGCCGAAGACGTTGCGTCAGAAGGACTCTGCGCCTGGGCGCTGACGACACCGGGGTCGGCAGGATCTGTCGGCTGGGTCACCCGGCCGCCCCTACCTGCGACAACGGCTCCTGCACGGCCAGCAGCGCATCAGAGAGCTTCTTGATGTCTGCCTTGGACACGTCGTTGTACCGGGCGTAGCCGCCAAGAGCCTTGGGATCCTTCTGCGCGTCCAGCAGCGTCACCAGATTCTTGAACGCCTTGTCGATCGGCGGCGCGATGCTCGGATCAACCTTGTTCAGCACCGGGACCAACGCCACGAATCCCTGCTGGGAACCCTCGACGTTGGCCGCGAAATCGACCAGGTCGATGTGCCGAGTATCGCTCCTCTTCGCCCTTCATCTTCGTCTGCTGTACCTCTTCGAGCAGCGAGGCAGCCCCGTTGGCAACCTCGTCCGGCTTGTAGCCCTTGCCGCTGCGGGCGGCGGTGTCCGCGGCCAGCGTCGTCGTCAGCGCCCTCAGCTTGGCCACGGTGGCGACCAGCCCGGCAACGAACGGCTTCGCCTTGGCAACGCTCTCGTCGACGAACAGTGCCTTCTCGATCGGGTGCATGCCGATCCACTTCGCCGCCGGGACGTCGCCGGCGCGGCCTTGGCCAGACCGCCCGAGTCGATGTCCGCTTTCAAATCGGCGATGGCCTGCACCAGGAATCCGGTCTGGGTGGTGACGAAGTCGCTGTAATAGGGGTCGCCTGCTGCAGTAGACCCGCGATGTCGTTGCTACCGGAGGCCGCCTTGCCGGTCACCGTGAACGGCTGGTTCTCGGTCTTCGCACCGGGGCAGTAGATCTGTACGCGCCGCCGGCCAGCGTCGCGGAGAACGACGCACCGAACCCTGGTGCCAGGTTGTCCCGCTCGCCACGGATCCGCTCGCCCGCCATCAGGTGCACCTCGTTGACGGCCGTCGCGTCGACATTGGTGATCTTGAACGTCACCGGGCCGGCCGGCACCGTGGCCGGGCTGACGGCACAGCCGCCGCCGGCATCGGTGATCTTGATGGTAACGGTGTGCACGCCGCCGGTGGTGGCGGCAGCTCCGGAAGCCGATCCGGTGTTCGATCCGCTAGCTTGGAACTGACCGCTGCGGACGGAGCCGGCGTCACCATGTCCTGGACCCGCACCACGCCGTGGGTGCAGCTCTGCACCGCGGACCGGCCGCAGCCGGAGTCCACCGCACCGGCCTGGCCGCCGAGCCGATGACCTGCCCGCCGGACGCGTTCAACTCCGGCACCGACTTGACAACGCTGCGCCGCGCGGCGACGTGCACACCACCAGGATCAGGATCGCCGGCCTTTCCGGCTCACAGGGTCGTACCCGCAGCCAGCGTGCCAACCCTCCGACTCGTGGGGTTGGTCTCGGCGACTCTGCTGCAGGCCGGCCGAAGCCCCGTGAGAGCGAACCACTATTGACTCGCTGTTGTCTTATTATATGTTTGATAGGTGAAGATTGCCGAGGTCGAGACGTTCCTGGTGCGGCCACGCTGGATGTTCGTCAAGATCTCCACCGACGCCGGTATCTCGGGCTGGGGTGAGGGCGGCCTCGAAGGCTTCGGCGAGGTGGTGCGAGCCGCGGTTGGCGTGCTGGCTGAACAGCTCATCGGCACGGATCCACTGACCATCGAGGATCACTGGCAGCGGCTGACCAGGGGCGGCTTCTACCGCGGCGGACCGGTGCTGTCCTCCGCGGTCGCCGGCATCGACCAAGCACTCTGGGACGTCGCCGGCAAGGCGCTGGATGTGCCTGTCTACCAGCTACTCGGCGGCCCGGTGCGGGACAGGGTGCGGGTCTACGGCTGGGTCGGCGGTGACGATCCCGACGGCATTGCCGCCGCAGTGCAGGCGCAGGTCGCCACCGGTCTCACTGCCGTCAAGATGAATGCCTGCGGACCCCTGGACCACATCGGTACAGCGGCAGACACCGACGGCGTCGTTGCCAGGGCGACCGCCGCGCGTGACGCACTCGGCCCCGACAGGGATTTCGCCATCGACTTCCACGGCAGGGTCTCCGCACCGATGGCCAGAAGACTGATAGACCGGCTGGAACCGTTGCACCCGTTGTTCATCGAGGAGCCAGTCCTACCGGGCGTCGCTGGCAGCTCCCTTGCCAGGTTGATCGCCGGCAGCTGTACGCCGATCGCCATCGGCGAGCGACTGTTCTCCCGGTGGGACGTGTTGCCGGTGCTGCAGGACGGAGTCGCCGTGTTGCAGCCGGATGTCGCACATGCCGGCGGGATCTCCGAGGTGCGCCGGATCGCCTCCCTGGCGGAGACTTTCGACGCGGCGGTGGCCCCGCACTGTCCGATCGGCCCGTTGGCCCTTGCCGCCTGCCTGCAGGTGGACGTTGCCACCCCGAACTTCCTGATTCAGGAGCAGTCGGTCGGCATCCACTACAACACCGATGGCGACCTGCGCGATTACCTGGTCGACCACGAGGTGTTCGACATCGTCGACGGGTACATCGCCCGCCCTTCGGGTGCCGGCCTAGGCGTGCAGATCGACGAGGACGCAGTCCGACGGTCCGACAGCGATCCGCATGCGTGGCGGGTGCCGACCTGGCGACATCGGGATGGCTCGCACGCGGAGTGGTAACGGCCGCAGCAGGCCGCAAGGGACATTCAGCAGCCAGCAGCGAACAGTCAGCGGTCCCGGCCGAGCCATCCGGCGCGAGCCGCGGCGGCCAATACCACCGGCCCCTGACCCCACGGAACCCGGAAACCCGTTGGCACGTGAGCATAGTGCGAAACCTCTGTACAGGCATTGACCGCGGCCGACACCACGGTCAACGTGCCGCTCGCATCCACTGCAGACCACATCGCCGCATAAGCGGCGTCGGCGGCCCTTTCGGTGTCGGCAGCCCGTTCTGAGCCGATCACGCCGAGACGAAGCGCCCGATAGAAGCCCGCAGCCATGAAGGCCGCCGTCGAGAACTCGTTTCCCGACGCCGGATCGGTGATGACGATGGACCAGTGCCCGTCCGGCCGTTGCAGCTTCACCATGGCCGCCACCAGCTCGGCGGAGATGGCCGACAACTGTTGCACAGCAGCGCATTGCGCCTGGTTCAGTACGCCGGCAAGGGAATGCAATTGTTCAAGCACATCGAGTAGACCCAACAATGCCCAGCCCTGACCGCGACCCCAGCCCTGACCGAATCGGCCATCTACGCCCTGCAGTACGAAATGGTCGAACAGCCCGTCATCCGTGCCCAGCGCGGAGCAGTACCCGAGGGCCTGGGTGAGTGCAGCATCGACGAATTTCAGGTCGCCGGTGGCGACGGCCAGCGCTGCGTAGAACGGTGGATCGAAGTGCAGACAGTCGATGAAGACCCCCGCTGGCGGATCGTCGAGCAACACGGCGCCGGCAGCATCCAATCGGGCCGGGCCGCACGGCTGCTGCAGGGGCGCGTGCACGGACGTGTGGTAGATCCCGTGCTGCAGTGGTCTGATCATCAGATAATCGGGTAGTTCGACGGCAGCGCGGTGCATGAGTGAATGGTGGTATTGGTTGGCGTGGTCGATG
>JALYVF010000255.1 GCA_030853385.1 Actinomycetota bacterium | reverse complement strand
CCGCCCGGGCAGCACTGCCGCGGGCGACGGCGGTCAGAAATGCCGCACCGGCCGGATAGGTGGACCAGTCGGCCGGCAGCGCGGTAGCGGCGGCAGCCGGCTGAACGGCGCCGGCTTCCGGCACCGAAACCTCTGCCCTGGCATGCCGCGGCGGAACGGCCAGCCGCAGCACGTCGGCCAGGCTGCCGACGTACCGGCCGGCCACTGCCCTGGCCAGCGCCACGACCTCAGCAGTGAGCACCGGCTCCGGCGACACCACCCGCTCCAGGTAACCGAGCCGACCGCCGTGCTCCGACCGCTCCAGACGGTCCAGCACGAACCCATCGACAAGTCGGCCGGCGAACCGCACCCTGACCCTCGCACCCGGCTGCGCGGCGTCACCGAGATCGTTGGGTACCAGGTAGTCGAATGGCCGGTCAAGGTGCGACAGCGAGATGTCGACGGCCACGGTTGCTATCGGCAACAGCGCGGCCGGCTGCTTCGGTTCCGGCACGGCGGCCTTCCTCGGCTTCTTCGCCACTGCCGGGGTGCCAGTCGGCCGCGCCGCAGCAGCGCGCGCACCCACACCGACCGGCCTGCCGGTGCGCGAGGGCGGTGACGTCATCCCCCGTGGATATCAGACGCAGCCGTCAACGACGCAGTTGTCCACAGGTGCATACCATGCAGGAATGAAGAACTGGGCTCTGCTGATCGTCGGCGTCTTGGTGGGCCTGCTCGGCGCGGTGTGGACGCTGCAGGGGTCGAACGCCATCACCGGCAGCGCGATGAGCGGAACCAAAACCTGGCTGGTTGTCGGTGCGGTACTGATCGTGGTCGCGCTGGTGATGATCGCGATGGCCGCCAGACAACTCACCGCGCCGCGCAGGCGGTAACGCAAAACGGCCGGGGCCCAAAGAGGGACCGGCCGCCAGCCGTGCCGAAAGGACTACAGACCGAGCGCGGACTTGAGTGCGTCGGCGCGGTCGGTCGACTCCCACGGCAGCTCGATGTCGGTGCGGCCGAAGTGGCCATAGGCGGCGGTCTGCGCGTAGATGGGCCGCTTCAGATCCATGTCCCGGATAATGGCGCCCGGGCGCAGATCGAAGACCTCGTTGATCGCCTGGGTGATCTTGTCCGGGTCGACCTGCTCGGTGCCGAAGGTCTCGACGAACAGCCCGACCGGAGCCGCGACGCCGATCGCGTAGGCGACCTGCACCTCGATCCGCTCGGCCAGGCCGGCCGCCACCACGTTCTTGGCCACCCAGCGCATGGCATAGGCGGCGGACCTGTCCACCTTTGACGGATCCTTGCCGGAGAAGGCGCCGCCGCCGTGCCGCGCCATACCGCCGTAGGTGTCGACGATGATCTTGCGGCCGGTGAGGCCGGCGTCACCCATCGGTCCGCCGACGACGAAGCGGCCGGTCGGGTTGATGTGCGACTTGTAGTTCCTGGTGTCGATGTCCAGGCCGCCGACGATCGGCTCGATCACATGCTTGGTGATGTCCGGGGTGAGTAGCTTGTCCAGGTCGATGTCCTCGGCATGCTGGCTGGACAGCACCACCGTGTCCAACCGCAGCGCCTTGTCGCCGACGTACTCGATCGTCACCTGGGTCTTGCCGTCCGGCCTCAGGTACGGGATGCTGCCGTCCTTACGGACCTCGGTGAGCCGGCGGGACAGCCGGTGCGCCAACGCGATCGGCAGCGGCATCAGCTCCGGGGTGTCGATGCAGGCGTAGCCGAACATCAGGCCCTGGTCGCCGGCGCCCTGCTTGGCGATCTCGTCATCGGAATCACCGGTGCCCAGCCTGGTTTCCTCGGAGGTGTCGACGCCCTGGGCGATATCGGCCGACTGCGCACCGATCGCTACGTTGACGCCGCAGGAGGCCCCGTCGAAGCCCTTGGCCGACGAGTCGTAGCCGATCTTCAGCACGGTGTCTCGGACAATCGTCGGGATGTCGACGTAGGCCGAGGTGGTGACCTCGCCGGCGACGTGCACCTGGCCGGTGGTGACCATGGTCTCCACCGCCACCCTGCTGGCCGGATCCTCGGCGAGCAACGCGTCGAGGATCGAGTCGCTGATCGCGTCGCAGATCTTGTCCGGGTGGCCCTCGGTGACCGACTCGGAGGTGAACAGTCGGGACGTCACGTTGATGCTCCTTGGGTGTCTTCCGTGCTGACGTGGGATTTCGGCGTACTGAGACTATCGGCTGGTGGGGGCTGCGCCGACCCGGCACGGGCGTCGAGGGCGGTGACGACCGCATCACAGACGGCAGCGGCGAGCACGGCTTTCGGCCCGAAGGGCACGTCGGTGCTCCCGCCCGCGGCGTCGAGAATGACGGCGGCGTTGTCGTCCGTTTCGAATGCTCGGCCGCCGTCGACGCGGTTGACGACCAGCAGATCGCAGCCCTTCCTGGTCAGTTTCTGCCGGCCGAACTCCAGCGGTGAGGTGTGCTCGTCACCGGTTTCGGCAGCGAATCCGGCGATCACCGGCAGCCGAGCGTCGCCCCTGTCGGCGACCAAGCCGGCCAGGATGTCGGGGTTCTGTACCAGCTCGATGACCGGCGGCGCTCCGGTGGCCTTCTTGATCTTGTGGTCGGCCGGCGCGGCCGGACGGAAATCTGCGACCGCCGCGGCCATCACCACCGCGTCGGCGTCCTTGGCGGCCCGCTGGACGGCTGTCTGCAGCTCGGCGGCGGTGGTCACCCTGTGCAGCTGCACGCCTGGCGGGTCGGTGAGCGCGGTGTTCGCGGCGATCACTGTCACATGGGCGCCGCGGGCAGCGGCCACCAGGGCGATCGCGTAGCCCTGACGACCCGACGACCTATTGCCGAGGAAACGGACCGGGTCGAGCGCCTCGCGGGTGCCGCCGGCCGAGACCACGATGCGGCGGCCGGCCAGGTCGTACGGCAGCGCCGGCCGGCCGGCTGCCGCGGTGTGCAGCGTCAGCTCGGCCAGCTGGGCCAGGTGTTCGGGGTCCGGCAGCCGGCCCGCGCCCGAGTCGGCACCGGTCAGCCGGCCGACAGCCGGCGGGATCACGGTGACGCCGCGGCTTCGCAGGGTGGCGACGTTCGCCACGGTGGCCGGGTGGGTCAACATCTCGGTGTGCATGGCCGGCGCCATCAGCACCGGCGCCTTGGTCACCAGCAGGGTGGCCGTCAACAGGTCGTCCGCCATCCCGGCGGCGGCCCTGGCCAGCAGATTGGCGGACGCCGGCGCGACGATCACCAGATCGGCCTGTTGGCCGGTGGCGACATGCATGACGGCGGGCACGTCGGTGAACACATCGGTGGCGACCGGGTTACCTGACAGTGCCTCGAACGTGGCGGCGCCGACGAAGGTCAGCGCGGCCGGGGTGGGAACGACGGTGACGTCGTGGTCGAGCGCCCGCAGTCGGCGCAGCAGCTCACAGGCCTTATAGGCAGCAATACCGCCGCTGACGCCCAGCACAATGCGTTTGCCGGCGAAGCCGGACTGGCTCACTCGGCGCGGTCGAAGGGCCGTGCGCCGGCGATGCTCACTCGCTGTCGCCTCCTTCGGTGTGCTCCAGCAGGCCCTCGTTGATCTCGCGCAGCGCGATCGACAGCGGCTTCTCCTTGGGCAGCGGCTCGACCAACGGGCCGACGTACTCCAGCAGGCCCTCGCCGAGCTGGGCGTAGTAATCGTTGATCTGCCTGGCCCGCTTGGCGGCATAGATGGACAGCGCGTACTTGCTGCTGGCCTTCTCCAGGAGTTCGTCGATCGGCGGGTAGGTGATGCCCTGGGCGATGATGTCTGCCTGGCTGACGGTCTTGCTATCGGTGGACGCTGTTGGCACGGTCATGCGAACTCCTGAGAACGGGTCTTGAACAACACGGGGATCAGCCGATCGCGGGAGGATGTTCGGGCCTTCATTGGCTCCGACATTCCGTGATCCGGGGCTGGACTACCGACTTCGCTGATCAGAGGAGCAAGTCTACCAAGGTTGCGGTGGCCTCGGCGACCCGTCGATTCACCACCGTGTGGTCGAACTCCGGCTCGGCCGCCAGCTCGGCTCCGGCGGCATCCAACCGCGCCTGTCGAATCTCGACGGATTCGGTGCCGCGGCCGTTCAGCCGCCTGGCGAGTTCCTCGAACGTCGGCGGCGCCAGGAAGATCAGCACAGCGGCGTCCGGGGTGCCGCTGCCGGTGGCGGCCCGTACCTGACGGGCGCCCTGCACGTCGATCTCCAGCAGCACGTCGCGGCCGGCGGCCCGTTGGTCGGCCACCGGACCCCGTGGGGTGCCGTACAGGTTGCCGGCGAACTCCGCCCACTCCAGCATCTCGCCGCTGGCGACCATCGCGGTGAACTCGTCGCGATCGACAAAGTGGTAGGCGAGGCCGTCGACCTCACCCGGCCGCGGTTGCCTGGTGGTGGCCGACACCGAGAAGTAGAGCTCTGGCAGCGCTTTCCGGAGCCGGGCGAGCACGGTGCTCTTTCCGACCGCCGACGGCCCTGACAGGACAAATAGCCGTCCGTGGGAACCGTGCCGCCCGGCTGCGGCCGACATTTGTTGGCTCAGAAACCGAACTCGTCGAGCAGCGCCTTGCGCTGCCGCTCACCGAGACCGCGCACCCGGCGGCTGGGGGCAATGTCGAACTGCTCCATCAGCGCGGCGGCGCGAACCTTGCCGACACCTGGCAGAGCTTCCAGCAGTGCGGAAACCTTGAGCTTGGCGAGCGCCTCGTCCTGCTTGGCGTCGACCAGTACCTGCTTAAGGGTCGTTCCACCCCGCTTGAGACGTTCCTTCAATTCGGCGCGGGATTTTCTGGCGGCCGCGGCCTTCTGCAGCGCAGCTGCGCGCTGTTCGTCGGTCAATTGGGGCAGTGCCACTTCGTCCTCTTTCGGGCTGTTCGTTGAACGGGGATGGTGTCAGGGCGCCGCGGCGATCAGACTAATCGTCACTGCTGAACCTACCGACTGCGAACCTACCGACGCCGCCAGACCCGGGCAAACATCCCGGGCCGGATTGTTCGACAGAGTGCTGCGTATCTCAGCTCCGCATCCTGGCGATCAACGCCGTGTCGTAGTCGCCGGAAACGAACTCGGGGTTGTCCAGCAGCTCGGCGTGGAAGGCCAAGTTCGACTTGGGGCCGACGACGGTGAACCCGGCGACCGCTGTCCTCGCCCTGGCGAGAGCGTCGTCTCTGTCGGTGCCGTGCACGATCAGCTTGGCCATCAACGAGTCGTAGGACGGCGTTACTGTTGTGCCGGCCACGTACCCGGCGTCGACGCGGATGCCGTCACCCGAGGGCTCGACCCACTCGGTGATCGCGCCTGGGCCGGGCAGGAAGCGCTTGGAGTCTTCGGCATTGATCCGCAGCTCGATGGCATGGCCGGTCGGCGCCGCTTCGGCAATGCCAGGATCCTCGCCGGCGGCGATCTTCAGCTGTGCCTGCACCAGGTCGATGCCGAGCACCTCCTCGGTGATCGGGTGCTCGACCTGCAGCCGGGTGTTCATCTCCAGAAAATAGAAGGATGGAGCACGCGCATCCTGCGCTGTCGCCAGCAGGAATTCGACGGTGCCGGCGCCGAGGTAGTGCACCGCGGCGCCGGCATCCCTGGCGGCCTGCAGCATCTGCTCGCGGGTGGCCGGATCCAGTACGGGGCAAGGAGTTTCCTCGGCTATCTTCTGGTTGCGGCGCTGTACCGAGCAGTCCCGCTCCCCCAGCGCAAGGATCCGGCCGTCCGGCAGACCGAGGATCTGCACCTCGACGTGCCGAACGCTCGGGAAGTACCGCTCGATGAACACCGAGTCGTCGCCGAACAGCCGGCCGGCGAAGCCGGTCACCTTCTCGTAGTCGGCGGCCAACGTGGCCGGATCGGTGACGACTGCCATGCCCATTCCGCCGCCACCTGCCGATGCTTTGATCATCACCGGATAGCCGATGGCATCCGCGGCGGTGGCTGCGTCCGCGGCGGTGGTCACTGGCTCCTTGGTGCCAGCAGCGACCGGCACCCCGGCCGCCTCCATCATGTTGCGGGCAGCGATCTTGTCGCCCATCGCCACGATCGCATCCGGGCTGGGACCGACCCAGGCAATGCCGGCCGCGACCACGGCGCGAGCGAAGTCAGCGTTCTCCGACAGGAAGCCGTAACCAGGGTGAATCGCTTGCGCACCAGTAT
Source organism: Actinomycetota bacterium (assembly GCA_030853385.1). Classification (GTDB taxonomy): domain Bacteria; phylum Actinomycetota; class Actinomycetes; order Mycobacteriales; family Nakamurellaceae; genus Nakamurella. The sequence continues at coordinate 7,972 of JALYVF010000255.1, read as the reverse complement.
CTTTCGCCGCCTTGAGCACCGCCTCGACGTTCCGGTACGACTCGGCGGGGTTGGCCGGGCCGATCTGCACGGCCTCGTCGGCCTCGGTGACGAACGGCAGCCCGGCGTCGACATCTGAGTGCACGGCGATGGTGCGCAACCCCATCTGGCGTGCGGTCCTGATCACCCTGCGGGCAATCTCTCCGCGATTGGCCACCAGCAGCGAGTCGAACATCGGGCTCCTTCGTTTCTGCCGGCGACCGTCGGGCGACAGCACCGTTCCGGCAGCAACGCTAGCCGACCGATGGCCATCGGAGTGCCGTCAGCTGAGTCCGTCGGTAGCCAGGAATACGGTGCAGTCGCCGGTCAACCGCACGCCCCGATCGTCGGCCCCGAGCCAGGCCGACCGACCACGAGGCACCTCAAGTCGACGGCCGGCTGCATCGGTCAGTGCGGCGACGCCATCCACCACCAGCACGACCTGAGGTCCACGGTGGTCGAGCTGGATGCCGCTATTGGTGACTGTCGGTTCCAGCCTGGACAACGAGAACTCGGTCGTCGGGGTCGGGTAATGCCAGACGCCCGCACCGTCGGGTACCGGTTTGATCACCGGGATGTCTCCGACCTCGAAGTCCAGTACCCGCATCAGTTCTGGCACGTCGACATGCTTGGGAGTGAGGCCACCGCGCAGCACGTTGTCGGAGTTCGCCATGATCTCTACGCCGGTACCGGACAGGTAGGCATGCAGATTTCCGGCGCCGAGGTAGAGGGCCTGCCCCGGTTGCAGCGTCATCCTGTTCATCAGCAGTGACGCCAGCACCCCTGGGTCGCCCGGGTAACGCTCGCCCAGTTCGAGGGCGGTGCGGTACTCGGCGTTGAACTCGCTGCCGGCCCGTAATCGCTCGATGCAGGCGGCCAGGACCGAGTCCAGCAACGGAACGAGGGCCGTGGGCGGCATGGTGATGATCGAGGAGAACAGCGCCCTTGTGCCCTGCGAGTCCGGCTGACCGGACAGCAATGTCAGGTAGCGATTCAGCTCGGGGCAGTTGAGCTCACTGAGCAGCGCGACGCTGGATGCCGGGTCGCGGAATCCGCACAGCGCTTCGAATTCGGTGAGCGCGCAGATCAGTTCCGGCTTGTGCGAGGCGTCCTTGTAGTTCCGGTGCGTCGAGTTGATGTCGAGGCCGGCGGCCTGCTCCTGGGCGAATCCCGCCTTTGCCTGCTCGGCGGACGGATGTGCCTGCAGCGACAGCGGTTCCGCAGCGGCCAACACCTTCAACAGGAACGGCAGCCGAGGCCCGAAGGTGCCGGCAGTGTCCGCTCCGAGCTCACGCTCGGCGCCGGCGGCGATGTGGTCCAGCAGCGAGACCTGACCCGACTCCGTCCGGATGGTCGACGGATCGCCGGGATGCGCCCCGATCCACAGCTCGGCCTGTGGATGCGCCGACGGCACCGGCTCGCCGAGCAATTCGGCGATGGCTGTCCTCGACCCCCAGGCATAGGCACGAACACGGTTCGTCATCAGCTCCACGGCATCCACGGTAGCCGCTGTCCCGATAGGGCGATTCGCGGCAGGCGGGTCAGCCGGCCGGCCCCCAGGGCGATTCGTCGCGACCGTCCGAACTGGGGTCCTCGAAGATGCCGAGGCCGCCGCGGCGCCGGTCGTCGTCGTCGTCGCGTCCCTCGGTGGGCGGCCCGAACGCTCCCCGATCTTCCAGCCGGACTGCGCCCAGCGCGGTTCCGGCCCTGCCAAGGCCGTCCGGGGCATCCACCGGTGCCAGTTGACCGACCGCGAGCCCGAGGTAGATGGCGGCAAACGTCAAGCGCAGCAACACTTCCGCTGCTTTGGCCGGTTCCGATTGGCGTGCCGGCTCCGACTGGCGTGCCAGTTCCGACTGGTGCTCCGGTTCCGACTGGCTGGCCGGCTGCGGCGCAGTAGCGGTGGGCAACTCCGCCGCCACGTCAGGGCCGACGACGGGAGCGGCCGACAGCGCCGACCCGATCGACCTGGCCGGCCGGCTGTTCGGATCGAGGGTCACCAGCACCGGCACGATCGGAGCCTGCCCGTCCTCGAGCGGCTCGGCGAACAGATCCCGGCCGGTGGCGGCGCGGCGCAGCACGGCAGGCGAACGGATCGCAGCGGCACCGGGCAGGACTGCTGCCGGCCGCCCGGCCAGTTCGGCCATACAGGCAGCACCGGCGGCAGCCAGCGCGTCGCCGATCGGGTCGGTGCCGATCAGCAGCGCTGTACCCACTGTCAGCCACTCGGCCAGCGACAACGCGGGGTTGACGAACATTTCGGCTGACGGATGACAGGCAAGCGCAGCCGTATCCAACGCGTCGGCCCAGGCAGCCAGGTCCGGTTCGGCGAGCAGCCCGCAGCGATGGGCGACCGCGACCGACAGGGCCAGCCTGGCCGGACCGGCAAGGCTCTCTGGCACTGCCACCGACGGTGGCAGTAGCACCGCGCCCGGAGCGGCAGCGCCCATCTCCGCCTCCGCGGCCACCGCGCAGCGCACGATCAGCTGCGCGCCGCGGCGGGCGGCGGTCGCGGCGGCCACCGTCGCGACCTCGTCGTGCGGTTGATCGGCGAGCACCAGCACCACATCCAGCGGGCCGACCCAGGCAGGAAGCTCCGGCGCCCAGACGATGGGGGCCGAGGCGGTGCCTCCGACGAGCGCCATCAGCAGCGCCGCGTCGGCGGCCGCGCTGGACCCGACGACGAGCAGTGCCCGTGGTCGGTCGAGTTCCGGCAACAGGGCGAGTTGATCGGCCAGGGCCCGCAGCTGGGCACCTGCGGTGGCGGCCGCCGGAAGCAGCCCCGCGCGATCGGCCGCGACCAGTCCAGCGGGGTTGTGCAGCAGATCGGGAAGGGCGCCGGTCACGACGACGGCGCCGCCTGGTCGGTGCCGGCCGCCGGGCCGCCGGTCGCTTCGTCGAGCAGCAGGACAGGGATGCCGTCCCGTACCGGGAAGATCCGGCCGCATTCGGTGCAGGTGAGGGCGTCGGCCGCAGCGTCGTCGCCAGCTCCTACCCGCAGCGGGGCATGATGCTCGGCCGGGCAGGCCAGTACCTCCAGCAATACCGGATCAAGCTCTACCGCCATGGTGCTCACCTTTCTTGACCGGTGGTGGACACCGGCCGTGTCTGGACCGACTGATCTCAGTCGCGGATGATTCCGAGCAGCTCGTCCCGCAGCGTCGCCATCTCGGCGTCGGTGGGCGCCTCGGCGTTCAGCCGCAGCAGCGGTTCGGTGTTGCTCGATCGGACGTTGGCCCAGCTGCCGTCTGGCCGGGTCATCGTCAGGCCGTCCAACTCGTCGATCTCGGCGTGCTGGTCGGCGGCCCATGCCCTGATCTTCGTCAGCACTGCTGGCACGTCGTGCACCGTCGAGTTGATCTCGCCCGACGCGCTGTACCGCTCGTATTCGGCCGCCAGCTGCGACAGCGGCAGGTCCTGACCGCCGAGGGCGGCCAGCACATGCATGGCAGCCAGCATGCCGGTATCGGCACGGTAGAAGTCGGCGAAATAGTAGTGGGCACTGTGCTCGCCGCCGAAGACGGCGCCGGTGCGGGCCATCTCGGCCTTGATGAATGAGTGACCGACTCTGGTGCGCACCGGGACGCCGCCGTGCTCAGTGATCACCTCCGGTACCGCTCGTGAGGTGATCAGGTTGTGCAACACCGTCGCGCCAGGATGACGAGCGAGTTCGCGCGCCGCGACCAGACCGGTGACGGCGCTCGGCGACACCGCGTCACCCATTTCGTCGATCACGAAGCAGCGGTCGGCGTCGCCATCGAAGGCCAGCCCGATGTCGGCGCCCACCCGACGCACCTCGTCCTGCAGATCGACCAGGTTTTTCGGATCGAGCGGATTCGCCTCGTGGTTGGGGAACGATCCGTCGAGTTCGAAGTACAGCTCGTGCAGCTGCAGCGGCAGCCCGCCGAGGACGGCGGGAACGGTGTAGCCGGCCATCCCGTTCCCGGCGTCCACCACCACCGAAAGCGCCCGGATGTGCGTCAGGTCGACCAGCGAGAGCAGGAACTCCGCGTACGCGCTGCGCAGGTCCTGTTCGCTGGAGGTGCCGGGTGTCGCCGACACGGCGGGGCCATTGCCGTCCAGGATCGCCTTCGCGTCGTCCCTGATGGACGCCAGACCGGTGTCAAGGCTCAGCGGCACGGCGCCGGCCAGACAGGTCTTGACGCCGTTGTAGCTGGCCGGGTTGTGCGAGGCGGTGAACATCGCACCCGGTAGGCCGAGGTGCCCTGAGGCGAAATACAGCATGTCGGTGGAGGCCAGCCCGGCCAGCACCACGTCGTTACCGGCGCTCGTCACACCCTCGGCGAAGGCACCCGACAGTTCGGGTGACGAGTCGCGCATGTCGTGGGCGACGACCACTGCACGGGCCGGCTGGGCGCCGGCCGGCAATGCATCGGTGCCCTGCCCCGAGACGAACCTGCCGAACGCCAGGCCGAGTGCCCGGCAGAGCTCTGTGGTGATCTGCTCGCCGACAAGGCCTCGGACGTCGTATGCCTTGACGATCTGATCCAGGACCGCACTCGGAGCCAAGGTCATGTCGGACGAAGCGCTTTCAGGCATGGATTTCCTCTCCCGGGCAGCGCCGAAGCGCTCACGCAGACTACCGGTGGACGGTGATCGGCCGGCGATGATCAGTTCTCGGGAAACTTCAGCACCCGCAGGTGGCCGCGGCGGCCGGTGACCACCGGCGGCTCCGGCGCCCGCTCGCCGCGGCCGGCCTCACGCACCGCGTCGGCCAGCGCCTCGAGGTCGTCCACTCCCGGGCCTAGACCGGCCAGGTCGGCGTCCGGTCGGACGACCTCCCAGCCCTTGGGCGCGGTCAGGCCCAACGCATGCTCGGTGCACAGGTCGTACGAGTGCGGTTCGGCCGCCGTCGCCAACGGGCCGACGACGGCGGTGGAATCGGCATAGGCGTACGTCAGGGTCGCAACCGCCGGATTCGTACACCCGGTGCGCGAGCAGCGCCGAACTCTGGACACGTTCGGCACGCTAATCGACGCCGTCGGCTCGGCACCGGCGGCGCGCCGAATGCCCCGACCTCGGCGTCTTAGACTGGGCGGGCCATGGTCCCAGAATCGCCGGTTCCGCCGCCTTCGCCACCCCCGCCGCGTTCTTCGCCGCGTTCTGCCGGAAACTCCGGACGTCCATCGGGACCGCCTTCAGGTCCGACTTCGGCACCGACTGCTGGGTCGGAGCAGGCCTTGCGGGCGCCCCAGGGAACTGGTTCCGGTTCCGGGCCGGCTGCGGGGTCGGGTGCCCCCAGTGCTGCCCAGCGGGCAAGGCCCAAGGACCGCCGAGATCGCCGAGGACGTGGGCTGCGACGACCGCTGCTCTCCCCCGCCGTACCCAACGCCCGCTCCCGGGCCGAGCAGTTCGACACCGCAGTGCTGCAGGCCGTTGCCGACCTGGAAGACCTCTGGCAGGAGCGGCTGGTGGCCATCGAGTTCGCCGTCGACGAGGTGCCACCGTTGCCGCGCGGTGAGGTGATGCCGACCCCCGACGTGGTGCTCGATGGCGGGGTCCCGCTCACCAGATTCGTCCCGCCAGGCGTCGACAAGCGGGGCCGGCCGACCAAGGCCAGGATCGTGATCTATCGCCGACCGGTGCAGAGCAGGGCCATCGACGCCGGCGATCTTGCCGACCTGGTGGCCGAGCTGCTCACCGAGCAGGTTGCTGCCGTGCTCGGTGAGCCTGAGGACGACGGCACATTGAACTGAGTGCTGCGGGCACTCTGATGTGGTGACGGGCCGACGGACAGCAGGCCGTATCGGCCGAAACGCCAATCAGGTGCCGCCGATCACGGCCGCGGATCCGATTATCCTGCGCTTCCCGACGGTGCTTCCGGGCGCTGAGCAATCCCATGGTGGCAGTTCCTTTCCTCGTTGGGTGGTGCCGATGCTGCATGTTTCGCCACCTCTGCAGGCCTCAGGTGGTCAGCGAGGCGAGTCGTGGCCGGATGACAACCACCACGGTCGAATGGTGTGTGTCGGCTACCGGCTTACCTTGCCGGCGGCGATAGCGGCGGCGCAGCCATTGGATAAACATGATCATTGAATTCTTCCTCTCTCAGCTGGTTATACCCGAGCGGTGTCTTTGCTGAAACGGACGGCGACACCGGCACTGAAGATGGCCAGCCACCCGGTCAGGTTGGCGACCAGATCCAGTCGAAGGCGCCGCCGATGACGGGGTAGTGCACCAGGCCGTTGAGTCCCCACATCGGGGTGAAGGCGGCGATGGTGCGTAGCGCCGGGGAGAACAGCGTCAGCGGGATGAACAACGACGACCGCTGCGGCGCCCAGCACCAGTGAGGTGACTATCTTGACGGCGATGTAGGCCGCCGGCACCAGTGGTGTGATGCGAAGCTGTCGGCTCCAGCCGGCGGCGCGTTCGATGGAAACCATCGCCCCGCCGCTGCTGGTGGCCAGCACCGCGCCGTAGAGGGCCATCGAGATCAACAGGGACGCCGAGGCACTGCCGGTGCCGTTGGCCGGGTTCAACCCGAACAACAGGTAGAACACGGTCGGAATGATCATGGTGAGCAGCAGGGTGCGGCGGTTGCACAACAGCCGGCGGATCTCCAGCCGGATGACGGTCGCGTTGAAGCCGCCCAGCGGCGGGACGCGCCGCTCCAGCGCCGGTGCCTGGCCGACTTCGACCATCATGGTGTTGCTCCTATCGGGGCCGCGTCCGGTGGGCCCTGGTCGCGTCGGTTCGCTTCGGTCGGGGTCGTCGCTGGTGAGGAGGTTGCCCAGATAGGACGCCACCGCCGACCGCGCAGCGAGCGCGGTCGGCGGTGGGGACTCGTTCGGATCAGCTGACGACTGGAGCCTCGGCAAGCTCACCATCGGAGGCCGCGTCGGAGCCAGCCGCTTGCCCGCCGTCGTTCGACACCCTGGCCGAGGTATGACTGATAGTGCCTGGGCGCCAAGAGTTCCCGCTGAACCCTTCGGCTAGACCTCGTGGAACTGGTTGGTAGTCAATGGCCCTGGCCGAACTCCCGCCGGGTGCCGCAGACTCTGCAGCCCGAACAGCCGCGCCTGCTTTCTCTCGGCCCAAGCACGCCTTTGGAACCTATTGCCACCTGTGCCGTGGTTGCCCGCGCTGGGCAACCACGCGTTATTGACCGCGCAGTTGTCACCGCAAGAGCACGATCAACCGTGCGCCGGCCGGGCGGTTGTTGCGCCACTTGTCGACCCTTATGCCGTCGCAACTCTTACTGCCTGCGTGACCTACTGGCCCTGGTGCGCCCTGAGAAGCGTTCTTGCCCTGGTAGTTTGCCGCCCAGAGTGCGCTGGCAGAACTGCTGCCGCCGGCAGTGCCGTGCCCGAGTGGGCCGTGAGAGTCGTTGCCAGCACAGATGTGTGACTCGGGTGCGGACAGTCGACGGCGACTGTCATGGAGCACCGGCCGCAGCCCGTGGCCCAGCCACCACCCAACACCAGACGCTCGGGCCCTGCCGAGAGTCATTGCGGTGCAACGGGAGTTGTCGGTTCGTGGCCCCTTCGCTGTCTGATCGGCATTCGGGTGAACTTGCTACGGGGCTCTTGAACACCGCAGCTAGAGCTATTAGAACCGAACACATGTTGGGGAACGTAGACGAGTTCCAGGGTTGGGTGGAAGACCCGGAGTCCATCGCGCGTGAGCAGTTCCTGAGCACCCTGCCACCCGAAGGGTTCGAACCCGACGACGACGTGCCGTGGGACATCTTCGACCAGGACGACATTCCCCGGGTCGTCATCGACGAGGCCAGGATCACCGTCGCGATCATGCCGCCGAACACCGACCCGGTCCAGCAGATCGACCGCATCCATGCGCTGCAAAGACTGTTGAACGCCTGCGCTGGGGCGTTGGCCGCCGAACAGTTGGCGTTCGCCGACACCCAAGTCGCCCGGCAACGCGCCGACCGGGTGCCCATCCGGAACCTGGGCCGCGGCATCGCCGAGCAGATCGGGTA
>JALYVF010000254.1 GCA_030853385.1 Actinomycetota bacterium | reverse complement strand
TGAACGGCCTCGGCCAGCCGCTGTTTCCCTACGTCAACCTGCTGCCAGGGCAGGGTGCCGGCTACGTCGACCAGGCGCGCACCATCGGCAGCCCCGTCGTCTCCTTCGACCGCTACCCGCTGCTGACCACCGGCACCGACCCCGGCTACTTCCAGAACTGGGCGGACGTGCGCGCCGCCGCGAAGGCCACCGACCGACCGGCCTGGACGTTCATCCAGAGCGTCGGCTACAACGGGCACGCGGTGCCGACGAAGGCGGGCCTGCTCTGGCAGATCAACGTGAGCCTCGCCTATGGCTGCAAGGGCATCCAGTACTTCACCTACTGGACGCCCGATCCGGCACGCGGCGAGGGCTTCCACGACGGCATCGTCGATGTCGACGGCCACAAGACCAAGTTGTACTCGGCGGCCCTGCAAGTGAACAACGACTACCTCAAGCCGGTGGGTAAGGAGCTGCTGGCGAAGGTGAGCGAGGCTGTCAACGCGGCCAATCTGGCCGGTCCGCCGCCCGGCCTTCCGCTGCTCGCAGCCGATCCGTATATCGCCGGGACGACCGGTTCGCCGGTGGTGCTGGGCCGGTTCGGGTCGGCTTCGACTACCGACACCACGAAGTACCTGCTGGTCGCCAACTACTCGGCGACGGCGGCGGCGAAGGTGCAGCTGAGCTATACCTCGGCGGTGCACTCCGTCGCCACCTTCGAGCCGCGATCCGGAAAGTACCGCTCGACCAACTCGCGCAACCAGCTGCACCTCGGCGCCGGTGCCGCGGTGTTGCTGCGGCTGAGCTGACCGCGCACCACTGCGGGGATGGGAAGAACCTGGCCTCGCTGCCGGTTGCGCAGGGTGTGACCGACCAACGCGAGACCACCGAACACTTGGGTAGCGGCGACGGCAGTACCGCCCCCATTGCCGAGCAGATCAGATCCGGGCCGCTGGGCAGCGCCCCCGTTCCGCTGTCGGTGCTCGACCTGGCCGGCGTCGGTGCCGGCCAGACCCCGACCGAGGCACTGGCGGCCACCACCGAGTTGGCCAAGGCCACCGAGCGCTGGGGCTACCAGCGGTTCTGGGTGGCCGAGCACCACGGGATGCCGGCCGTCGCGTCCGCGTCGCCGCCGGTGTTAATAGCGCACCTGGCCGCCAACACCTCGCGGATCAGGCTCGGCTCCGGCGGGGTGATGCTGCCCAACCACGCGCCGCTGGTGGTTGCTGAACAGTTCGGCACGCTGTCCGCACTGCACCCGGGACGGATCGATCTCGGCCTCGGCCGGGCTCCTGGTACCGACCAGCTGACCACCTTCGCGCTGCGCAGACGCTCCGATCCCGGCGACGACTTCCCCGATCGGCTGGCCGAGCTGCGGCACTTCCTGCGCCGTGACTTCCCCGATGGCCACCCGTTCGCCACCATCAGGGCCACCCCGATGGGCGACCTGCCGATCTGGCTGCTCGGATCGTCGGACTTCTCCGCCAGGTTGGCCGGCCGGCTCGGGTTGCCGTTCGCCTTCGCTCACCACTTCGCCGGAGCCGGCGGCAACACCGGCGCCGCACTGGACATCTACCGCTCCGAGTTCCACGCCTCCGACGTACTGGACAAGCCATGGTCACTGATCGGCGTCACCGCGCTGGCCGCCGACACCGACGAGCGGGCCCGCTACCAGGCCCGCGCCGGTGCGCTGTCGATGGTGCTGTTGCGGTCCGGCCGGCTGCAGGAGGTGCCGACCCCCGAGCAGGCTGCCAGCTATTCCTACAGTCAGGCGGAGTTGGATCTGATCGCGGCCATGGGCGCCACCGAGGTGGTCGGTGCAGCGGACACCGTCGCCGCTGGCTTGCGCGAACTGGTCCAGCGGTTCGGGGTGGACGAGCTGATGATCACCACCAGGGCGCACGGCGCCGCGCCCAGGCTGCGGTCGTTCGAGCTGATTGCTCAGGCCTTCGGAACGTTCTGACGCGCCTGGCCGGCGGGCTTGACCGCCCGGTGACGAAACTCGTTGCTCAGGCGCTCTTCTCGCGCGGGGCACGTTTGGGTGGCCGCGGCACGATGGTCGGCAGCACGTTCTCGCGGACCGTCTTGTCGGTGACGACGACTCGTTCCACGTCGTCGCGGCCGGGGACTTCATACATCGCCTGCAGCAGTACTTCCTCCATGATGGCGCGGAGCCCGCGGGCACCGGTGCCGCGCAGGATCGCCTCGTCGGCGATGGCCTCGAGGGCGTCCTTCTCGAACTCCAGCTTGACGCCGTCCATCTCGAACATCCGCTGATACTGCTTGGACAGCGCATCCCGCGGATCAGTCAGGATGGAGATCAGCGATTCCTTGTCCAGGTGCGTCACCGATGCCACCACCGGTAGCCGGCCGATGAACTCGGGGATCAGCCCGAACTTGATCAGGTCTTCCGGCATCACGTCGGAGAAGATGTCCGATGCGTCGATGTCGTACTTGCTGCGCACCTCGGATCCGAAGCCGAGACCGCGCTTGCCGACCCGCTCGCCGATGATCTTCTCCAGTCCGGCAAAGGCGCCGGCGACGATGAACAGCACATTGGTGGTGTCGATTTGGATGAATTCCTGGTGCGGATGCTTGCGGCCGCCCTGCGGCGGCACCGACGCCTGGGTGCCCTCGAGGATCTTCAGCAGCGCCTGCTGCACACCCTCACCGGAGACGTCGCGGGTGATCGACGGGTTCTCGGACTTGCGGGCGATCTTGTCGACCTCGTCGATGTAGACGATGCCGGTCTCTGCCCGCTTGACGTCGTAGTCCGCCGCCTGGATCAGCTTGAGCAGGATGTTCTCGACGTCCTCGCCGACATAGCCCGCCTCGGTCAGCGCAGTGGCATCGGCGATGGCGAACGGGACGTTCAGCATCTTTGCCAGGGTTTGGGCGAGGTAGGTCTTGCCGCAGCCGGTGGGGCCGAGCATCAGAATGTTGGATTTGGCCAGCTCGACCGGTTCCGGTCCACGATCGGGGCCGGCTTGGATGCGCTTGTAATGGTTGTAGACAGCGACGGCGAGGGCCTTCTTGGCGATGTCCTGCCCGATAACGTACTGGTCGAGGTACTCGCGGATGGCCGTCGGCTTGGGCAGCTCGTCCAGTTTGACGTCGTTCGTTTCCGCGAGTTCTTCTTCGATGATCTCGTTGCAGAGGTCGATGCACTCGTCGCAGATGTACACGCCGGGGCCGGCGATGAGCTTGCGCACCTGCTTCTGACTCTTTCCACAGAAAGAGCACTTCAGCAGGTCTCCCCCGTCACCGATGCGTGCCATGAGCCCTCTCGATCGTTGGTCGTAGCTACGTCAGCCGTACTGTCGGCCGGCACACCTTCGGCACCGTCAGCGGTCACCGACCGTCCGACGGTAACTGATGTCGCCGTGTCGCAACCGGATTACCGCTGACGACACGGAGGCGACCTCGCCCCCAACGAGCGTGGACTGGCTCCGGTCCCGCGTCACCGGATGGGTGACGAAGGATCTGCAGCCAAGACTATCGGTAGCAGCCGCTACCGGCACCGGCAATTTCGCCGGACTGTGGACAACCGGCTGCCCCGGCGTACTGGTCAGGTCAGGAATCGATCTTGCGATACGGCAGCACGTCGTCGATCAGCCCGTACGCCTTGGCCTCTTCGGCGGTGAGGATCTTGTCGCGATCGATGTCCTGGCGGACCTCTTCCACCGACTTGGTGGAGTGCCGGGCCAGCAAATCCTCCAAGGTGCGGCGCATCCGCTGGATCTCCTTGGCCTGGATCTCCAGATCGGACACCTGGCCGTACATGCCCTCGGTGGCGGGCTGGTGGATCAGGATCCGCGAGTTCGGCAGCGCCATCCGCTTACCGGGGGTACCGGCGGCCAGCAGCACGGCAGCCGCCGATGCTGCCTGGCCGAGGCAGACCGTCCGGACGTGCGGTCGGACGTACTGCATGGTGTCGTAGATCGCCGTCATCGAGGTGAAGGATCCGCCCGGCGAGTTGATGTACATAATGATCTCGCGGTCGGGATCGGTGGATTCCAGGGTCAACAGCTGGGCCATCACGTCGTTGGCCGAGGCATCATCGATCTGCACGCCGAGGAAGATGATGCGCTCCTCGAAGAGCTTGTTGTACGGGTTGGATTCCTTGACGCCGTAGCTGGTGCGCTCGATGAACGACGGCAGGATGTAGCGGGACTGCGGCAGCTGCAACGCATGGCCGTGTGCGGCGCCGTGGGGATAATCGCTGTTCATGTCGCTTCCTTGTCTCGTCACGCCGTCAGTTGGCCGGCGTCGCTGGGGCTTCTGCTGCCCGTGCGACCACCCGGTCGATGAAGCCGTACTCCAGCGCTGCCTGCGCGGTGAACCAGCGGTCGCGGTCGGAGTCGGCGATGATCGTGTCCACCGACTGGCCGGTGTGCTGGGCGATCAGTTCGGCCATTTCCCGCTTGGACTGGTTCAGCATGTCCGCCTGGATGGCGATGTCGGCAGCGGTGCCACCGACACCCGCGCTCGGCTGGTGCATCAGGATCCGGGCGTGCGGCAGCGCCGCTCGCTTGCCTGGCGCACCCGCGGTCAGCAGGAACTGCCCCATCGATGCGGCCAGGCCCATCGCCGTGGTGGCGACGTCCGGCTCGACCAGCTGCATCGTGTCGTAGATGGCCATGCCTGCGGTGACGCTGCCACCGGGCGAGTTGATGTAGAAGGTGATGTCCTTTTGCGGGTCCTCGGCGGCCAGCAGCAGCAGCTGGCTGACGATCTCGTTGGCGTTGGAGTCCTTCACCTCTGAGCCGAGCAGAATGATGCGCTCGCGCAGCAGCCGCTCGGACACCGAATCGGACAGCGTGAGTCCTGGGGTACCGCGCATGATCGCGGGCAGCACCGCTGACGGATCAGCTGCCGCTGCACTCTTGACGGCGGCCAGGGGATGACGGTCGGTCACTGCTGCTCCTTCAGTCGTATTCCATCGTCGAGCCCGTCGGCAGCATCGATGGTGGTTGTCGATCCTCGGCCGATCTCTCGGCCGACATGCTGGCGGCGGGACGTGCACTCGACACTAACGACGGGCACCTTCCGACGATGCCCGGTTGCGACGGTGTTCGCTCACGGCGTGAGCGAGCGCCACGGGTGCTGCGATCAGTTCTGCGACTCGTCAGCGTCCTCGGCGGCGGAGTGGCGGGCGGCAGGGTAAGCGGCTGTCACCTTGTCGGCGGCGGCGGCGACAGCGGCGTCGATGGCTTCCTGGTCTACGTCCTCGTCTTCGTCGTCGTCCTCGTCCTCGTAGTCCGCCCCGTCGTCGACCTCACTGACCTCGCCGTCGATGATCACCGGGCCACCATCATCCGTGAGCACGTCGTCCTCCACCTCGACGGTCTCGATGCCGAACAGCTCGTCGATATCGAGGGTGTTACCGGCCGTGTCGGTGATGGTGGCCTTGCCGACAGCGGTGGCCAGCGCCTTGCCGCGGCGGACGTCGGCGAAGACCGAACCGAGTTGGTCGGCCTGCTGCAGCCGGCTGAAGTACTCGTCGGGGGCCATCCCGAATCGCTGTGCGTTGTAGATCACCCGCTGGGTGAACTCCTCCTGGCTGACGCCGACGGCCTCGGCCTCGGCCATCGCGTCCAGCAGCAGCTGGGTCTTGACGGCTTCCTCGGCGGAGCTGCGGATCTCGGCATCGAACTCTTCGCGGGTCTTACCTTCCGACTCGATGTGCGCCGTCAGCGCTTCCTCGTTGTGGTCGAAGGAGTGCACCGCGTCGTGGGCACGTACCTCCACCTCGGAGTTCACGATGCTTTCCGGCACCGGGATTTCGGTCATCGCCAGCAGCGCCTCAAGGACCTTGTCCCTGGCCTCGGCGCCCTGCGACATGTTCTTCACCCTGCGCACCCGGTCGGCAAGATCGGCCCGCATCTCGTCGATGGTGTCGAACTCACTGGCCAGCTGGGCGAAATCGTCGTCGAGGACTGGCAGCACCCGATCGGACACCTTCTTGACGGTGACGGTGACCTCGGCGTCCTTGCCGGTATGTTCGCCGGCCACCAGCGCTGTGGTGAAGGTCTTGCTATCGCCGGCGGACAACCCGGTGATGGCCTCGTCGATGCCGTCGACCAGATCGTCGGAGCCGACGGTGTAAGACAGGTCGTCGGCGGTGGCGTCCGCCACCTCCTGGCCATCGACGGCAGCCCGCAGGTCGATCGTCACCAGGTCGCCGTCGGCAGCCGGCCGGTCGGCCGCAGTGGTCGCCGCGAACCGCTCGCGCAGCGCCTCCACCTGCTCGTCGACGTCGGCGTCGGTGATGTCGACCGCGTCGACGGTGACGGCGACGTCGCCGATCGCCGGCAGGGTGAACTCCGGCCGGACGTCGACCTCGGCGGTGAACTCGAGGGTGTCGCGGTCTTCCAGCTTGGTGACCGCGATCTCCGGCCGGCCGAGCGGCGACAGCTCGTTCTGTTCGACGGCCTCGCCGTACTTGGCCGGGATCGCCTCGTTGACCACCTCGGAAAGGATGGTGCCGCGGCCGACCCTCGACTCGAGGATCTTCGCCGGCACCTTGCCCTTGCGGAAGCCGGGAACGTTCACCTGGCCAGCGATGGCCTTGTAGGCGGCGTCGAACTGCGCCTCGAGTTCGCCGAACGGAACCTCGACGGTGAGCTTCACCCTGGTGGGGTTCAGATGCTCGACGGTGCTCTTCACGCTGATATCTCCTCGCTGTGCATCTTTCTGCGGCGAATCCGGCACCGGCTCACTCATGCATTCGATGGTCTATGCATTCGATGGTCCCGGCGCAGGCATGCGGACAAGCCCGGGTCGACCCACGCTACGGGGCCGGTCGCGAGCTGTGAGATCGATTCTAGGTGACCTGCGGGAGTGCTCCGTTCCAGACCGCCTTGGGCGTGACGCACGGGGCGCTGTCGGCCGTCGGTGTCCCGTGCCAGGCTGGGTCCATGCCCGAGCCGCACACCGAGACCCTGCCGACGATGTCCCGTACCAAGGCCGCCCGGGCGGTGGCCGGCTCTGGGTGGCGGTTCGTCGGCGGCACGCTGACGACGGCCGTGCCGGTCACTTCGATGGCCGATGGCGCAGCGGTGCTGGCCACTGTGCTGGCGGCGGCCGGCGGTGGGGCCGACGGCCACGTGCACGTCGAGCTGGCCGGCGGTGCCGTCACCCTGACGCTGCAGACCGCCACCGTCGGCTGGGTGACGCAGACAGACGCCGATCTGGTCCCGGTGATCGACAAAGCCCTTGCCGCGCAAGGGTTTCATGGTGCTCCGCAGGTCGGCGGTCGGGCGGTCCAGGTCGTCGAGCTGGCCATCGACGCGATGGATATTCCGGCGATCCGGCCATTCTGGAAGGCCGTCCTCGGCTATGCGGACGAGGCCGGGGACGGCGCACCGGACGCCCCACTGGTCGATCCGGCACGGCAGGGTCCGGCGATCTGGTTCCAGCAGATGGACGTCCCGCGTGAGCAACGCAACAGGATCCATTTCGACGTGATGGTCGGCGAGGATGAGGCAGACGCCAGGGTGCAGGCCGCCATCGCCGCCGGTGGCCGGCTGCTGTCCGATGACAGCGCGCGCGCCTTCTGGGTGCTGGCAGATCTGGAGGGCAACGAGATCTGCGTCTGCACCTGGCAGGACAGGTCGGACTGATAGCCGTAGCCGGGCTGCGGCGCGACCGGTTGTGGCTGCCGCGGACTGCGAACAGGACTGCGGACAGTTCCTGGCGCAACCGGTCAACTCACGGAGCAGCCTCGGCTACCTGGCGGCAGCGTGGTGGTGTTCGCCCGGACCGGCCGACGCGGGTGGCGGCGGTATTCGCCGCGCGCTGGCCAGCAACTGCAACGGCCCCGACGGCTCGTTCGGGCGCTTGCTACACGACGCGGCGCTGGTGAGGCGGTCCGGAGCGGCGGACATGCGAACATGGACGTTGAGACAATCCTGGGGAGCGGTCATGGTGGTGCTGGATCACAATGCCATCGCAGATCTGTGCCGTCACTTTGCCGTTCGCCGACTTTCTGTCTTCGGGTCTGCGGTGACTGATCGCTTCGACGAGGCGCGGAGCGATGTCGACTTCCTCGTGGAGTTCGCCGGAGATCCCGGCGCGGGATTTGACGCCTACTTCGGGTTGAAGGAAGCGTTGGAAGCGCTTCTCGAGCGCCCGGTTGACTTGGTGATGCCGTCGGCTTTGGAGAACCCGTACTTCGCGGCCTCGGTCGAAGCCAGTGAGGAAGTCCTCTTTGCGGCCTGAGTCGCCCGCGTTCCTCTGGGACGCTCGGCGCGCGGCCACCCTGATCCAGCAGTTCGTCGCCGAGTGCGTCCTCGAGGACTATCTAGGCGATCCGATGGCAGGTCGGCCGTCGAGCGACAGTTCGAGATTGTCGGTGAGGCTCTGAACAGGCTGCGTCGAGTCGATCCAGACGTAGCGGCGACCCTAACGGACCTCCCTAGGATCGTTGCCTTTCGCAATGTCTTGTTCCACGGGTGTGCGGTAATCGACAACGAGATCGTCTGGGCGGTGGCGACGACGCGAGTGAGTGCGCTCATCGACGCGCTTGAGCGACTACTTGACGACGTGGACGGCGCGTAGCTGACGACCGTGCACAACTACGGCGGCGAGTTCCACTGCGACGTGCCTTCCCACCAAAGATCGACTGCACGGAGCTGGGCGAGCCGATCTTGGAAGGCCTTGACGTAGCCAGGTTGGCCGAAAGTCAGCGCCATCTGCATTCCTGATCGGTGTAACGACATTCAGGCCGATGACGACTCGGTTGTGCGGCGCCACGACGCTCGAACCGGCCGACTGAGGCACAGGCGAGCGGAAGGCAGAATCTCCCCGACGAACTGCCCAATGGCCCGATCATCGACAAGGTCGAGCCAGGGGAATGGCTCACGAAGCGCATCGCAAGTCTGCCAGTTACGGCATCATCAGCGATGATGGCGGCTGCTCACTTCTTGCGCTCGCGCCTCTACGCCGAGATGCTGTCGTCTCACTCGATCGCAACCAGCCGGTACCTGAGTTGCGCAGCCTCGTCGTCGCCCTCCGCCTTCGGGCGCTCTACGCCGAGGGAACTCGCTCGCCGCGGGGCAGACTCGACGTCATGACGAACCGGCTCGCCAACTCGACCAGCCCTTACCTGCTGCAGCACGCCGAGAACCCGGTTGACTGGTGGGAGTGGGGGCCGGAGGCGCTGGCCGAAGCGAAGCGTCGCGATGTCCCGCTGCTGATCTCGGTCGGCTACGCCGCCTGCCATTGGTGCCACGTGATGGCTCACGAGTCCTTCGAGGACTCCGAGGTCGCCACGGCGATCAACGCCAGCACGGTTCCGGTGAAGGTGGACCGAGAGGAACGCCCGGACATCGATGCGGTCTACATGCACGCCACCACGGCGATGACCGGTCAGGGCGGCTGGCCGATGACGGTGTTCGCCACCCCGGAAGGCGCCCCGTTCTACGCGGGCACCTATTTCCCCCGTGAGCACTTCCTGCGATTGCTGCAGGCCGTCGGCGAGGCCTGGACCGACCGCCGCGACGAGGTGATCGCTCAGGGGGCGGCCATCGTGCAGGCCAGCGCCTCGTCGGAGCTGCGGCCGGCCGACGTCAGCCGCGTCTGCCCGATCGGCGGCCCCTGCCCGTCGGTGTCGCCGGTCGACGCCGCGGTGCTGGACAGCGCGGCGGACGCGCTGCGGTCCGAGTACGACGCCGTGAACGGCGGTTTCGGCCGGGCGCCGAAGTTCCCGACGCAGCCGGCCCTGGCCTTCCTACTCGCTCACCATCGCCGCACCCGCGACCCCGGCAGCCTGACGACGGTGGCCCACACCGCCGAGCGGATGGCCCGCGGCGGCATCCACGACCAGTTGGCCGGCGGCTTCGCCAGGTACAGCGTCGACTCGTCGTGGACGGTGCCGCACTTCGAGAAGATGCTCTACGACAACGCGCTGCTGCTGCCGACCTACCTCGAGCTGTGGCAAGCAACGGGTGAGGAGTTCTTCGGCCGGGCGGCGGACGGGGTCGCCCGGTTCATCGTCGACGAGTTGGCTACACCGGAGGGCGGTTTCGCCGCGGCGCTGGACGCCGATGCAGACGGGATAGAGGGAGCCAGTTACGTCTGGACACCGGCGCAGTTGGTCCAGACGCTGGGCGCCGACGACGGCAGCTGGGCGGTGGAGATCTTTGGCGTCACCGAGTCCGGCACTTTCGAGGCCGGCGCCAGCGTGCTCCAGCTACCGGCCGACCCCGAAGATGCGCAGCGGTTCGCCGATGTCCGGGCCCGGCTGCTAGCGGCCAGAAGGCAACGGCCCCAACCACTTCGCGACGACAAGGTAGTCGCCGCCTGGAACGGTTTCGCCATCAGTGCACTGACCGGCTACGCCGTGGCGCGAGGCGCGGCGTGGGCAGACGAGGCCGCCGATCGGGCTGCTCGGCTGCTGTTGGACCTGCACGTAGTCGACGGCCGGTTGCGGCGGGTTTCCCGCAACGGTCAGGTCGGGGTGGCCGCCGGCATTCTGGAGGACCACGCGGCGATGGCGACCGCATTCCTGGCCAGGCACACCAGCAAGGATGGCGGGCCCTGGCTCGCTGCCGCCGGTTCGCTGCTGGAGACCATGGCGACGCATTTCACCGACGAGCTCGGCAATTTCAGCGACACCCCCGACGACGCGGAGCCCCTTGCCTATCGTCGCACCGACCTCACCGATGGGCCGACCCCGTCCGGCACCGCGCTGGCCGTCGATGCACTGCGTCGGTTCCAACTGGCGACCGGCGAGGAGGCAGCCAACGACCAGGGCTGGCGGACCCTCGCCGGCAGCTCGGCGCTCATCGCCGACCATCCGCGCTTCGCTGCCGGACTGGCCGCTGTTGCCGAGGAGTGGGTGGGGTGACCCGGTTCGGGTGAGCGGTGGCTGTCGGTCGGGGACCCGATGCGGCTCAACGAGAACCGTTGAACGGAGCTGCGGGGCAGAGCTGTGGGGGGAGCTGTGGAGCGGACGACGGGAATCGAACCCGCGTAATCAGTTTGGAAGACTGAGGCTCTACCATTGAGCTACGTCCGCGCTGCACCTCTCGGTGCGGGATCATCTTATCCCGATCGCCGGACCGTCCCGGGCTGCAGCGCCGGGATTCGGGTCTGCGCCGAATCGGATGCCATACTGATCCTGGTCAGATTCTCGACGACACGTCCGCCTCCGGCGGTTGTGACGGGCTGTAGCGCAGCTTGGTAGCGCGCCGCGTTTGGGACGCGGATGTCGCAGGTTCAAATCCTGTCAGCCCGACAAGTCGGATATGGGCCCTCACGCTTTTCGAGGGCCCCTATCCGATTTATTGGCTTGGGCCTGGATTTGAAGCTGACGAGCGCAGCGAGGCAGCCAAATCGGGACCCCGCCGAGCGCAGCGAGGTGGGCGCAGCCCGGACCAGCGCAGCGAGGTGGGCACAGCCCGACTCCCCACACGTTGACTCCACAGATCATGGCTCTCAGCCCGCGACGCGCCGGAGGAATGTCCGAATTGCCGGGCAGCGCGCCATGATCAAATCGCAGACCGCTCCCGGGTCAGCTGCGCCGGCATTCGCGCCGACACCGGCCGTGGGCACGGCGCAGGACGCACCGTGCAGCCCCGTGCAGCCCCGTGCAGCCCGGTGCAGCACCCGCGCAGGGCGGTCGAGCGCCGGATGATCCAACCGGAGGTGGTCGGCCCGGAAGCGACAGTGGCCAGTTTCGGGGTTCCCGCAGATGGCGGTGCGCCGATTGGGTATCGACTCGTTCCTGCTGCTGCGGCAGGGCTGAACCTGCCCGCATCGATCGAACGTTCGACGCCGGATAGTCTGCACGCATGTCCGTGCGTAAGGTCGCCCTGCTCACCGCCGGTGGATTCGCGCCGTGCCTGTCCTCGGCAGTCGGTGGCCTCATCGAGCGATACACCGAGCTGGCCCCGAACGTCGAGATCATCGCCTACCGGCACGGCTACCAAGGTCTGCTGGCCGGCGACATCATCACTATCACCGAGGACATCAGAGCGAAAGCCGCTGTCCTGCACCAGTTCGGCGGATCACCGATCGGCAACTCGAGGGTCAAGCTGACCAATGCCAAGGACCTGGTGAAGCGCGGCCTTGTTGCCCAGGGCGAGGATCCGCTGAAGGTGGCCGCCGACAAGCTGACGGCCGACGGCGTCGATGTGCTGCACACGATCGGCGGCGACGACACCAACACCACGGCTGCCGATCTGGCGAAGTTCTTGGCGGGCAACGACTATGCCCTGACCGTTGTCGGGCTGCCGAAGACCATCGACAACGACGTCGTGCCGATCCGACAATCGCTCGGTGCGGTGACGGCCGCCGAGCAGGGCGCACGATTCGCGGCGAACATTATCGGCGAGCACAACTCCGGCTCCAGGATGCTGATCGTGCATGAGGTGATGGGCCGCAACTGCGGGTGGCTCACCGCGGCAACCGCCGCCGACTATCGAAAATGGCTGGACCAGCAGGAGTGGCTGCCGGAGATAGGGTTGTCCCGCGAGGCATGGGATGTGCACGCCGTCTACGTCCCTGAGGCAACCTTCGATCTGCAGACGGAAGCGACCAGGCTCAAGACCGTGATGGACACCGTCGGCAACGTCACCATCTTCCTGTCGGAGGGCGCAGGGGTGGACACCATCGTCGGCGAGCTGGAGGCGTCCGGTGCCGAGATCGCCCGCGACGCGTTCGGGCATGTCCGGCTGGACGAGGTGAATCCTGGTGCCTGGTTCGCCAAGCAATTCGCCGAGCGGCTGGATGCCGAAAAGGTGATGGTGCAGAAGTCCGGCTACTACGCACGGGCGGCTGCGGCGAACATCGAGGACCTGCGCCTCATCAAGTCGATGACCGACCTGGCTGTCGACTGCGCCTTGCGCGGCGAGTCCGGGGTGATCGGACACGATGAGGAACGCGGAAACGTGTTGCGGCCCATTGAGTTCGACCGAATTGCCGGCGGCAAGCCGTTCGACCTGAGCACGCCGTGGTTCACCGAGCTGCTGGCGGCGATCGGTCAGCCAGCCGCCGCGGCGGCGCCGTCCGCGGGGCACTGAGCAGTCAATGACGCTGAGCAGTCGATGAAGCCGCGCGGTCCGACGAAACCAAGCAGTCCGACGAATCGAGCCGGCCAATGAATCAGGATGCCACGGCACGAAGGCGTCGCCGCCGGGTAGCCAGCCGCGTCGCCGGTCCGCCGACTGCGGCGATCGACACGCCAGCCATCGTCGATCAGAGCCGACAAGCGGCGACCACCGACGCCACCTCGGATCCCGCCCCGACAGACACACAGCAGACCGAACAGAAGACCGAGCAGCTGGACAGCGGCCGCCGGCGGACGCGTCGGCAGCGGTCGCAGCGTCGCAGCGACGACCCCCAGGATTTCGGCGGCGGCACGGTGATGCCGCCGGATCGCCCCAACCGCGGCCGGCCGACAATCGAACACGGGGGCGAGAACAGCACCGATGAACACAGCACCGGTCAACGCAGTGCCAACGAATCCGTTGTCGCCCAAGGTGTTCCCGCCGCCGGACGCCGCAACGACGCGCGTCGATCCGACCACGGGCTGCGCGGCCTGGAAGCCAGCCGCTCCACCCAGGTGTCCCCAACCGTCGCGATGCGGGCGCGCGAATACGCCACCCCGACGGCGGAGGACCTGGCCGAAGCGGAACGGGACGTTCAGCTGGTGCGCAGGAAATACGTCCCGCCGACACCGTTGCAGGCATCGCGCCGACGAGGTGGCCGGCGCGATCCGGCCGACTGATTGCCCGACCGTGAGTCTGAACTCCGAGGACATCCATCGTCGGCTACTGCGGGCACGCGACGCGATGGACCGCACCTACCCACAACCGCTCGATGTCGCTGCTCTCGCCAGGGTCGCGTTGATGTCCCCGGCCCACTTCATCCGCGAGTTCAAGCGGGTCTTCGGTGAGCCGCCCTATCGGTATCTGCAGCGCCGTCGCGTCGAGCGGGCAATGTTCCTGTTGCAGCACGGCGACGACTCCGTCACCGACATCTGCATGACGGTCGGCTTCAGCAGCCTCGGTACCTTTTCCCGGACCTTCACCACCATTGTCGGCGAGTCGCCCACCGGCTACCGGCTGCGCACCAGCGGCCTGCCGCACGTCGCGCCGACCTCCTTCGCCATGCGCTGGAACAGACCGAGCAGTTTCGGAGAAGCACAGCGGGAAGAGCCGCAATAGCGTGATTGCTGTTACCGCAGAACAACAACCACTAAGGAGCACGTCATGCTGACACGCAACAACCTCTCGTCGATCTACGTCCTCGACCAGGACCAGGCACTGAAGTTCTACACCGAAGTCCTGGGTCTAGAGGTCGGCACCGATATGGACTTCGGCCCGATGCGGTGGCTCACCGTGCGGGTGCCGGGCGATCGTCACGAAATCCTGCTGGAGAAGCCGGGCGCACCTGCCCACGACGACACCACAGCGGAGCAGGTGCGGGAGCTGGTGACCAAGGGCGCCGGCGGCGGCTGGCTGGCTTTCACCACCGACGACGTCCACGGAACGTTCGCCGCACTGCAGGCCAAGGGCGTTGACGTCACCCAGGAACCGATCACCCAGCCGTACGGCACCGACTTTGCTATCCGCGACCCGTTCGGCAACGCCATTCGGATCGGCGACATCAACGAGTGAAGGTTAGGTAGCGGGCAGCTGCTGCGGAACGGGTTTCGCCTCGTAGGCCGCGACCATGTCGATCCGCCGCTGGTGGCGCGGATCGTGGGAGAACGGGGTGTCCACGAAGGTGGTGACGAAGCCGCTCGCGGTCCGGATGTCGTGCATCCTGGCACCGATCGAGATCACGTTGGCATCGTTGTGCTGACGGGACAGGCTGGCCGTCTCGGTCGACCAGGCCAACGCGGCCCGCACTCCGGCCACCTTGTTGGCGGCGATCTGTTCACCGTTGCCGCTGCCGCCGATCACCACCCCGAGGCTGCCGGGGTCGGCCACCACTCTGCGCGCCGTCTCGATGCAGAACGGCGGGTAGTCGTCGGTGGTGTCCAGCACGTGCGGGCCGACATCGACCACATCGTGGCCCGCCCCGGCCAGCAGCTCGACGAGGTGGGATTTGAGTTCGAGACCGGCGTGATCTGAGCCGAGGTAGACGCGCATGGCGACCAGTCTGACACTGGCGGTCAGGGAACGACCAGTACCGGCCACTTGTTGGCGGCCACCATCGCCCGCGAGATGGAGCCGGAAGCGATCCGGTGCACCAGTTCGGCGAAGCCGGTATGACGCTTGCCGACGACCACGCACGCGGCGTCCCGCTCCTGCGCCACCCTGGTGAGTTCGGCGGCGGCATCGCCGACGACGCTCACCAGCTCCCACTTGATGCCGGCCAGATCGGGCGAGTCCTTTAAAGAGGCCACCAGCTCCGACTCCACCTCGTCCTCCGCCTGCTCGCCGACGCCCGATTCCTCGGGAACGGGAACGTAGCCCTCGATCATCGGCATCGACCGCCGGCGGACGTGCACCAACAGCAACGGACGATCCAGCGCCTGCGACAGAAAGACGGCAGCCCGCAACGGACGCCCGCAAGTAGTCGCCTCGTCGACGCCGACGACCACCGGCCCGCTGGCCAGGTCGGGCGGGATCGTCAGCCCGTGGGAATTCTGCGGCCGATCGGGTAGCGGCGGCACCGGTGCAGCGGCCGAAGCACCTTCGGATGGGTGATCGGCCGATTGCTCGGCAGCTGGATCGTCAGCGGTCACGACAACCTCCTCGATGGGCGGGCTGTCTCAACAGTCGCACACCAGCGGTGTACCCGCGAGGCCCGCAACGCCGGAGCTGTCACAGGACGGTTGGTGTCACCTGTTCGCCCAAGGGGTCAGCCGAAGCTGGGGCTCTCGGTCCGGCTGCGCTTGATCTCGAAGAAGTACGGGAACGAGGCCACCATGACTGTGCCGTCCCACAGCCTGGCGGCATCCTCGCCGCGCGGGATTCGGGTCAGTACCGGCCCGAAGAACGCCGAGCCGCCGACGTGGATCACCGGGGTGCCAACCTCGTCGCCGACCGGGTCCATGCCGCGGTGATGGCTGGCCCTGAGCTCCTCGTCGTAGTCGGTCGACGAGGCGGCCTCGGCCAGTTCCGGCGGCAGCCCGACCTCGGCCAGGGCCTCCTTGACGACGACCGAATTGTCCTGATAGCCCTTGTCGTGGATACGGGTGCCCATCGCGGTGTACAGCGGCAGCAGCACCTCGTTGCCGTGTGCCTTGGCGGCGGCGATCAGCACCCGGACCGGGCCCCAGCCCTTGTCCATCAGCTCGCGGTAGGAATCCTCCAGTTCGTCACGCCCCTGGTTCAGCACCGACAGGCTCATCACCCGGAAATCGACGTCGATGTCGCGCACGTTGGCGACCTCAAGGATCCAACGGGAGGTGATCCAGGCGTAGGGGCAGATCGGGTCGAAATAGAACTCGACGTGTTCGGTCGAGGTGGCGGCAGTGCTCGTCATCGTCGTGATGCCTTTCGTCGATGGATGCAGTAGGTCTCGGATCCTGCGATACGGATCCCCTCGGGTGCCAACCAGCGCGACCGATAGGTTTGTTCCCGGCAGGCACAACCTGCACTTCCCCCGCCGTCCACGAGAGGACCCAGATGACCCAGCCGCCCAACCTCACCCGCGATCAGGCCAAGCAGCGCGCCGCGATCTTGTCGGTCAGCGCCTACGAGATCGAACTGGACCTGACCGATGGTGCGGGCGGACCTGGCGAGAAGACCTTCTCGACCACCTCGACGGTGCACTTCTCCGCGCCCGCCGGCGCCTCCAGCTACGTCGACTTCGTCGGTGACGGCATCGCATCGGCCGCCCTCAACGGCACGCCGCTGGACATCTCGGGGTGGACCACCGAGGGCGGCCTGGCGCTGTCCGGGTTGGCCGCCGACAACGAACTGGTGGTGGAAGCCGTCGGTCTGTATACCAATACCGGGGAGGGACTGCACCGCTTCATCGATCCCGTCGACAACGAGGTGTACCTGTACTCGCAGTTCGAAACCGCCGACGCCAAGCGGATGTACGCCTGCTTCGACCAACCAGATCTGAAGGCGGCCTTCGCGGTGACGGTGCTGGCCCCGAAGCATTGGCAGGTGGTGTCCAACGGTGCGACGGCATCCATCACTGACGCCGAATCCGGTGCGGCGCAGCATGTTTTTGCCACCACAGAGCGAATGAGCACCTACGTCACCGCACTGGTAGCCGGCCCGTACCACGTGGTACGGCAGACCCACGACGGCATTGATCTCGGGCTGTACTGCCGGACTTCGATTGCCGATCACCTGGACGCAGACCGGCTGTTCACCCAGACCAAGCAGGGCTTCGACTTCTTCCATTCCGCGTTCGGTGTGCGGTATCCGTTCGGTAAGTACGACCAGCTGTTCGTGCCGGAGTTCAACGCGGGGGCGATGGAGAACGCCGGCGCGGTGACGTTCCGCGAGGAGTATGTCTTCCGGTCCAAGGTGACGCGATACATGTACGAGCGGCGCTGCGAGACGATCTTGCACGAGATGGCGCACATGTGGTTCGGCGACCTGGTCACCATGCGCTGGTGGGACGACCTGTGGCTCAACGAGTCCTTCGCCACCTGGGCATCGGTGGTCGCCCAGAACGCCGCCACCGAATACAGCTCGGCGTGGACCAGCTTCGCCAACATCGAGAAATCCTGGGCCTACGTGCAGGACCAGCTGCCCTCGACGCACCCGATCGCCGCGGACATGGTGGACCTGGAGGCCGTCGAGGTCAATTTCGACGGCATCACCTATGCCAAGGGTGCCTCGGTGCTCAAGCAGCTGGCCGCCTACGTCGGCTACGACGAATTCCTGGCCGGGCTGCGCTCGTACTTCGCCGCCCACCAGTTCAACAATGCGACACTGGCCGACCTGCTGGCCGCCCTGGAGCAGACATCGGGGCGCGACCTGTCCTCCTGGTCCGATTCCTGGCTCACCACCACCGGTTTGAACACCCTGTCACCCGAGTTCACGGTGAACGATGACGGGCTGATCACCGCGTTCGCGGTCCGGCAGACCGGCGCGGCCCCCGGCGCGGGTGAGCTGCGACCGCACCGGCTGGCGGTGGGTATCTACGCCGACTCCGACGGAAAGCTGGTGCGCAGCAAGCGGATCGAGCTCGACGTTGTCGGCGAGCTCACCGAGGTTCCGGAACTGATCGGCGAGCATCGCGGCGAGCTGATCCTGGTCAACGACGACGATCTCACCTACTGCAAGCTGCAGCTGGATCCGGAATCGCTGGCCACCGCCGTGCAGCGAATCGCCGACATCGGTCAGTCACTGCCGCGGACGTTGGTCTGGTCCGCGGTCTGGGAGATGACCCGCGATGCCCTGTTGCGGGCCCGGGACTTCGTCGCGCTGGCACTGCGTGGGTTGCCGACCGAGTCGGAAATCGGTGTCGTGCAACGGATCCTGTCGCAGGTGTCGACGGCGCTGGGGTCCTACGCCGACCCGGCCTGGGCAGCCGAGACCGGCTATCCGCGCTATGCCGAAGCATTGGTCGAGCTGGCGACGAACGCCGCGCCCGGCAGCGACGTGCAGCTGGCGCTGGTCGGCGCACTGGCGTCCACCAAACTGTCCGACGCACAGTTGGCGCTGGTCGCCGGCTGGCGCGACGGTGCGGCGCCGCTGGCCGGGCTCGAGGTGGACACCGACATGAGTTGGACATTGCTGGGCGCGCTGGTGGCGCACGGCACAGCAGGCAATGCGGAGATCGACACCGCCAAGTCCGCTGATGCCACCGCATCGGGCGAACGCAGGGCAATGGGCGTCACCGCGCTGCTGCCGGACGGCAAGGCCGAGATCTGGGATCGGTTGATGCACGACGACGGGATGTCAAATGCCTTGCAGGATGCGGCTATCGGCTCGTTCTCCCACCCTGCCCAGCGGGAGCTGCTGACGCCGTTCACCGAGCCGTTCTTCGGCGAGATCGCCGAGGTCTGGGAGCGCCGGTCGAGCGAGGTGGCGCAGAAGGTCGCCGTCGGCCTTTACCCGCGGTGGGACATCGGGCAAACGGTGGTCGACAGGGCGTTCGGTTGGGAATCCGAGCAGCACCCGGCTTCGCTCAACCGGCTGATCTCCGAGGGTCGCTCGTCGATGCAACGGGCGCTGGCAGCCCGCGGCAAGGATCTCCAGCAGGGGTGACGGCCTGGTGGTCCGCGAAACCATAGGTGATGATCGGCGGCACGGTGCCACCGATCATCAACTCCAACACCGAGAGTTCATGCGGTGCAACGGGGTCGGGTAGCGCGTCGAGCCTGAACCAACGCAGGTCGGCGCATTTGTTCGGCTCGATGATCTGTGGTTCGCCGTGCCAGCTGGTGGCGATGAAGAAATAGTCGACGCGTTCGTCGATCGGCGTGCCGGTGCCGCCCGTCCTGTGCATCGCGGTGAGCGCCGTCAGCTGCAGGCCATGGACGCCCAGCTCCTCGGTGGCCTCGCGCTTGGCTGCCTCGAATGCCGACTCGCCCTGCTCGATGTGCCCGGCCGCCGCGAGCGCCCAATAGCCGTCCAGGTAACCGGTCCCACTTCGTAGCTGGAGCAGAACCTCGGTGTCATCACCGTTACCACGCAAGAAGATCACGTAGGACGCGGGCACCACCCGGAATCTGCCGACCTCGATCGTCACGGCAGCTACCAGTTGGTGCGCTCCGGCAGCGTGCCGGCCTGGTCGGCGAGGGTACGGACACCGTTTACCAACGAGCCGAGCAGGTCGCCCTCCGAGCACGACGCGATCACCGACAGCACCGCGAGTCTGGCAGACCGGTTGGAGATCCGCCGTGCCGCTTCGGCACCCGTCACCACCTCGACGATGCGCTGCCCTGGCGAGACCGCGAGCAGCACCGCGACCACCGATTCGGCACCGAGGCCGGCATGCAGGCTCTCCGCGGCGGTGTGCGAGTCGGTGCCGAGATCGCCGAGATACACCGAGAACCGCAGGCCGGTACTGCGTTCGGCGGCGGCCATCACCTCGTCAAGTGTGTTGCGCTGGCTGGGGATCAGCGGCGAGTCCGCGTTGCCCTGCGGGCCGACCGTCGGCGGCGTCCATCGCTGGAGTCCCTTGTCGGTCAAGGCAGCGGGCAGCGTCCCGTCCTTCATCGCTTCCAACTCCCCGGCTGTCGTCATCGGGTCCAATCCGTCATGACCAGGTGAGCCTGACTCAGGGCCGGTCAGGTCACCAGGTGCCACGTGCGCCTCCTCGAGCGGCTCCGGCGTTCACGTCGGCTGCCGGAACCTGCACAGGTGTGTCGCCTGCCCACCACTGCGGCGGGTAGTCCCACGGCTGGCCGGCGCGATAGCGGGCCTTCTGCTTCGCCCTTCCGGGCAGCAGCGTGCAGGCAGCGATGCCGCCGTAGATCACCGCGGGGGTGCCCACATAGATGGTAAGCGTCTGCAGGATGTTCACAGTCCGTCACGCTAGCCGACGAAGCTGGAACCGGGGCCCCCGGGCACGCCGATTCCGTCCGGTGAGCTCTGGCGTCCGAAGCACCGCAGGCCACCATGGCGAATGCACGACCTCAGGCAGCGCCGACCAGCCACGGATCCCAGGCGGGATCGGTGTCGTCCGTGAGCCACACCCGGCCGCCGCCGGCCCGCGCAGGCGGGCCGGGAGTGAACGCCAGCGACCAGCCGAGCTCGGACAGCAGCCGGTCGGCCTTCCTGGTGTTGCAGCGGGCGCAGCAAGCGACGCAGTTCTCCCACGTGTGCGCTCCCCCGCGACTGCGAGGCTGCACGTGATCGATGGTGTCGGCGCGGCTGCCGCAGTAGGCGCACGCCCGCCGGTCGCGGCGGAGCACGCCGGCCCTGGTGATGGCGGTCGCCGGCTGATACGGCACCCTGACGTACCGACTGAGCCGCAGTACGGCGGGCACCGTCAGGACCAGGGTCGGCGAGTGCACTCTCACTCCCGACTCCCGCTCCACCACGCACTCGGCCTTGCCGGCCAACAGCAGCACCAGAGCCCGCCGTCCCGTCACCACGGCCAGCGGCTCGTGGGTGGCGTTCAGCAGCAGTACTCGCACAGTGGTACCGAGGTACGACGGCGGACGTGAAAGATCGGCAGACGTGCCGATCAGCACGCTATGGGTGCTGATTGTCGTGGCGTGTGCGGCGTGCGCCGCGCTGTGTTGTCGGACCTTCGAGCGGGCTCGACTCATCGGCTACCTCGTTCAACTTGCCGGTAGCCACCCACCCGAGCTGCGCCAAGGCGTCAGCAGGTAGCACCGTGATCAACGGATGCACCCCACAGTCAACCGCTTCCGGACCGCTCTGGCCAGGGCATTTGTGTGACGTGTCGAGGAACATTCCGATGAAGCGCCGGTAAACGGCGCTTCCAGCGCTGTCTCTGGCGCCGCAAGTGCCCAAGTTGGTCACTTCGGCCGGAGGCAGGGGTGAACGAGGTCCCACCCGCCCGGCTACCGTTGACGGGACTCGTCAGCCGACGATCGAGCCGTCGGGACCGTTGCAGGAAGGACCGCAGTTGTCGACCGCCTTGACCCCTGGCTGCGCCGCCGACATCGGCAGCTGGTGTCAGCGGATCTGGTCGAGCACCGGGGTCGGCTGGCTGGCCGAGAACATCGACGGCATCGTCCGACACGCCCTGCGGGTGCTGCTTATCCTCGTCATCGCGCTGGTGGTGCGGTTCCTGGCGCATCGAGCGATCAATCGGCTCACCAGGATCACCTCAGACGGCAAGGTCCCCGGCGTGCTGCGGCCGCTGAAGGAACGCGCCGACGCGATGATCCTCGGCTCCCAGGGCGTCGCCAGGAGATCGCAGCGGGCTCAGTCGATCGGCTCGCTGCTCAAGTCGGTGACGTCCTTCGTCATCGTCACGGTGTCCCTGATCCTGATTCTGGCCGAGGTCGGCATCAATGTCGCACCGCTGCTGGCCAGCGCCGGAATCGCCGGCGTCGCCATCGGTTTCGGGGCGCAGAACATGGTCAAGGACTTCCTGTCCGGCATCTTCATGTTGCTGGAGGACCAGTACGGCGTCGGCGACGCCGTGGATCTGGGATCGGCGACCGGAACTGTGATCGGGGTCGGGCTGCGCACCACCACGCTGCGCGGCGCCGACGGCATCGTCTGGTACGTCCGCAACGGCGAGGTGTTGCGGGTCGGCAACTCCAGCCAGGGCGAGTCGGTGCTCACCATCGACCTGCCGCTGAGCTACCGGGCGGACGCGGCCAAAGCCGGCGAGGTGGCGTTGGCCAAAGCCAGTGAGGTGGCCACCTGGGAAGAGTTTAGTCAGGTGGTCAGCAAGCGGCCGGAGATGCAGGGCGTGGTCTCGATGACGACCGATGCGGTGACGATCCGACTGGTGACGACGGTGCGGGCCGGCGAGCAGTGGGCCTTCGGGCGCGCCATTCGGGGCGCGATCAAGGAAGCATTCGACGCCGAGGGCATCGCCTCCCCCGCTGCCGATCTGCGCCGCTGGGGAGCGAACGACAGAACGGGGGAAGCAACATGAGCCCGAGCGATCTGCCGTTCCCTGGCAACACCGGTGATGCCAACTCGGTCGAGCCGGAAGCTCCGGCTGCCACCTTTTACGCCGAGATCGGCGGGCATCCGGTGTTCCAGGGCATTGTGCACCGGTTCTATCAGCGGGTGGCGGTCGACCCGACCCTGCGTCCGGTGTATCCGGAGCAGGATCTGGGCCCGGCCGAGGTGCGGTTTCGGATGTTCCTCGAGCAGTACTGGGGTGGACCGCGCACCTACTCCCAGCAGCGCGGCCACCCGCGGCTGCGGATGCGGCATGCGCCGTTCGTGATCGGCCGGGCCGAGCACGATGCCTGGCTGGCCGCGATGCGAGCGTCCATCGACGAGGCGGGGTTGACGCCTGAGCAGGACGAACGGCTGTGGGGCTATCTGGTGATGGCCGCCGACAGCATGATCAACTCGCCGCACTGACGGCCGCGATGGCAACGAACTGGAAGGATGTCCGATCGTGACCGCCGAATTCGCCGCCGACCAACCTGCAGCCAGCACCCAAGCCGACGCCTACCAGGCCGACCAACCTGCAGCCAGCACCCAAGCCGACGCCTACCAGGCCGACCAGCCTGCGGCCAGCACGGAAGCCGCTGCCGCGCCGTGGTGGGCCGACGCGGTCGGCTATCAGGTGTACATCCGTTCGTTCGCCGATTCCGACAGCAACGGGATCGGCGACCTGGCCGGCATCACCGACCATTTGGGCTACCTGGAGCTGCTCGGCATGCAGGTCGTCTGGATCACGCCGTTCTATCCGTCGCCGATGGCCGACGCCGGCTATGACGTGGCCGATCCGCGGAATGTCGATCCGGTCTTCGGCCAGTTGACCGACTTCGACGCGCTGGTGACGAATGCCCACCAGCGCGCCATCAAGGTCGTCGTCGACCTGGTGCCCAACCACACCTCGGACCGACGCGACTGGTTCGTCGCTGCGCTCGCGGCTGCCCCAGGATCCGCCGAACGGGAACGCTATCTGTTCCGCGACGGCAAGGGGGCGGACGGCAGCGAACCACCGAACAACTGGACCAGCGTGTTCGGCGGCCCCGCGTGGACCAGGGTCGCCGACGGACAGTGGTATCTGCACCTGTTCGCGCCGGAACAGCCGGACCTGAACTGGGACAACCCGGAGGTCTTCGCCGATCTCGAGCAGACCATCCGGTTCTGGCTGGGCCGCGGGGTCGACGGGTTCCGCATCGACGTTGCCCATGGCATGGCCAAACCACCCGGCCTGCCGGACGCCCCGGCCGGAAGTGCGGCCGCCTCCGGCAACCCGACACTGCCCGACTCGGACGGGGGCCCAGGCGGCGACGCCGCCGATCCGCGATTCGACAACGACGGCGTTCACCAGATCCACCGGAAGATCAGGAGGGTGGTCGACTTGTACCCGGACGCGACCACCATCGGCGAGATCTGGGTTGCCGATCCCGAGCGCTTCGCCAGGTACCTGCGACCGGACGAGCTGCACCAGGCGTTCGACTTCGCCTTGCTGGAAGCTCCCTTCGAGGCGGCCGCAATCCAGCAGGCCATCAACAGCACGGTGACGGCGGCCAACTCTGTCGACGCCGTGCCGGCCTGGACGTTGTCCAACCACGACGTCCAGCGACCGGTGACCCGGTACGGCGGCGGCCAGCTGGGCATCGCCAGGGCACGGGCCATGCTGCTGGTCGAGTTGGCCCTGCCAGGCGCCAGCTACTTGTACAACGGCGAAGAACTAGGTCTGCCGAGCGGCGAGGTACCGGACAACCAGCTGAAGGACCCGACCTGGGAACGCAGCGGACATACCGAACGCGGTCGCGACTCCAGCCGGCTGCCGATGCCATGGGAGGGCAACACACCACCGTTCGGTTTCACCGACGGCCCGTCCAGCTGGCTGCCATCGCCGACCGACTATGCGGGCCTGACCGTCGAGAGCGAGCTGGACGATCCCGACTCGACCCTCAACCTGGTGCGCACTGCCGTCGAGCTCCGGCAGACCCATCCGGCGTTCTCCGGAGCCGAGATCTCTTGGTACGGAGCACCTTCCGACTGCCTGGCCTTCCGCAGGGATCCCGGTGGTCTGGTCTGTGCACTCAATGCCGGCAGCACACCCATCGCGCTGCCGCCGGGCGATGTCGTGCTGACCTCCGCACCGATGGTGCACGGCGAACTGCCGGCCGACGCCGCCGCCTGGCTCGTCCCCTGAGGACGTACATGGACCGTCAGAACACCAGTGGTAGCAACGCATGTCGCCGTCGAACGACGGCGCCGTACCTGGCATCGATGCGGGCCCAGGCGTCGGTAGCGCTCACCCGGACCAGCTCGCCATCGCCGGCTGGCGCGAAGCCCATCCCGGACAGCGCCATCAGCATTCGCATCGGCACCGTTACCCGCATTCCGTTGCCGGAGACGGTGATCGCCGCCGAGTCCAGCAGTGCCGTCGAGGCCCCGCCGGCCGGACCTGGGTTCTCCTTCGCCTGCTCGACTCCCCGGTCGGCGATCTCGGCAACGACCTCCGCCGGTACTTCGTCGACGACAATCCACCCCTGAGTCGAGGGCAGCTGCGAGCGCCACGCCGCGTCGATCAGCGGGCCGGGATCGACGTCCGTGTCGGTGCCGACAGCCAACGCGGACAACAGGTTTCCGGCATGCACGGTCGCGTCCGACGGCTCCATGCCGCCCCGGACGGCCCTGGTGACGAAGGTGTCGAACGGTGTGGTGGCCCACAGCCGGACCATCGCGCCATCCGCCCGCATCCGGATCGGGCCGGTGGCGTCCCACCTGGCGACCCGGCCGGCAAAGGCGGCGGCGTCGTCCCTGTCGGCCTTCTCGGCCGGCCGCAGGATGGCCATCAGGACTCCAGAAGTGGTTGCGGCGCCTGAAATTCGGCTAGGAAATCGCGCTCCTGTTGATCCAGCCGGCGGGGACGGAAGGTCGCCGCGTCCACCGGAACCAGCATCGTCTCCCCGGTCGCCGCCAACACGTCGTCGAAGCTCACCAGGTAGTCGACGGTGAACGACGAGGCCGAGAGCTTCGCCACCCCCATGGAAATGGTCAGTGGCCGTCCGAACGGGATCGACCGCTGGTAGTTGATGTGCAGCTTGGCCACCACGATCCCCTCTGTCATCCTGCCGATGCCCTTCTCCACCGCCTCGACGAACAACCAGTCGACCCGTGCCTCCTCCAGCAGGGTGACGGTCTTGGCATTGTTGACGTGGCCGAACGCGTCGAGATCGGACCAGCGAACCCAGACATCGGTCACGTACCGATGCCCGATCGTCTTACCCACGAATGATTCTCCTTGCCGTCACAGCGGTTCGATGCGGTCGCGCTGAGTCGTGCAGGTCCGGTCATCGGATCATCGAACGCACCTCGCGCGCGGCCACCGACAGCGCAGCGAGATCCCTGGCCGACGAGTTCGTGATCTCGGTCAGGGTGATCCGCGCCCGCGACAGCCGAGACTCATTCTCCCCCTCCCACTGGGCGATCTTGTCGGCGGGACTCTGGCCGGGCGAGGTGGTGGACAACACATCGGCGGTGAGATGGCGCATGGAGCGGTACAGATCGTCGCGAACGGCTTGCCGCGCCAGCGCGTGCCAACGGTCGCCCCGCTCCAGCTGCGTCACCTCGGACAACAGCCGGTCGAAGTCCAGATGCGCCGACAGCGCGTAGTACACCTCGGCCGTCTCCATCGGATCGCGCTCGGTCTCCAACGCCACATCCACCACATCGAGCAGGCTGAACGTGTACAGGTTGTAGGCAACCCGTCTGGCCAGCTGCTTGTCGGCGCCGACGGCCACGTAGCCGCCGATGTCCCGCACCACGTTTTCGTGCTCGATCCCGCACACCAGCTCAGGCATCCGCGGGCTGAGCGCCTCGACGGTGGCGCGATACCGATTGATCTCGCTGGAGACATCCAGCGGTTGCGGTCGCCTGGACAACAGCCACCGCACCGCCCTGTCCAGCAACCGCCTGGTGTCCAACAGCAGGGTGTCCTGGGCCGCCGCCGGCATCACGTTGTCGCGAGCGGCGATGGCCGCCCACAGCTGCGGCAGTCCGAAAACCGTCGTGACGACCGCGAAAGCCCTGATCGCGTCGGTGATCGACGCGGCCGTCTCCTCCTGTACCCGGAAGATGTAGGAGATGCCGGCCCCGTTCACCACGTCGTTGGCCGTCATGGTGGTAACGATCTCGCGGGCCAGCGGGTGCGCCGCGATGGCGTCGGCGTACTGCTGTCGCATCTGGGTCGGGAAGTAGTGCGGCAACAGGGTGGCGAAGGCGATGTCGTCGGGCAGTTCACTGGCCAACATCGCCCTGGACGCCGCCGACTTCACGTAGGCGATCAGCACGCTGAGCTCGGGTGAGGTGAGACCCTCGCCGGCCCCGATCCGGCTGTTGATCTCCTCGTCGTCCGGCAGGAACTCCAGCGCCCTGTCCAGCCCGCCATCGGCGACCAACGCCGCGATCAGCCGTTGGTGCACCGACAGCATCGGCACCGCGTGCGCGCGGGACACCCCCAACAGCCGGTTCTGGGCGGTGTTGTCGGCCAGCACCAGGTCGCCGACCTCGGTCGTCATCGAGGCCAGCAACTCGTTGCGGCCCTGTACGGTCAGCCGTTCGTCGGCCACCTCGGGGGCCAAGGCGATCTTGATGTTGACCTCGTGGTCGGAGGTGTCGACGCCCGCCGAGTTGTCGATGGCATCGGTATTGATCCGGCCGCCAGCTTGGGCGAACTCGATCCGGCCGCGCTGGGTGATGCCTAGGTTCCCGCCCTCGCCGACGACCTTGACCCGCAGCTGGCCACCGTCCACCCGCAGCGCATCGTTGGCCTTGTCGCCGACCCCGGCGTTGGTCTCGGTGGCGGCCTTCACGTAGGTGCCGATACCGCCGTTCCACAGCAGGTCGGCTGGGGCCAGCAGGATCGCGCGCATCAATTCGGCCGGCGAGAGCCGGTTGACGCCAGCGTCGATGCCGAGGGCACGGCGCAGCTGTGCGGAGATCGGAATGTATTTCGCCGAGCGCAGCCAGACGCCGCCGCCGGTCGAGATCAGCGAGGCGTCGTAGTCCGCCCAGGAGGAGCGCGGCAGGTCGAACAGCCGCCGACGTTCGGCAAAGCCGCTGGCAGCAACCGGGTCCGGGTCGACGAAGACGTGCCGATGGTCGAAGGCGGCGATCAGCCGCAGGTGCTCGGACAGCAGCACTCCGTTACCGAACACGTCACCGGACATGTCGCCGACGCCGACGCAGGTGAATTCCTGCGTCTGGGTGTCGACGCCCAGCTCACGGAAGTGATGCTTGACCGACTCCCAGGCGCCGCGGGCGGTGATGCCCATGCCCTTGTGGTCGTAGCCGGCGCTGCCGCCGGAGGCGAACGCGTCGTCCAGCCAGAAGCCGTAGTCGGCGGCCACGGAGTTGGCGATGTCGGAGAACGTCGCCGTGCCCTTGTCGGCCGCGACCACCAAGTAGGAATCGTCCCCGTCGTGGCGGACCACCCGCTGCGGCGGCACCAGCTCGCCGCGCTGCCGATTGTCGGTGACATCCAGCAGCGCGGAAATGAAGGCCCGGTAGCAGGAAATCCCTTCTGCCAGTTGGGCTTCCCGATCTGCCACGGGGTCGCCGGTGGCGACCGGCGGCCGGCGGACGACGAAGCCGCCCTTGGCGCCGACCGGCACGATGACGGCGTTTTTCACTTCCTGCGCCTTGACCAGGCCGAGAATCTCGGTACGGAAATCCTCCGGCCGATCGGACCACCGCAGCCCACCCCGAGCGACGTCACCGAAGCGGAGATGTACCCCCTCCACCTTCGTCGAATACACCCAGATCTCGTGCATCGGAACGGGTTTGGGCACACCGGGGATCTTGGTCGGATCGAGTTTGAAGGCGAGCGTGCCCGACTGGTCGGAGCGGTAGGCGTTGGTCCTGTCGGTGCCGGCGATCAGCGCCAGGAAGGTGCGCAGGATCCGGTCGGCGTCCAGGCTGGACACCACATCGAGCGCCTCGGAGATCCGATCGGTGATCTGCTGCTGCGCTGATTCACGGTCGGCCGGATCGGGGTGCAGGTCGGGATCGAAGCGGGCGGCGAACAAGGCAGCGAGATCCCTGGTGATGGAACGGTTCTGCGCCAAGACCTGCTCGATATATCCCTGCGTATAGGTGGAGCCGATCTGCTGCTGGTAATGCGCGTAGGCACGCAGCACCGCGATGTGCCGCCAGCCGAGGTCAGCCGTCAGCACCAACCGGTTGAAGCCGTCGGTCTCCGACTCGCCGGACCAGGCAGCGATGAACGCCTCGGAGAACCGTTGCCGCGCACCGTCGATGTCGTTCGCGGCCGGTAGGTCCTGTTGCGCGAAGGTGAGGCCGAAATCGTAGATGTGGCAGAGCGTTCCGTCTGCCCGCGCGACGTCGTACGGCCGCTCGTCGACTACCTCAGCGCCCATGCTCTGCAGCAACGGAAAGGCCCTCGACAGGTTGATGGTGGTGCCGGCGACGTACAGCTTGAGCCGTCGGTCCACGGCGGACGGCTGGGGCGGAATGCTGATCGACAGTGCGAGGTCGTCCGGGCCGGACAGTTGGTCGAGCCGGTGCAGATCGGCAACCGCATCCGGACCGGCGTAGTCCTCCTTGTATCCGGAATCGAAGGCCTCGCTGTAGCGGGCGAGCGCGCCGGCGGTGTCCAGCTCGTCGACGTTACCGCCGACCACTGCCTCCACCAGCTCGTCGTCCCAGCTGCGCAGCGCCTGTTCCAGGGTCCCGGACAGCGCGGCAGGGTCGGCCTCGACCTCGGTGCCGGGTTTGGTGGTGACGACGAACTGGACGACCGCCAGCTCGGCCTGTCCGACCCGCGCGGTGTACCGAATGGCGGTGCCGCGCAGCTCCTGCAACAGCACGCCCTGCAGTTTGAGCCGGTTCTCGGTGGTCCACCTGTCGCGAGCCAGAAATACCAGCACCGCCACGAACCTGCCGTACGGGTCCGGCTGCAGGAAGGCCCGCACCCGACGTCGGCTCGAGCCGTGCAGCACGTCGCCGATCATCTCGGCGACCCTGGCCGGCTCCGCCCAGAACAGCTCCGACCGCGGGTAACCCGACAGCAGGTCGATGGCCCGCTGGCCGGTGTATGAGTCCGGTTCGGCACCCAGCCCATCGAGCACCCGGCCGACGGTGCGTCGCAGCAGCGGGATGGTGGTCAGGTCCGCGTTGACGGCCCGTGGCAGCAGTACCCCGAGAATGCGGTACTCGGTTTGGACCTCGCCGCCGGCCTCGTTGCGCAACCGGACGGCGAACGACAGCGGCGGCAGTGCGGAGCTGATCACCGCGCTGCGGACGGCCTGGCTGATCACCAGCAGCCCACCCTCGGCCGCGGTGGGCGTCACCGATTCGTCGTCGAAGGCCCTCGCCCCCGGTGAATCATCGCGGTAGCCGCCCAGCCCTGTGCCCTGCACTGCCCGTAGCTCGCCGGCGAATTCGCCGGTACCGAGCTGGTCCTGCCGGTAGCCGATCAGCACGATGTTGCCTTCGGTCAGCCAATCGAGCAGGTCGGCCGTCTCGGTTCGATCGTCGTTGTCGGCCGCCGACACCGAGTCCGCCCTGACGGCCTCCGCGACCGTGCGCACGGCCGACGTCATGGCCGCGGCGTCCCTGGAAATGGCCCGCACGTCGTCGAGCGCGTCGCTCACCTGCTGCTCGATCGTTTCGGCGCGTTCGGCGTCGGTCAACCGGTCGATCAGCACATGCATCCAGGATTCTTTGACAGTGTCCTTTCGACCGCCGCGCTGCGGCTTCGCCGTGACTTCCTGCAGGATGCCGTCGGCATCCCTGCGCACCAGCAGGATTGGGTGATGCACCCTGAACACCCGGACGCCGATGTTCGACAGCGCGCTCACCACGGCGTCCACCAGGTGCGGCATGTCGTCGTTGACGATGTCGATGACGGTGTAGTTCTGCGAGCCCTCTGCCCTGGTGCGCGGGTTGAAGACCCTGACCTTGGCGGTTCCAGGGTCCCGCTGCCTGCCCAGTTGAACGTGGCTGTCGACGATCGCTGCTGCCTCGTCTGCCGACGTCGGAAGATCATCTTCCGGGAGATGGTGGAAATACTGCTCGACCAGAGCCGCCCTTCGTGGATCGGCGGTCGCGGCCTCCGCTATCGCTGGTGGCTGGGCTGTGTGGGTCATCGAAAGCTCCTGATCGACGGCGCTCCGTTGCGTCGTTGGATGCCGTTGAGCCTAGCCGGGCGAGGTCGCTGAGACGCCGACCACGGACGCTATCGGACGTGATGTTCGTCAGGGTGATGGACCGTCAGCCCATGCCGAGGTGGTCCATCGCCTCGATGGCGGACTCGGCGACGTCGGCCGCCTCCACCCTGACGCCGGACTGGCTGTCATGTTCGCAACTTTCGGCGACCGTCAGGATGTTCGGCAGTAGCTTCCGGCAGCCGGCGACGCCCGGCTCGTCCACGTCGCCTTCGGCCGCTTCGGTCACTTGACCCAGGAAGAACAGCAGCTCGGTCCTGGTCGTCGCATTCGGGACAGCGCCGGACAGCAGCAACTCGATCACATGGGTGGCCACCGCCGGAGTCGCCGCCGTCGCGGTGGCCTCCGGAACGATGGCGACGTCGAGGTGATCGGTGGCAGCGCTCAGTGCCACAGCGTTGCTGGTGGTGAGCGCCAGCAGATGTGCTGCGGTATCGGTGGCCGGTCCCAGCGCATGGCTGATCCCGGTCAAATCCGGCAGTTGAGTGACCATCGCGGCGCTCCGACGTGTCCTTCCGTGGCCGTCAGCTGCGGGTCAGCTTGCGATGGGTGACGCGGTGCGGCTTGGCAGCCTCTGCGCCCATCCTGCTGATCTTGTTCTTCTCGTAGTCGGAGAAGTTGCCCTCGAAGAAGAACCATTCACCCGGGTCGTCATCCGTGCCCTCCCAGGCCAGGATGTGGGTACAGGTTCGATCGAGGAACCAACGATCGTGCGAGATCACCACGGCGCAACCGGGGAACTGCTCGAGAGCGTTCTCCAGGGATCCGAGGGTTTCGACGTCGAGGTCGTTGGTGGGTTCGTCGAGCAGGATCAGGTTGCCGCCCTCCTTCAGGGTGAGCGCCAGGTTGAGCCTGTTCCGCTCACCGCCGGAGAGCACCCCTGTCGGCTTCTGCTGGTCCGGACCCTTGAAGCCGAATGCCGAGACATAGGCCCGCGACGGCATCTCGACGTTGCCGACCTTGATGTAGTCCAGGCCCTCGGACACCGTCTCCCAGACATTCTTCTTCGGGTCGCTGAGGTTCTCCCGGTTCTGGTCGACGTAGCTGAGCTTGACGGTCTCGCCGATCTTGACGGAGCCGGAATCCGGCTCTTCGAGACTCACGATGGTCTTGAACAGCGTCGTCTTGCCGACGCCGTTCGGGCCGATCACCCCGACGATGCCATTGCGCGGCAGGGTGAAACTGAGCCCGTCGATCAGCACCCGATCGCCGAAGCCCTTCTTCAGTGAGTGCACCTCGACGACGATGCTGCCCAGCCGCGGGCCTGGCGGGATCTGGATCTCTTCGAAGTCGAGCTTGCGGGTCCGCTCGGCTTCGGTGGCCATCTCTTCGTAGCGGGCCAACCGCGACTTGGATTTGGCTTGCCGCGCCTTGGGACCCGACCGCACCCAGGCCAGTTCCTCGCGGAGCCTCTTGGAGAGCTTGGCGTCCTTGCGGCCCTGCACCTCCATCCGATCGGCTTTCTTCTCCAGGTAGGTGGAGTAGTTGCCCTCGTACGGGATCAGCCGGCCGCGGTCGACCTCGGCGATCCACTGCGCGACGTTGTCCAGGAAATACCGATCGTGAGTGACGGCGAGGACGGCACCCGGGTAGCCGGCCAGGAACTGCTCCAGCCACATCACCGACTCGGCGTCCAGGTGGTTGGTCGGCTCGTCGAGCAGCAGCAGGTCGGGTGCGCTCAGCAACAGCCGGCACAGCGCGACCCGGCGACGCTCGCCGCCGGAGAGCACCTTGACGTCGGCGTCGCCCGGCGGACACCGCAGCGCATCCATCGCCTGGTCGAGCTGCGCCTCCAGGTCCCATGCGCCCGCATGGTCTAGCTCCTCCTGGAGCTTTCCCATCTCCTCGATCAGGGCGTCGAAGTCGGCGTCCGGGTCGGCGAGCTGTTCGGCGACCTCGTCGTAGCGGGCACGCTTGGCATAGAGGGCGCCGAAGGCTCCCTGGATGTTCTCCAGGACGCTCTTGTCCTCCTCGAGCTCCGGCTCCTGCATCAGGATGCCGACGCTGAACCCAGGGGTGATGTAGGCCTCACCGTTGGACGGTGTGTCCAACCCGGCCATGATCTTCAAGATCGTCGACTTGCCGGCACCGTTGGGTCCAACGACACCGATCTTCGCGCCCGGATAGAACGACATCGTGACGTCGTCGAGGATGAGCTTGTCGCCCACGGCCTTGCGGGCGCTCTTCATGGTGTAAATGAACTCGGGCACGGTGGTGCTCAGCTCCCTCTCGGCGCGGCTACGCAGCGGTATCGGCTGCTGACTGGCACATCTTCTAGGCGTCGTCGGTCGACGCCGCGTCCCAGTCTGCCTCAACCGGCCGAGCTCATTCACCCGCAGCCGAGTCAGAAGGGTGCCGGCTCCGGCTCCTTCTCCCGATTCGCCGCATCCGCATCGGCGGACAGCGGCGATACGGTCGCCTCGCCCTGCACCCATGGATTCTGCGGCAGCTCGTCGTCGCTCTGCTCCGCTTGGCCCGAGCTGCCGGTGTCCGCGTCCCGCATATCGGTGCTCGCTCCGCTGTTGGTGCCGTTCGTGAGGCCGGCCGCCGATCCGTTGTTGATCTTGGTGAAGCGAGACGATCCGCGATTGAGGTCGTGAGCCACGACGTCGGCAACCAACCGGATCTTGCTGTGGCTTCTTCCCTCGCCGTCCTTCCAATTGGATTCGGCCAGCCTGCCGTAGACGATCACCGGATCGCCCTTCTGCATGCTGCCGGCAACGTTGTGCGCCAGGTTGCCCCAGCACGTGACATCGATGCCGGTGACAGCACCATCGGTCCAGACCCCCGTTTCCCAGTCCCGGCGGCTGCTATTACTCAGCACCCGCAGTGTCACCCGATAGGCATGGTCCCTGCCAAACGTCTCGGGTGAAGCCGCCAGGTTGCCCACCACCCAGGCTGTCGCCCGCTGTTTGATCGTCATTGCACTGCCCCCTTGTCAGGTCGCCAACGGGGCCACCGCGGCGCCCGTCATGCCGAAACGGTGCCCGCTGAGCTGCCGGCAGTCGACCCGGAGTCCGCAACCTGTGGACAACTGCATGCCGGTGGACAACTCGCCGGTAAACCGGCTGCGGTGTCGGACAGGGCTGCTACCGGGCCCGGGGTGGCTGGTCGTCCTGGTCGTCTTCGGCCAACAGTTGCTGGAGCTTGCGTTGTTGGGTGTCCAGATCGCGAAACGCCAGCTCGGCCAGCATCGCGTTGTACGCGTCGAGGTCGCGTTCGGCCCTGGTGTTGGTAGCCCTCTCGGTGCGGGTGGCCTCCCTGGCATCGGTGGACGACCACTGCGCGAGTAGCGCGATCACCACGACGATGATCGGCAGTTCCGTTGCACCCCAAGCGATCGCGCCACCGAGATGTTCGTCAGCGGACAGATTGGT
Source organism: Actinomycetota bacterium (assembly GCA_030853385.1). Classification (GTDB taxonomy): domain Bacteria; phylum Actinomycetota; class Actinomycetes; order Mycobacteriales; family Nakamurellaceae; genus Nakamurella. The sequence goes on along the minus strand of JALYVF010000254.1, from coordinate 14,917 downwards.
GAGCCACGGCAGACCCAGCGACCGGTAGTACGGGCCGGCAACCGGAGTGTTGCTCTCCATCAGCGTCAGCCCGAAGAAGGCATGGAACGGCAGCGCGGCGAGCAGCAGCCCAAGTTTCAGCAGCGGCTGCAGCCGTCGCGGCGCCGGATCCACGCCGATGATCACCCAGTAGTAGAGGTAGCCGACGAGCAGGAAATGCAGGCTCATGATCACGTGCCCGAGGTGGCTGGACATCAGCACCGCGAACAGTCCGGTGAAGTAGACCGCGAAGAACGATCCGACGAACAGAGGCAGCACGACCAGCGGATGGGTTGCGAACTTGGCGATCGGCGAATGCACCATCCGGACCAGTAACTCGCGCATGCCGGGCGCATCGGACTTTCCGGCGGCCGGCAATACCCGCATGGCCAGCGTTATCGGTCCGCCGAGCACCAGCAGGATCGGCGCCACCATGCCGAGCACCATGTGCGTCATCATGTGGATCGAGAACTGCGCCACCGCGTAGCGACCGAACCCCGACGAGGTGGCGACCAGCACCAGCAGGCAGCCGAGCACCCACGGGATGGTCCGCCGGACCGGCCATCCGATGCCCTTGTTACGCAGCCGCCACACCCCGTACAGATACAGTCCGATGGCGACCAGCGATGCGGTGCCGAAGACCAGATCGAAGCGCCAGGCAGTCAGCAGATTGCCGATGGTCGGCGGCCCAGGCAGGTCGAAGCCGAGGGCGTCGATGAGGTTGGCGTTGTCTGGAACGTTGCCGGATGGCGGCGGGCTGGCGGTGCGGCCGAGTGCGACGGCGATGCCGAGGGTGGCCGACATCAGCACCACCTCAACAACGGCCAACCGGATCAACGGGCGCCGAGCCCCGTTGGCCAGCGCCGGCAGGGTGCGCCGGCGATGCAGCAGTCCCAAGACACCCAAGATCACCAGCAGCGTCGTCTTGGCCAGGATCAGCCGGCCGTAGTCGGTGGTGAACACGTCACCGAACGAGGCGAACCGGATCCAGGCGTTGATCACACCCGACAGCGACACAGCGATGAACGCAACCAGGGCCGTCATCGAATAACGCTGGGCGATCACCGCAAGGTGCGGCGCTCGCTGTCTGGCCAGCCCGATCAGCGCCACCAGCCCGCCGATCCAGATGGATACCCCGACCAGGTGGTAGATCATCGAGTCGCCGGCGATGTCGTGGTCGCCCGACTGGGCGGCGTGGCCGGCCACCGCCATCGGGGTGACGGACGCAATCGCCAGCAGCAGCAACAGGAATGCCCCGCCGGGTCGCAGCAGCGTCCTGGCGATCATGGCGATGAGGAGCGCGCCGATAGCGGAGTACAGCGGGGCCCGAATGGGTTCAAGCGCCTGCAGTCCGTCGATGATTGCGGCCCCGCTCAGCGACTGACCTAATGGGCGCGGGCCTTCCTCGGAGACGTTCAACGGAACCAACGCCAGACCGGACACCGCCCACACGGCGGCGGATAGCGCGGCTGCCCTGGCGGCCCGGTAGCCACTGACGTCGAAGATGCCGGAGCGTTGCGGGGGCGCGAGCAGCGCGGCTGCCAGCAACCAGCCGATGGTCAGAGCGGTGCTCAGGTCGAAGACGGCCTTGATCGCTGGCAGGCCGTACGTGGTGAGACTGTCGGATACCGGTACCCCGGGGAAGACTTCGCGCGGCTGAACGACGGAGGTGAGGCCGGCGGCCACACAGACCGCAATGGCCATGGCAGCCAGCACGATGCCAACCGTCGACCAATTGGCGGGCCGATCGACCCGCGTGGGTTGATCGGTCCGTCCGGTGGCCACCACGCACGCCAGGGTACGACCTCCAGGTGGCCCGACCGATCCAGCCCGAATGCGTTGCCAGCGGCCGTTACCCTTGGCCCATGCGCTCGTAGCTCAGCCGGATAGAGCAGGGGACTTCTAATCCCAAGGTCGCAGGTTCGAATCCTGCCGGGCGCGCTTTTCCAATCTCTGGAACTGAACGGTACCGAGGGCCACCAACTTGTGCTATTGTGTGCTACATGGAGTCGGTGGGGGTGCGGGAACTGCGGCAGAACGCCAGCGCACTGCTTGAGCGGGTGGAGGCCAGTGGCGTGAGCCTTGAAATCACCAACCATGGACGTCCGGTCGCACACCTGGTTCCCGTTCGGCGGCGGGCTCAAGCGACTCGCGCGGAGTTGATCGCGGGCGGCCAGCTCCGGCCCGGGCGCGGCAATATCCTGGATGTCGCGGGTGTCCAGCCGCCTGTCGGCATGCCGTCATCTGACGAGTTGCTGGCAGCAGACCGCGGCGATCGGTGACGATCTACTTCGATGCTTCGGCGCTGGCCAAACTCATCCTGATCGAGGATGAAAGCAACGCGCTGCGGAGCTGGATCGAGGAACGACGTGGCTCCTCGCAACTGACCAACGTCATCGGTGCCATAGAACTGCAACGACTCTCTGCCAGGGTCGGCCAGCATGCGCTGACGGCCGCGATGCAATTGATCGCCGGGATCGACCTGCTCGAGCTGACGCCGACAGCGCTGACTTTCGCCGCAGCATTGTCCCCGCCGGAGGTGAGGACGTTAGATGCACTGCACATCGCATCGGCGTTGGAGTGCGCCGACCTTGACGCCATTGTCACCTACGATCTGCGGATGGCTGCGACCTCGGCCGGCTACGGACTCCCGGTTGTCAGCCCAGGCAGGGAGTGACAAGCGATTTGCCGGAGCCGCGCACGCGTCCCCGACTTCAGCTGAACCCTTTGCCCAGAAGGGGGTTCTCGGCCTACGGATGCTGGCCGATCTCGTTGATTAGGATCGGATGATGTTCACCGACCTGAAGGACACGGTCGCCGTCGTCACCGGCGGCGCGCGCGGACTGGGCCTGCAGATGGCCACCGCGCTGGCCGGCCAGGGCTGCCACATCGCGCTGCTGGACATTCTCGACCAAGCCGGCGAGAGCGCCGGCGGCATCGCCGCCGAACACGGAGTCCGGGCGGCAGGCATCAAGTGTGACGTCACCGACCCGGACTCGGCTGCCGCGGCGATGGCGGCGGTAGTCGAGCAGCTGGGCGTACCGCAGGTGCTGGTGAATGCGGCCGGGATCTGCATCCACGCCGATGCCCTCGACGTCTCCCCCGAGGATTGGCGGCGGGTGATCGACATCGACGTGAACGGGGTCTTCTTCACCTCGCAGGCGTTCGCTCGGGAGGTGACCAGGGCCGGCGGGGCCGCCTCGATTATCAACGTCGCCTCGATGTCGGCGTTCGCGGTGAACATCCCGCAGCGACAGGCCTCCTACAACGCGGCCAAGGCCGCCGTCGAACAGCTGACCAGGTCGTTGGCAGTGGAATGGATCGGCAGCGGGATCAGGGTCAATGCCATCTCCCCCGGCTACTTCCGCTCCGACATGACCAAACAGTTCCTGGACGCGAACCCGGAGATGGGCAAGTTCTGGGTGTCCCGAATTCCCGCAGGCCGGATGGGCGAACCGGACGACCTCGACGGCGTGATCGTGTTCCTGGCCTCCGACGCTTCCCGTTACGTCGTCGGCGAATGCATCGTGATCGACGGCGGCTACACCCTTGTCTAGTCCTTCCCAGAAGGATCTGCGATGACGGCACCCGTGGCCGAGTCGCTGGCCGGTCAGGTGGCCGCCGTGACGGGCGGCGGCTCTGGTATCGGTCTGGCAGTGGCCACGGCACTCTCGGCCGCCGGCGGTTCCGTACTGCTGGCCGGGCGGACCGCGCAGCGGTTGACGGCGGCCGCGGCCACGTTGCCAGGTCCGGCGCAGACGTTGGCGGTCGATATCGGCGACCCGGCAGCCGGCCAACGGGTGATCGACGCTGCTGTGGCTGCCTTCGGTTCGCTGGACATCGTGATCGCCAACGCCGGCGTGTACTTGCCTGGCGAGCTGGTAGATACCGATCCGGCGGTCGCCGCGCGGTTGATCGACACCAACGTCAGCGGCGTTGTCAGCACGGTGCAGGCCGCCGTCAAGCACTTCACCGCGCTGGGCCACGGCGACATCCTGGTGACCGGTTCGGTATCCGGCCAGCAGGCAATCTCCTGGGAGCCGGTGTATTCGGCGTCCAAGCACGCGGTGCGAGCGCTGGTCCACGGCGTCCGCCGCCAGCTGGTCGGCACCGGCGTGCGGATCGGCTCGGTGGCACCAGGGGTGGTCCTCAACGATCTGTGGCAGGTGACCGACGACGCGGTTCGGGATGCCGAGATCGCTGCCGGGCGCGGGATCAGCAGTGAGGACGTCGCGGACGCGATGATGTTCATCTTGACCAGACCACGGCACGTCGGGATCAGGGACCTGGTGATCCTGCCGGTCAATCAGGAGATTTGAAACCGACCCTCTGGCCGCATGCTGACCCGCGCGTGCCATTCTGACTGCGTCCGCCGCAGCATTCGTCCCTTCGGTGTCGGCACGCCAACCCGGCAGGGGCCGACCCGCAGGGAGAGTGATGAGGAAGCAACCAAGCTTGTCCGTCGACCAGCTGCGGGCCGACGTCGCGGCCGGTGTGATCGACACTGTTGTCGTCGCGTTCACCGACATGCAGGGCCGACTACAGGGAAAACGACTGCACGCTAGGCACTTTCTCGATGAAGTTCTGCAACATGGCACCGAGGGCTGCAATTATCTGCTGGCCGTCGATGTGGAGATGAACACGGTCGCCGGCTACGCCATCTCTTCGTGGGAACGCGGCTACGGCGACATGGAGTTCGAGCTCGATCTCGCGACCTTGCGCCGTACCCCGGGCCAGCCGTACTCGGCCACCGTGCAATGCGACCTGAGCTGGCTGGACGGCTCCGGACCGGTCCGGCCGTCACCGCGGTCGGTGCTGAACAGCCAGGTAGCGGCGGCCGCCGATCTCGGGTTGGTCGCCTACTGCGGCACCGAGCTGGAATTCATCGTGTTCGAGAACAGCTTCGACGACGCCTGGGATCGCCGCTACGTCGGTCTCACCAACGCCAACCGGTACAACGTCGACTACTCGATCCTCGGCGGCGGCAGGGTGGAACCGCTGCTGCGCACGATTCGCAACGAGATGGCCACCGCCGGCCTCGAGGTGGAAAGTGCCAAGGGCGAATGCAACCCCGGGCAACACGAGATCGCCTTCCGCTTCGGCGAGGTGGTGTCCAACTGCGACAACCATGTGATCTACAAGAACGGCGCCAAGGAAATCGCTGCCGCACAGGGACAGTCGCTGAGCTTCATGGCCAAGTTCGACGAGCGCGAAGGCAACTCCTGCCACGTGCACCTGTCGCTGCGCGGCACCGACGACAGCTCGGTGTTCGCCGACGCTGGCCGGGCCGGTGGTCGGTCGGAGTTGTTCGAACAGTTCGTCGCCGGGCTGCTGACGACGCTGCGCGAGTTCACCATCTTCTATGCGCCGAACATCAACTCCTACAAGCGATTCGCGCCGGGTTCGTTCGCGCCGACGGCGGTCGCCTGGGGCGCCGACAACCGTACCTGTGCGCTGCGGGTGGTGGGCCACGGCGCCGGGCTGCGGGTGGAGAACAGGGTGCCGGGCGGCGACGTCAATCCGTATTTGGCGGTGGCGGCGATGATGGCCGGCGGGCTGCACGGCATCCGCGAAAAGCTGACGCTGGAAGACGAATTCGTCGGCAACGCCTACACTTCGGATCGGCCGCGGGTACCAGCAACGTTGGCACAGGCGCGCGAGCTGCTGGGCGGTTCCGCGATTGCCAGGACCGCGTTCGGTGACGACGTGGTCGAGCACTACCTGAACGCCGCCGACGTGGAGTTGGGCGCCTTCAACGCAGCCGTCACCGACTGGGAACGCGTCAGGGGGTTCGAGCGACTGTGAGCGTGGGTGCTCTGCCTGAGCTGATCAATCCGACCACCGAGGAGTCGCTCGGCGCTACCCCGCTGACCGAGCTGCCGCAGGTGGATGCGGCGATCGAGAAAGCTGCCGCCGCAGCAGGTTCCTGGGCTGCCGTCAGCCCGGCCGACCGCGGACGGCTGTTGCGCCGGTTTGCCGGCCTGGTCGATTCCCATGTCGAGGAGCTGGCCCAACTCGAGGTTCGCAATGCCGGGCACACGATCAGCAATGCCCGGTGGGAGGCCGGCAACGTCCGCGACGTCTTGGACTATTTCTCGGCGGCTCCCGAGCGGCTCTTTGGCCGGCAGATCCCCGTCGCCGGCGGCCTTGATGTCACCTTCCGCGAACCATTGGGCGTCGTCGGCATCATCGTGCCGTGGAACTTCCCGATGCCGATCGCCGGCTGGGGCTTCGCACCGGCGCTGGCGGCCGGCAACACCGTTGTCCTGAAACCCGCCGAGCTGACGCCCCTGACGGCCATCCGACTCGGCGAGCTGGCGCTGGAGGCCGGCATCCCGGCAGGGGTGTTCACGGTGCTGCCGGGTTCCGGATCGGTGGTGGGGCAACGATTCGTCACCCATCCGGCGGTCCGCAAGGTCTGCTTCACCGGGTCCACCAAGGTCGGCAAGCAGATCATGGCTGGGGCCGCCGACCAGCTCAAGAGGGTGACGCTGGAGCTCGGCGGCAAGAACGCCAACATCGTTTTCGGCGATGCCGATCTGGAGGCTGCTGCGGCGTCGGCGCCGATGTCCTTCCTGGACAACACCGGGCAGGACTGCTGTGCCCGCACCCGGATCCTGGTGCAGCGCAGTGTGTTCGGCCGGTTCATGGAGCTGTTCGAGACGGCTGTGCGAGCCGTCGTCGTCGGCGACCCGGCAGACGAAAACACTCAGATGGGGCCGATGGTCAGCGCCGGTCAGCGCACCGCAGTGCAGTCGTACCTGACCAAGGACACCCCGGTGGCGTTTACCGGCGCCGCACCGATCGGGCCAGGATATTGGCTGCCGCCCTCCGTTTTGCTGCCGGCAAGTACCGACGCGGCCAGCTGGCAGGAGGAAGTCTTCGGACCGGTCGCCGATGTCATCTCCTTCGACGACGAGGCCGATGCGATCGCCAAAGCCAACGACACCCAGTACGGGCTGGCTGGCTCGATCTGGACACGGGACGTCGGCCGGGCGCTGCGGATGGCACGGGCCGTGCAGGCCGGGAACCTGTCGGTCAACTCGCATTCCAGCGTCCGCTACTCCACCCCATTCGGCGGCTTCAAGCAGTCCGGCATCGGTCGCGAACTCGGCCCGGATGCGTTGGACGGGTTCACCGACGTCAAGAACGTGTTCATCTCGACCGATTCCCATTGACGCTGCGCCCTGACTCGACCCTTCTCCCCTTGTTACCAACGGATAGGAACACGGATGGCAGGACGGCTGAATGGCAAGGTCGCGGTGATCACCGGCGGGTGCTCCGGCATCGGGCTGGCGACCGTGCGCCGGTTCGCCGAGGAGGGCGCGACGGTGGTGATCGGTGATCTCGACTCCGGCAACGGGGAACGGATCGCCGCCGAGGCCAGGGGTGCGTTCGTGCGCGCCGACGTCACCTCGGCGGAAGACGTGGAGACGCTGTTCCGGACGGCGAAGGAGCGGTTCGGCAGCGTCGACGTGGCGTTCAACAACGCCGGAATCTCGCCGCCGGAGGACGATTCGATCCTGACCACCGACCTGGACGCCTGGCGGAAGGTGCAGGAGGTCAACCTGACCAGCGTCTTCCTGTGTTGCAAGGCGGCGCTGCCGTACATGATCGAGCAGCAGCACGGGTCCATCATCAACACCGCGTCGTTCGTGGCCAGACTCGGCGCTGCCACCTCGCAGATCTCCTACACCGCCAGCAAGGGCGGTGTGCTGGCGCTGTCCCGCGAATTGGGCGTCCAGTTCGCCCGCGAGGGCGTGCGGGTCAACGCGCTGTGCCCGGGACCGGTGAACACGCCGCTGTTGCAGGAACTGTTCGCGAAGGACGCCGCGCGGGCCGAGCGCCGGCTAGTGCATGTACCGATGGGGCGGTTCGCCGAGCCCGCGGAGATCGCCAATGCGGTCGTCTTCCTGGCCAGCGACGAGTCGTCGTTCATCACCGCCACCGATTTCCTGGTGGACGGCGGCATCTGCGGCGCCTACGTCACCCCGGTGTGACCATTCTCGTTAGCCGCCCGGGCAGCCGCGGTCGCCGGAGGCGTTGACAGCCGACCCGGCCGGATGACACCCTGAATTACCGAACTTCTGGTCGGTTAATTTCAGGGAGTTTGATGACTGAGGCTTACCTGGTGGACGGTGTTCGCACGCCGATCGGCAGATACGGCGGCGCACTGTCCGCGGTGCGACCCGACGATCTCGCGGCGTTGGCGATCCGATCGGTGTTGCAGCGGGCCGGCATCGACGATCCGACACGGATCGACGAGGTGATCCTCGGCGCCGCCAACCAGGCCGGCGAGGACAATCGCAACGTCGCCAGGATGGCCGCGCTGCTGGCCGGGCTGCCCGAGGAGATCCCAGGCTTCACGGTCAATCGGTTGTGCGCCTCCGGGATGACGGCGGTCTCCACTGCGGCCGCGATGATCGCCGCCGGGCAGGCCGACCTGGTGGTGGCCGGCGGCGTCGAATCGATGAGCCGCGCCCCCTGGGTGATGGCCAAGCCGGACAAGGCATTTGCCCGGCCTGGCGAGATCGCCGACACCTCAATCGGCTGGCGGTTCACCAATCCAGGCTTCGATGAGCTGGACGGCGGCCAGGCGACCTTCTCGATGTCGGAGACGGCGGAGAAGGTCGCTCGGCTCGACGGCATCTCCCGCGAGGACGCGGATGCTTTCGCGGTGGCCTCGCATCGAAAGGCGCTGGCCGCCATCAATGCCGGCCGGTTCGCGGACGAGATCGTGCCGGTCACCCTTCGCGGCCGCCGCGAGGACACCATCGTCGACACCGACGAATGTCCACGTCCCGACACCTCGCCGGAGGTGCTGGCGAAGCTGAAACCGGTGGTAGCCGGCGGCTCGGTGGTGACGGCCGGCAACGCATCGCCGCTCAACGATGGTGCCGCGGCCATCGTGGTGGCCTCCGAGAAGGCCGTCAGCGCACTGGGTTTGACGCCCCGAGCCCGCGTTGTCGGATCGGCTGCCATCGGCCTGGCCCCGTCGGTGATGGGCCTGGGCCCCGTCGGCGCCACCCAGAAGGTGCTGGACCGGGCCGGCTGGTCGCTGCCCGACGTCGGCGCCGTCGAACTGAACGAGGCCTTCGCCGCGCAGTCGCTGGCCTGTATCCGTCGGCTGGGTCTGAATCCCGAACTGGTCAACAATGACGGCGGTGCGATCGCGCTCGGCCATCCGCTCGGCTGCAGCGGTACCCGCATCCTGGTGACGTTGCTCGGCCGGATGGAACGCGAGGACGTTTCCCGTGGCCTGGCAACGATGTGCGTTGGCGTCGGGCAGGGTGCAGCCATGGTGGTGGAACGGGTATGACGAGTGCCGCCGGCGCTCTGCCGGCAACGGTGGGGGTGGTCGGCGGTGGCCGGATGGGTTCAGGTATCGCGCATGCTTTCCTGGGCGCCGGTACCGCTGTCCAGCTGGTGGAGGCCGACCCGGCCGCCGGAGTGCGGGCGAAAGACGCGGTGGCCAAGGCTGTTCGAGCCTCCGCCGAACGCGGAAAACTCACCGCGCCGATCGACGAGGCACTGGGTCGATTGCAGATGCTCGGGACGGTCGACGAGCTCGCCGCAGCCCAGTTGGTGATCGAGGCGGTGCCGGAGTCGGTCGACCTCAAGTTGGCCGTGCTGAGCGCCGTTGCCGCAGCCGTGTCGACCGACGCCGTGATCGCCACCAACACCTCGTCGTTCTCGATCACCGAGCTGTCGGTCGCCGTGCCGTCGCCCGAGCGTTTTCTGGGGTTGCACTTCTTCAATCCGGTGCCCGCCTCGAAGCTGATCGAAGTCGTGGTGGGCGCCTCGACGGCCGATGCCGTGGTGTCGACCGCGCAGCAATGGACAGCAGCCCTCGGTAAGACAGCGGTCACGGTCAAGGACGCCCCCGGCTTCGCCTCCAGCCGGCTCGGCGTACTGCTGGGCTTGGAGGCGATAAGGATGGTCGAGGAGGGGGTGGCGGCGCCGGCCGACATCGACGCCGCGATGATACTGGGCTACGGACACCCGATGGGGCCGCTGCGCCTCACCGATGTGGTCGGCCTCGACGTCCGCCTCGGCATCGCCGACTACCTGGCCGGTAAGCTCGGATCGCGATTCGCCGCTCCACAACTGTTGCAGGACATGGTGTCCCGCGGCGACCTCGGACGGAAGTCCGGTCGCGGCTTCTTCGACTGGGCCGACTGAGTCCGCACCGAATCACCACAACATTATTCCAGCACAGCATTGATTCAGCACAGAAAGGCCATCAGATGAGCACACCCGTTCTCGGCAGCTTCGTCCGCGACGCGTGGACCACACCCGGATCGTCGGGATCGATGCTCGCCGACGCCGTCACCGGAGCCGATGTGGCGGTGATCTCCGACGAGGACATCGATACCGCGCTGATGGTCGATCATGCCAGATCGGTCGGGCATGCATCGTTGCAGCGGTTGACGTTTCACCAGCGGGCGCTGTTGCTCAAGTCTTTGGCGACCTACCTGCAGACGGTGAAGGACGAGCTGTACCCGGTCTCCTATCGCACCGGTGCCACCAAGGCCGATTCGTGGATCGACATCGACGGCGGCATCGGGGTGCTGTTCACCTACGGCTCCCGCGGCCGCCGGGACCTGCCCAACGACACCGTCTACCTCGACGGACCGGCCGAGTCGCTCGGGAAACTCGGAACCTTTGTCGGGCAACACATCTACACCTCGATGCCCGGTGTCGCGGTGCAGATCAACGCCTTCAACTTTCCAGTCTGGGGCATGCTGGAGAAGCTGGCGCCTGCCTTCCTTGCCGGCCTGCCCACCATCGTCAAGCCCGCATCACCGACCGCCTATCTGGCCGAGGCGGCGGTACGGAAGATCACCGATTCCGCCATCCTGCCGCCGGGGACGCTGCAGCTGCTGACCGGCAGTGCCCGCGGCATCATGGACCACCTGGACGAGCGGGACCTGGTGGCCTTCACCGGTTCTGCCAGCACCGCATCGAAATTGCGGACCGATCCAGCGGTGATCAGCCGCGGCACCCGTTTCACCGGCGAAGCCGACTCGCTCAACTGCTCGATCCTGGCACCGGATGCCACCCCGGACACCCCCGAATTCGACCTGTACATCAAGGGTTTGGTCGCCGAGATGACGGCCAAGGCGGGCCAGAAATGCACCGCCATCCGCCGGGCGCTGGTGCCACAGGCGCTGCTGGAACCGGTGATCGAGGCCGTGCAGGCCAGGGTGACGGCCAAGGTCCGGGTCGGTGCGCCGGGCACCGACGGTGTAACGATGGGCGCCCTGGTGTCCAAGGAGCAGCGCTCCGAGGTGCTGTCCAGGGTGGCGGAACTCCGCGCCGACGGCGCCGAGCTGGTGGTCGGCGATCCCACCTCGTTCGAGGTGCTGGGCGCCGATGCCGATGCCGGCGCGTTCCTGCCACCGATGTTGTTGCGGGCCAAGGGCTCCGCCGATGCGCCGCACAACGTCGAAGCCTTCGGACCGGTGTCAACGGTGATGGCCTACGCCGACCTGGACGAGGCGGCCGCGTTCGCCGCCCGCGGCCGTGGCTCGCTGGTGGCGTCGATCGTCACCCACGACGGGCCGACGGCGCGCACCCTGGTGCGGGCTCTCGCACCGTGGCACGGGCGCATCCTGCTGCTGGACCGCGACGACGCCAAGGAGTCGACCGGTCACGGATCGCCGCTGCCGACGCTGGTGCACGGCGGACCAGGCCGGGCCGGCGGTGGCGAGGAGATGGGCGGCGTCCGTGGCGTGCTGCACCACATGCAGCGCACGGCCTTGCAGGGCGCACCCGACCTGCTGACGGCCATCACCGACCGCTACGTGACGGGCGCGGGGTTCCGAGCTGAGGGCACGGACGGCTGGCAGCACCCGTTCCGTAAACCGTTGTCCCGCTTGCGGATCGGAGATGCCGTGGTGGCCGGGCCGCGCCGGGTCGAGCTCGCCGACATCGAGGCCTTCGCGCACACCACCGGCGACCTTTTCTACGCGCACATGGACGAGGAGGCGGCTGCGGCGAACCCGCTGTTCGGCGGCCGGGTGGCGCACGGTTACCTGCTGCTGTCCTGGGCGGCCGGGCTGTTCGTCGACCCCGCGCCGGGGCCGGTGCTGGCCAACACCGGGCTGGAGGAGCTGCGGTTCCGCACGCCGGTAAAGCCGGGCGACGAGATCACCGTGACCCTGATCGCCGGCCAGATCACCCCGCGGGAGACCGAGGACCACGGCGAGGTGCGCTGGCACACCACCATCACCAACCAGCGCGACGAGATCGTCGCCACCTACACGGTGCTGACGATGGTAGCCAAGGATTAGTTGTGCCCGATGTATTAAGGGCACAGGTCTGACAGCGATGTTCATGCCCAAAGGCCTTGGGCCGGAACCATACCCCCTCTGACACCGCGCGAGGTGGGGCTGACCGGTCGAGAGTTCACGATCGTCTACCCGCGAGCTGCGATTGATGGCTCAGGGCCTTAGTCGGTGGAACGCCGCAACGCGGACTTGCTGATAGTCCACGTCATCGGAGTCATGATGGACCCTGCGCCGCTCGGCCGCGGCGAAGGCGACGGATTCGCACCGTAGCCGGTGCCGGATGAGCTGCTTCAGTGTCGCGTCGTCCAGGGCACGGGCAGGGCCGCCTGCTTCGCGGTAGTCGTCGACGAAGCCATGAGCAACTGCGAGGTCCGCGTCGGACTTGCTGAACTCCCAGGCGGCGGACGCCAACTCCATTTCGGCCGGCCCGATCAACGCCTCGTCCCAATCCAACACAGCGACGACGTGGCCATCGATGGCCAGCAAGTTACGGGCGTAGAAATCGCCGTGCAGGGGCTGCACCCTGGCATCGCGGCTGAACTCGGCCAACCAACGATCCAGCGACCGGTCAGGCAGGTCCGGTTGTGGCGAACCATCCAGTCCGCGCTGCCACAACGATGGGCGCGGTCGCGCCCGCGGACGCTCATCGACTAGGGCAAGGTGGAGTCGTGCCAGCAAGCGCGCCGATTCGGCGCGTTGTTGTGGGTCGTGGCGATCGGCCCACGATCCAGCAACGTAGGGCCACACGGTGATCGGCCGGTCGCCGATTAAAAGTGCCGTGGTGCCATCAGCAAGCGCCGATGGCGCTATGACTTCGGGGACTCGTCGGGCGGCCGCTGCGGCAACCTCGTTGCACCATTCGACCTCGGCGAGGTCGCGGCTCATCGATCCGATGCGGACTACAACAGAGCCGACTCGGTAGGCGGCGGACTCCTCCCCGCCGTACAGGCGCTGCGAGTGCCCGGCGTATCCCCATTCGTCAGCCAGCGCGGTCCGAATCTCCGCGGTCAGCGGAATATCGATAAACATCACGAGGTCAACAATGACAGCTGCGGGACCGGACGTCAGCTGCGGCAGCGATACCGGAGCCGGCACAGCTAGACCTGACTGGCAACCGCAACCGTGGCCCAAGCATTGGGTATTCATCACCGTACTCATCACCGCGACCATCATTCGTCGATGGAAAGTGTTACAGGGCAGAGGCAATCATCAGGTCGGCGGTCGGGTGAGGTGTGATTGGGCCCGTTGGACGAATCGCTTGACGGCAACCCTGTCTAACTCTGCGCTGAGCCCGATGGTTGCCGGTCGAGGGCCGCCACTATCAGGTCACGATCGATCACTTCGGCACGACCCAGCGCCCACTGGCCGCCATCGATCTTGGACACCAGTGTGCCGTCTACGGCGAACTTCCATGCACGGCATGCGTTCAGCACGGCGTACTCGCCGGGGGCGTGCTCCGTGCCCCACCGAAGCTCGGTCGCGAGTTGCGCGACGATGAGATCGTCCGGTACCTGGGCGAACACTTCTGTCGCGTGGATTCCCACGGCCACCAGGTATCCAGCCGCGCGGGCGACGGCGAAGTGCAACACGGCATGGGAGAAGTTCCTCGCTGACCGATGCGGCAAGCGTAGATTGCTCGGGCCTAGTCATCGGAGCCTCACAGACAGCCAGAATGTCAACGTCGCTGCGGCGGCCATCGAATCCGCCCAGGACGCCAGAGCCAGGCAGGTAAACACCGACCAACTGCGAGCCGAGTACCTCCTCGATCGTCGCCGCGATGTTCAAGCAGTACGCCTGCGATGCGGCGTCCATGTCGGTGGCCATGGCATTAGACGCCGGCGCTGCCGTCGAGGCGCTCCCTGACCAGGTCGGCGTGTCCATTGTGCCGGGCGTACTCCTCGATCAGGTGCACATAGATCCAGCGCAGGCTGACGTCGGCGTTCATGAAGCGGCAGGTGTCGGTCAGCGAGTGGGCCGCTCAGATGTCCTTCGCGCTGGCGATCTCTGCCTGCCAGCCGGCGATGGCATCGGCCACGGTGGCGCCATCGGCCACCTCGAAGCCACCGTCGGAGCCAGCAAGACCCGCCGGTACCTCGCACAAAGCGGGTACCTGCTCGCCGGCGAATTTCCGACGGAACCAACCTCTCTCAACCTCCGCCATGTGCTGCACCAGGCCGATCAAGGTCATGCTGGACGGTGGGCGGATGCGGTCGCTGCCTGCGCATCGCCGAGTCCGTCGCACTTGATGGCCAAGGTCACGCGATGGAAGTCGAGCCATCCTTCCAGCGTCTTCTGTTCGTCGGCGTTGAACGGCGGCATGGGCCGTGCGATGTCTTTCACTCGGCAATTATTGCTGCCGTCAGAATTGGGTCAGCAGGCCAACCACCTTGATCGTGCGGACAGCGCTGGGCCAACGAATGTTCCGTCGCAGCGCCGCTCAGTCCAGTTGGTACTCCCAACCTGGTTGCCAGCTGAAGTGGTCCTCAATCAGGTCTTTCAACGCGACACCGCCGACATAGTGGTCGAGCGCCCATCTGGTGGCGACATGCCCGATCACCAGAACTCGCTGACCATCCCATCGCGACGGGAGGTCGCGCAAGACACCA
>JALYVF010000249.1 GCA_030853385.1 Actinomycetota bacterium | reverse complement strand
AACCACTAGCCGCGTGCGGTCTGTGTGGGATCCGGAACGGGTATCCGGATCAGGATTTCGCCGTGAGGCACCTGGAACCAGCCGTCCTGGTCGGCTGCCCAGGCTAGCCAGGCCGCCGATATCTGTTGCAGGTCTTGCGGTGTGGCCGCGCCGCTGTCGACCAGCTGCCGTGCCAGATCCGACTGCAGCATCCGGTCGGCCCACATCCCGCCCCAGCCGGCCCGGGCCTCCGGCGTGGCGTAGCACCAGCTGCTGACGCTCACCGTCACGTCGGTGAAGCCGGCCTGATGCGCCCAGGACAGCAGCCGACGACCGGCATCGGGTTGGCCGTGGTTGGCGGCGGCCGCTTCGCGGTACAGCGCCAACCACCGGTCGAGCGGCGGCGACTCGGGAAACCAGATGAACCCCGCGTAGTCGGCATCACGGGCGGCAACGACGCCGCCGGGCCGGCAGACCCTGCCCATCTCGCGGAGCGCCTGCACCGGGTCGCCGACATGCTGCAGCACCTGGTGGGCGTGGACCACGTCGAACTGGTCGTCCGGCAGATCCAGCTGGTGGACGTCGGTGGTCAGGAAATCGACGGTGTGAAGGCCCCGTGCCACGACCTCGGCCCGGGTGAGATCCAGTGCGGCATCGGTGTTCTCCACCGCCGTCACCCTGGCCGGCGCCACCAGCTCGGCCAGATCGGCGGTGATTGTTCCCGGTCCGCTGCCGATGTCCAGCAGCGACACTCCTGGCCGCAGCTGGGGGAGCAGGTAGCCGGCAGAGTTCTCAGCCGTGCGGCTGCGGTGAGAGCGCAGCACTGACTCGTGATGTCCGTGGGTGTAAGTGGTCTTCGCCATACACCCAGGATAGAGTCTATCCCGGGATGCGGGACTCAAATCTCATTCCTTGAAACTGGTTCGTGTGGTGGCAGCACCCGATCTCCGGTGGTGAGTGGTGCAGCGGTGCTCAGCCCGGCTTGACAGCTCGCAGCCAGAGCCTGCCCTGCGTCACCGGCAATGGCGCTCCGGTCTGCCGGAGCTGCTCACCGAGGACGAACAGCTGTTCGGCGTAGGCCGAGGGGGAGAAGTCGGCAGGGACGTCCCACGGGACTATCCGCAGGTAGCCGACAACGGTATCGACATCGGCGAAATGATAGGCACCGGTCCAGTCGTCGCTGTCGGTCACCCGCAAGCCGGCGTCCGCTGCTGCGGCCACGAATACATCTCGTTGTACCTGCGGCACAGCGGTCGACCGCCGAACCATTCGCGGAACTCCACCCCTTCGGTGCCGGTCACTTGTTGGGTGAGGAACACGCCGCCGGGGCGCAGCGTCCTGGCCACCTCGTCCGATCGGTAGGACTCGTGGCAGCTCATCGACAGATCGAACCTGTTGGCGGGGAACGGCATCCGGTCGCTCGCGCCTTCGGCGCCGACGGTGCCGACAGTGCCTTCAGTGGCCGGTTGGCCATCGCGGTAGGCCACTACCCGAACGCCGATGGCTGCCAGCGCTGAAGTTGCCGGGTCGATGTTGGGTGGCCACCCCTCGGTCGCCATCGTGTCGGCGGGCAGTCCGCCGGCCACTGCCGCAGCCAGTGCCAGCAGCCGTTCGCCGCCACCCGTCCCCAGGTCCAGCAGCGATCCGGCGCGACCGATCGTCTCGATGTGACGCTGGCAGAGTTCGCCGAAGTCCCATGGCGGCTGGTCCGCGGGGTAACCGGCCAGGTGCCCGAATGACCACCCGGTGGGCTCGGCATCCCAGATCGCAGTCCAACGCGCCAACTGCGCGGTGGTCGAAATACTCATCCGTCTGCTACTCGTCATCGGAAGCGTTGGGGGGAAACGGAAGTACGGCCACCGGTGGCGGCGGGTCGGAGCCGGTGGCGATGATCCACAGGTGTTCGGTGAGTTTCTCGCCGTCGGCGGCCAACACTCCGCGGCGGGCGAAGAAGTCGGCCACCCGTTGGCAGTCGCGGGCCAGGTAGCTGATGCCCTGCGGGTTGGCGACGACGTCGACCAGCTGTGGCATGTCGATCACCACGCAGCCGTCGGCGGTCGCCAGGATGTTGTACTGCGACAGGTCGCCATGGGTGCTGCCGCTCTCGGCGAGCACTTCGAGGGTGCCGACCAGGTCGTGCCAGAGCTCGGTGAATTCGGCGGTGTCGGCGTCGTAGGACGCCAACCGGGGTGCGGCCGAGCCGTCGGGGTCGCCGATGAACTCCATCATCAGCTCCGAGCCAATCAGCTGGACCGGATAGGGCACCCGGCCACCGGCCATGAAGGTCTGCGACAGGGCACTGAATTCGGCGGCGGCCCATCGGCCGGCGAGCAGTTCTCGGCCGAAGCCGGTGCGCTTGGCCATTGCCCGACCTTCCCGCGACCTGCGGGTCCGCCGGCCCTCGACGTAACCGGCGTCCCGATGGAACATGCGGTGCTCGGAACTGCGATAGACCTTCACCGCGAGCAGGCAGCCAGGACCGCCGGGGACAGATCTGTCCAGCAGGCTGACGTCTGCCTCTTTGCCGGTCTTCATCACTCCGCGCCGGGTATCGCGAGCATTCAGGTCCGTCACCAACCAGTCGGGGACAGGCTTCGGTCCGTGGTCGGCGACGTCGTAAGACGACAACGGTGCGACGTCGACGCCGGCGACATCGCTTGGGGTGTCGTCGATCTCGACCTCGACCCGGCCGGAGCGACCTTCGGCGACCAGTCGCGGTGCGCTCGATCGGGATTCGCCACCGCGGCGCCCGGGCGGTTGGTCGTCGTCGTCGACGTCGTAGTCGGCATACCGGGTGTAGGGATCGTCGGGATCGACTAACGGATCGATGTACTGGTCGTTGTGCTGATCGGAATCGGGGTCTTCGTAGTGTTGAAGCTCGTCGGCATGGATGCCGGTGTCGGTCGCGCGTTCATCGCTGTTTTCCTCACCGAGGGTGGAGAACTGACGGGACAACGGGGTCTCCTTGACTCCAGGCCGGCCCGGTCGGAATGCGCTGGAGTCAGCGGCAGAAGTGCGACGCGGGACGGGAGAACGGGAACGGGGCTGGTCCGCTTCGGACAGTCATGGTCGTTCTCCTCTCTCTGCTGGCATCACCTCGCGCAGCGACGCGTCTGCTCCGATGGTCCGGTACCGCGACGGCCGTCGTCAAACGAGTTTCAGGTGACGATCTCGATGGACGTCAGTCCGGTGCGGTCGGCCCGCAGTCCCGCTCTGCGGGCCACCCGCAGTAGCGAGGGCACGTCAGTGACCTGGGCTCTGGTTACGGCCAGGGCCCTGGCCAGCAGCCCTTTGGTGTGCTTATTGAAATGCGAGACCACCCGCCGCTCGCCGGACGGCATCGCTGTGACCACCCTGGTCGTGATCGCACCGGGGAAACCGCCGAACGCCGCGTACGAGCCGGAGCGAAGGTCGATCACCGGCCCCTCGACATCCACTCCCACAGCGGTGAACGGTCTGCGCCACATCGACGGAATGGTCGAGGCCGGCGTCAACTTCGAAGATGCGGACAATCGGTAGACCGGTATCGCGTCACCCGGGCGCAACAACCCGAACAATGCCGAGCAGATCGCCAGTCGCTGTCCGGCCCGAGCGAACTCGACTGCCGTCATGCTGCCGACATCCAGCGCGTCGTAAAGCACGCCGGTGTAGCGGTGGATGGCAGGCAGTGTCGGGCCGACCAGCAGTTCGGTGTTCCTGGCCAGTTCGGCATCAAGGGACGCCGGTACCCCGATCAACTTGCGGGCTCTCGCCGGGTTCCCCGACAGCCGGATCAGCCTGTCCAGCAGCACTTTTCGGGTCCGGGTGAACTGTGGAAATCCCAGCGAACCGAGGTCGAGCGGCACCGCGGCGCCACCCACCGCCTTCGTCTCGGACGGTGGCAGCAGCACGAGCACCAGCAGACCGTAGCGCCCCGTACCCGCGAGGCCACAAATTGGTGGGTGCTGCGCGCCTGCTCGGATACCGTCTGGGCATGGCGACAGCTGTGGAACACCTCACCGAACGTCCGTTGACCGTCGACGACGCGGCGCAGATCGTCGAGATCAACAGGGAGATGGAGCTGGCCGAGCCGGCGGACGAACACCTGTCGATGGAAGACGTCGTCGAGGACCTCACCGGCCCGACGAAGAATCTGCCGCACGCGTCCTACGGTCTGTTCGACGGCGAGTCGATGGTCGCCTACTCAGCCGTGTCGGCGATCGCCGACGGCACCGTCTGGAAGGCGATGTTGGACGGAGGGGTCCGAACGGCCTGGATCAGGCGTGGTCTTGGCACCAGGGTGTTGCGCCGGGCACAGGAGCAGGCCATTGCCTGGAAGGCGCGGGTGGCTGCCGGACTGAACGGTGAGCTGACTATGCGGCTCGGACAGCACCGAGCATCGACCATCGCGCTGGCCGAGGCGGAGGGCTTCGAGACCTGGCGGTACTTCTTCCGGATGCAACGCGACCTGGCCAAGCCGGTCGATACCGCCATCACGCCAACAGGTTTTACCATCAGGGGCTATCGCGAGGGAGACGAGGAGGCGGTGCGGATAGCCCGCAACAACACCTTCGCCGACCATTGGGGATCGCTGGAGACCACCCCGGAACGGTGGCGTGCGCACCTGACCGGCGCCAAGGCGTTCCGGCCCCAGCACAGCTACCTGGCAACCTTCGACGCGGGTCCCGCTGCTGGATCCATCGCGGCGTTCGTGATGGCCGAGGAGTTCGACGCCGAGACCGAAGCCCGCGGCTATCGCA
Organism: Actinomycetota bacterium; assembly: GCA_030853385.1. Lineage (GTDB taxonomy): Bacteria > Actinomycetota > Actinomycetes > Mycobacteriales > Nakamurellaceae > Nakamurella. Next base: position 5,907 of record JALYVF010000249.1, on the reverse strand, counting down.
CGGGCTACATCGCGTTGGTCGGGACGGAACGGGCAGCGCGCGGGCGCGGGCTGGCGTCGGTGCTGCTGGCCCGGCAGCTGATCTCGATGCGGGACGACGGTTATGCCTATGCCGAACTGGGTGTCGACTCGGATTCACCGACCGGAGCCGGCCGGATCTATCAACGTGCCGGTTTCGTCGAGCTGGAGCGCAACCGGGCCGCCGGCAAGCGGTTCGGGCCGGACCCGATCGGTGGCTAGGCTCGCCGGGTGATCACCCGCCTGTCGCAGCTGTTCCTGCGAACCCTGCGTGAAGGCCCTGCCGATGCCGAACTTCCGGGGCACAAGCTGCTGGTCCGGGCCGGCTACATCCGCCGGGTGGCACCTGGCGTCTACAGCTGGCTGCCGCTGGGCCTGACGGTGCTGCGCAAGGTTGAGACGATCGTGCGGGAAGAGATGAACGCCATCGGCAGCCAAGAGTTGTGCCTGCCGGCACTGCTTCCGAGGGAGCCCTATCAGGCAACAGGGCGCTGGACCGAGTACGGCGACAACCTGTTCCGGTTGAAGGACCGCAAGGGCGCGGACCTGCTGCTGGGGCCGACCCACGAGGAGATCTTCTGCCTCACCGTCAAGGACATGTACAGCTCCTACAAGGATCTGCCGCTCTCGCTCTACCAGATCCAGACCAAGTACCGCGACGAAGCGCGCCCCCGTGCCGGTTTGCTGCGTGGGCGGGAATTCGTGATGAAGGATTCGTATTCCTTCGACGTCGACGAGGCCGGGCTGCAGAAGTCCTACCAGGCGCACCGGCAGGCGTACACCAAGATCTTCGACCGGTTGGGCTTCGAATACGTCATCGTGAAGGCCGATTCGGGGGCGATGGGCGGATCGGCCTCGGAGGAATTCCTCGCCGTCAGCCCGAACGGCGAGGACACTTTCGTGCGGGACGGTCACGGCTACGCCGCGAACGTCGAGGCAGTGGTGGTGCCGCGTGCGCCCGACATCGACGCCTCGGCCGCGCCGGCCGCCGAGGTGCACGACACCCCGGACAGTCCCACCATCGACACGCTGGTCGCAGCGCTGAACGCCGATCACCCGCGGCCGGACCGCCGGGCATGGACCGGCGCCGACACCCTGAAGAACGTGCTGGTGATGCTGGCCCATCCCGACGGCAGCAGGGAACCCTTGGCTATCGGACTGCCCGGCGACCGCGAGGTCGACCCGAAGCGGCTGGCCACCCAAGTGGCACCGGCAGGGGTGGAACCATTCGGGGACAACGACTTTGCCGCCCATCCCGAGCTCGCCAAGGGCTACCTCGGACCTGGCGTGCTCGGCGAGGCGAACAGCAGCGGGATCCGCTACCTGCTCGATCCTTCGGTCGCCATCGGCTCGGCCTGGGTGACCGGCGCCGATCGGCACGGTGCCCACGTGCTGAACTTGGTGCACGGCAGGGACTTCACCGCCGACGGGATGATCCAGGCCGCCGACATCCGGCAGGGCGACCCGAGCCCGGACGGCGGCACCGGGACGCTGAGCCTGGCCAGGGGCATCGAGATGGGCCACATCTTCCAGCTCGGTACCAAGTACGCCGAGGTGCTCGGGCTCAAGGTGCTCGACGAGAACGGCAAGCTGGTCACCGTCACCATGGGGTCTTACGGCGTCGGCGTGAGTCGGGCGGTCGCCGCGGTCGCCGAGGACAACCACGACGACAAGGGGTTGAGCTGGCCCCGCGAGCTGGCGCCGGCGGACGTGCATCTGATAGCAATGGCCAAGAGCACGGCGGACGAGGTATTCGTCAAGGCCACCGAGATCGCCGAAGGAATTGCGGCGCAAGGTCTTTCGGTGCTTTATGACGATCGGCCGAAGCTGTCGCCGGGGGTGAGGTTCAAGGATGCGGAGCTGATTGGCGTGCCGACGATCATGGTGGTCGGCAAGAGTCTGGCCGACGGGGTGGTGGAGATCAGAGACCGGGCGACCGGTGCCATCGCCGAGGTGCCGGTCGAGCAGGCCGTCGCAGCGCTGCTGACCGAGGTGCGCGGCTGAGCTGGGGCCGCTCGCCGGTCCGCCTCAGCTCGTCTGCTGGCCAGGAAATGGGGTGGTCACCGGCGAAATCTTCGCCAGCTGTTTCCACTGCACCAGCCGCACCGCCGCCTCGGCGAGCGCACTGGCGGCGAACCCGCGAAGGTCGGCGATGTCGGTAGCGGCGACCACCGACAACCAGCCGGCAGCACAGTCGTTCTCGATGGAGATGGCCAACGCTTGCGCCGATTTCAGGTCGGTAGCTGCCGGCGTTCGATAGGCGGCCGCCGGTGGCGTCGGCGTCACACCGCCGTCTGCCAGTCGGGTCTCGGCAGCGTCCCTGCGCACCAGATGCTGCGAAATCATCTGGTTGATGGTGTGGCTGTCGCCCTGGTCGTTGGCGGCCACCAGCGAGTAGGCCCAGACGGCGGCGTTCTCCGCACGCAGGGCAAGCTGCAGCGCCGCTCCTGACGTCGCATCCAACCTGACCGGAGCGGTGGTAGTACTCGGCACGGTGGCGGCTGGCGCCGGAGCGGCGTCCGTCGCGCTGTCGCTGCCGTTGGTGGACGCCGTCGGCTCTGTCGACGTCATGAGAGCACCACCCTGTGCGTGGAAAGGCAGGCCGAGATCGAGGCGAACAGCTCCGCCCGATACTTCGAGACGTTGCCCAGCTGATCGGAGAACGCCAACTGCGCGTCCGCGGCGTCCTGCGCGGCACCGGTAATCGCTGCTGCGGCCGAGCTGGGGGGCGGCAGCGTCTGTCCCGCCTGGGTCAGCGGAGCCTCCGCGGACCTGTTGACCCGAGCCTGCTCCTGCAGCAGCCGCTGGAGGTGCGCGATCCGATCGTCCCGCAGCGGCGGCAGCTTCTTCGCCGCGTCGCCGCCCAGCTTGATACCGGCCACCAACCGCAACAGGTGCAGGCGGGTCATCGCGATCAACGTGTCCATCGGGTCGATCGGCTGCGGGGCAGTGGCCACCACCGTCTGGGTGGTCTTGGTGGACGAGAAAGCAGTGCACCCGGTACTGGCCAGGATGGCCGCGGTACTGGCGGCCGCCAGCACTGCGCGGCGGGTGACGGCGACATCCAGTGGCCGCTGGTCTGGTGACTGCACGCGACCATCATGGCAGCCGACAGCGGGCCGGGTGGTCACCCGGTGCCGGTCCTGCGCGTCGATGGGATTCGGTAGCGGCCCGGCTGGCGTTACGCTGTGCCGGATCGAGGACAACTACACACGGGCGAGGAGATCATGGCGGCCGGCGAACAGCGGTGGCGCGAACTCGCGGCCCGGATCGTGACCGATGCCGGGTTCGATCTCGAGGATTTCTCCGTGGTGAATGCGGGTCGACGTCGGGTGGTACGGGTCATCATCGACGCCGATCACGGAGTCGGGCTGGACGCCGCCGCAGCCGTCAGCAGAGATCTTTCGGCGGCCTTCGATGCCGACGACGAGTCGACCCCCGGCGCTTCCACCCCGTACACCCTCGAGGTCACCAGCCCTGGAATCGGCCGGCCGCTGACGGTACCCCGACACTTCCACCGGGCCCGCGGGCGGCTGGTGGCCATCACCACCACCGGCGGCGAGTCGCTGACCGCCAGAGTGCTGGGCATCACCGAGGCCGGGGTGGATCTGCTCGGCGGACAGTCCGGCACCGACCAGTGGCAGCTGCCGTTCGAAGAGATCGCCAAGGCGAGAGTCGAGGTCGACTTCTCCGGCCCGTCAAAGGCAGTGGCAGCGCTGCTGGCCGCCGACCCGAGGAGCGCGGACGTGGTCACCGCGGAGCCAAGCCAGGACGACGACAGCGATGTCGACGACACCGACGACGACACTGATGATGCCGAGGACGAGAACACCAAAGACAGCGACACCGATATCCGGACCCAGGAGGAGCGCCCATGAAGAGCGTGGATATTGCCAACCTGCGCCTGCTGGCCGTGGAGAAGGGCATCGGTGTCGAATCCCTGATCGAGACCCTAGAAACGGCCCTGCTCACGGCCTATCGGCACACCGAGGGGCACGCACCGCAGGCCAGGGTTGAAGTGGATCGCACCACCGGAATGATCAAGGTGCTGGCCACCGAGACGGACGAGGCCGGCGAGGTCGTTCGGGAGTGGGACGACACTCCTGACGACTTCGGCCGGATCGCCGCCGGCACCGCCCGGCAGGTGTTCACCCAGCGTTTCCGGGATGCCGACAACGAGCGGGTGTTTGGCGATTTCGCCGGCCGCGAGCACGAGCTGATCACCGGGACGGTGTCCGCCGACGCCAAGGTCAATGCCCGCGGCGTCATCGTGGTGAGCCTAGGCGACGTGGAGGGCGTGATCCCTGCTGCGGAACAGGTGCCGGGCGAGTCCTATACCCACGGTCAGCGGCTGCGCTGCTATGTCGTCTCGGTGTCCCGCGGCCTTAGGGGCCCGCAGATCACCCTGTCCCGCACCCACCCGAACCTGCTGCGCAAGCTGTTCGCCCTGGAGGTGCCGGAGATTGCCGACGGCAGCGTCGAGATCACCGGGGTGGCAAGGGAATCCGGCCATCGGTCGAAGATCGCGGTGAAGCCGATGGTGCCCGGCGTCAACGCCAAGGGCGCCTGCATCGGGCCGATGGGTTCACGGGTGCGGGCCGTGATGAGCGAGCTGAACGGCGAGAAGATCGACATCATCGACCACGACGACGACCCGGCGACGTTTGTCGGCAATGCCCTCTCGCCCTCCCAGGTGGTGTCGGTGACGGTCGTCGACCCGGTGGCGAAGGCGGCCAGGGTGGTGGTCCCCGACTTCCAGTTGTCGTTGGCGATCGGCAAGGAAGGCCAGAACGCCAGGCTCGCCGCCAGGCTCACCGGCTGGCGTATCGACATCCGCTCCGATGCCCAGTCGGCCGCTGACGGCGACGAGTCCGCCCACATCAGTGAGGCGGTCCCCGAGGAGCACCCTGACGAGCACCCTGGCGATCATCAGCACGACCAGCAGCCGGACGGTTCCACGGCGGGGCAGGCCGACGCTCAGGTCGCCGGGGACGGGTCGACGCCCGGCACCGGGTCCTGAGCAGCGGCTAGGCGGGCGTAGACTGACATGTCGGACCGGTCCGGCTCGTGGCGCACCTGTGTGGGGTGTCGCGAGAGCGGACGGCCCGATGTTTTGCTCCGAGTGGTCGTGAGCCCAGCGGCGGACACCGGCGGCAACGCCGTCGATGTCGCTGTAGTGGTTCCCGATCTGCAACGTCGGAAACCCGGCCGAGGAGCGTGGATTCACCCGGATTGCGGGTGTTTACTTCTAGCACTGCGTCGACGAGCTTTCGGACGCGCCCTCCGGGTGCGGACGAGCGCCATCGACACCCAGCAGGTCCAGAGCTACCTGAGCGATCAGGCAGCGAACACCGAAAGTGCAGGTTGAACATCGTGAGCACGCAGTGAAGCCCCAGCGATGAGCATCATTAACTAGCAAGGCCGTGCGGGCAGGATCACCCCGCCCGGCCTCACCGTAAGGAGAGCAGTGGCAGGCAAGGCCCGCGTTAGCGCAATTGCAAAAGAACTCGGACAGTCCAGCAAGGACGTCATTTCCAAGCTTCAAGAGCTGGGCGAGTTCGTGAAATCGGCGTCATCGACCATCGAGGCACCCGTCGTGCGGAAACTGCGCGACGCATTCCCAGCACCCGCCGTCAGCGCACCCAACGGTGCCAGCAACGGTGCTTCCAAGACCGCGGAGACGGCGGCCAAACCGTCGGCGCCGAAGCCAGGCGCCAGCAGCGCCGCGGCGCCAGCTCCGGTCAAGGAAGTGCCCGTCGCCGCCGCGCCGGTGCCGTCAGCTCCAGCTACGCCGTCAGCTCCAGCCACGCCGTCAGCTCCGGCCACGCCGCCGGTCGCAGCGCCGACTTTCGAGGCGCCCAGCGCACCGGCTGCCCCGGCTGCCCCGGTC
>JALYVF010000247.1 GCA_030853385.1 Actinomycetota bacterium | reverse complement strand
GTGTTGTTGGCGGTGCCGGTGGTGCTGATCGGCGCGTCGTTCGTCGTCGGCCAGGTCGGCCGCCTCAGCACCGTCAGTCAGTCCGACGCGGCCGCTTACCCCGACAAGACCATCGCCGTCATCCAGGGCAACGTGCCCGAGCCCGGCCTGGAATTCAACGCCAGGCGGCGGGCCGTCACCGACAACCACGCGCAACGCACCCACGAACTGGCGGCGGCAGTGCGGGCCGGGAAGGCGGTCCAGCCGGACCTGGTGATGTGGCCGGAGAACTCCTCGGACATCGACCCGTACACCAATGCCGATGCGGCACAAGAGATTTCGGCAGCCGCCAAGGACATCGGCGTGCCGATTCTGGTCGGCGCTGTGGTCGCCGGCAACCAGCCGGGCACCGACTACAACATGGGCATCGTCTGGGATCCGAAGACCGGACCGGGCGCCACCTACACCAAACGTCATCCCGTTCCGTTCGCCGAATACATGCCGTGGCGATCGTTCTTCAGGATCTTCTCGAGCAAAGTGGACCTGTTGCAGTCGGAGTTCCTGCCCGGCAACCGGCCGGGCAACTTCACCGTGAACGGCATTCCGTTCGGTGACCTGATCTGCTTCGAGGTGGTGGAGGACGGCCTCACCAGGGACGTGATCAACGGCGGAGCTCAGCTGCTGGTGGTGCAGACCAACAACGCCACCTTCGGGTACACCGACGAGACCTACCAGCAGCAGGCAATGAGCAGGGTGCGGGCCGTCGAGCACGGCAGAGAGGTGTTGATCGCGGCGACCAGCGGGGTGTCGGCGGTGATCAGGCCGGACGGATCGGTGGAGTCCAGCATTCCGCTGTTCACCCCCGGCTACCTCGATCCGAGCGTTCCGCTGATCGACACGACCACGCCCGGTACCGTGCTCGGAGCGCCCGTCGAGTGGGTGGCGACCGCGGCGACGCCGTTGGCATTACTGTTGCTGCTCGCCGGTCGTATTCGTCGCCGGCGGCAAGCCCCCCAGCATCACGAGAAGGAGGAAACGACGCCGTGACGGCCGACAGTGACCGCAATGCCGCCACCCCACAACCCGAGCCAGCCCGCGCTGCCGGGGCGGTGGCCGACCACTCCGTTCTGGTGCTGATCCCGACCTACAACGAACGGGAGAACCTGCCGCTCATCCTCGGACGAGTGCGGGCAGCCGTGCCGGCTGCGGATGTGCTGGTGCTCGACGACGGCTCACCCGACGGCACCGGCGCCATCGCCGACGAGTTGGCAGCCGAGGACGAGCACATCAACGTGATGCACCGGTCCGAGAAGACCGGCCTTGGGGCTGCCTACATCGCCGGATTTCGCTGGGGCCTGGATCGTGGTTACGCGCTGCTGGTCGAGATGGACGCCGACGGCTCGCATGCGCCCGAGCAGCTGCCCCGGCTGCTCGCGGCCACCGCCCATGCCGACCTGGTGATCGGATCGCGGTACGTCCCCGGTGGCGCCACGGTGAACTGGTCGTCGATCCGCAAGGCGATCTCCCGCGGCGGAAACCTGTACTCGCGGCTGGCCCTGGGGGTTGGCATCAAGGACATCACCGCCGGCTACCGCGCCTACCGCGCCGAGGTGCTGCGGGCGCTGGAGCTGGACAGTGTCGAATCGCACGGATACTGCTTCCAGGTCGACCTGACCTGGCGCACCATCCAGGCCGGATTCCAGGTGGCCGAGGTGCCGATCACCTTCACCGAGCGGTCCATCGGCGAGTCCAAGATGAGCGGCAACATAGTCCGCGAGGCGTTCCTCAAGGTCGGCTGGTGGGGCGTCCAGAATCGGGTCATGCAGCTGCGCAACCTGTTCGGGAAGGCAAAGACTCCGGTGTCGGCCGGTCGCTAGACGCAGCACCTACCGAGGACGAATCCTCGGGCGGTGCTGACAGGTCGGCGGCTGCCGGACGGTGATGTCGCTGCCGGACGGTGACGTGGTAGCGGCCGGGCCATCGCTACTGCCGTGCCTTGGCTACTGCAGGGTGCGACGGGCCTTGAGGTCGCCGAGCTTCTCGTTCAGGATCTCTTCCAGCTCGGCAACGGACCTGCGCTCCAGCAGCATGTCCCAGTGCGTCCGCGGCGGCTTGACCGCCTTGGATTCGGGGACCGAGCCGTCGACCAGGGTCGACTCGAGGCCGTGCATGCGGCAATCCCACGCGCCGGGCACCTCGGCGTCGTCGGCCAGCGGCACGGTGAACTCGTGGTCGCGCGGGCAGGCATAGGTAGCCGTCCGGCGGGGAGCGAGGTCGTGATTGCGGTCGGCCTCGTAACTGGTGGCACCGAGTCGGGAACCGCGGAGAACGCGATCAGCCATGGGTGATTCCTCCTGGGTCAGCCTGGATCAGCGGCGGGTCGGGGCGCGCGCCACGATACATAACGGTTCGAACGGCGGATTAGTTCCCACCTCGGCCGCTGCTGCGCGGCCGCCGATAGTGCTGCCAACCGCATTGCGAACAGCTGACGACTCATTCTAGGCACCTTCGCGGGCTACCCAGCCGCCGACCACCCTGGCGTTGAACCGGCCGGGCCGACCGCACCAGGTCGCGCAGGTCGATGGTGTCATCGACCTCGACGGTGGCACTGGTGAGCCCCCGCCGCGAGGTGATCTGGCCCCTGTTGGTCCGATCGAGTTTGGTGGCCGGTACCGAGGACAGCGCCGACGTCGGCGAATCTTTCGGCGCGGGTGGATCGAGAGGGTCCCGGCGTCCAGGCACTCCCTATCGTCGCCGATGCTTCGCAGTCGTTACCGCCAGACGCCGCGCTCGGAATAGACCTCGCGCAACACATCCGGTCGGTCGGTCATGATGGCGTCGGCCCCCAGATCCAGCAGCCGGTGCATCTCGGCGGGATCGTCGATGGTCCATACGTGCACTTCAAGGTTGCTGCGGTGGGCGCGTTCGACGAACTTCCGCGTCACCACGGGCAGCAGTCCGTAGCGGACCGGAACCTGGGCGGCAACGGCGCCGAGCGCCGACAGCTTCTCACCGGTGAAGATCGCTGCCGGCCCGACCAGCGGCAGTACCTCGCCCGGCGCCAGCGAGGTGGCCACCAACGGTCCGAGTGCGGCGCGCAGGGCGGCCAGTCGTTTGCCGGAGAACGAACCGAGACAGACCCGGTGCTGGGCACCGGCATCGGCCAGCACGTCAATCAACGGTCCGACGGCGGCGTCGGACTTCGGGTCGACGTTGACCATGGCTTCCGGGAAGTTGGCGAGCACCTCCGCGAACAGCGGGATGGGTTCCCGGCCGCCGATGCGGGCGTGCCGGATCTGGTCCCAGGTCTGGGTGGCGATTGGGCCGGTTCCGTCGGACACCCTGTCCAGTACCGCATCGTGGAACGCGACCAGCACACCGTCTTTGGTGGTGTGCACGTCGGTTTCCAGGTATCGGTATCCCTCTTCGAGGGCCCGACCGAAGGCGGCCATCGAGTTCTCCAGCCCGGCCAGGTCGCCGGTGTGCCAGCCGCGGTGCGCGAACGCCCGTGGCGTGGGGCTGTCCAGGTAGCGCGTCACGTCCGAAGTCTGGCACAGCCGCAGTCTGGCACAGCCGCAGTCTGGCACGACCGTTGCTCGGGTTGCGACTCGCGTAGTTGGGTCGGCATGCCCGCGTTGACTACGGTTGCAGCCGTGACGGACGAGCCTGCTGACACGGCGACCGCGCCCAGCCTGCGGTCGTCGGCGCCGCGCCGCTGCCTGTGGTGTGGGCGCGAGCTGGCCGGCGGCAACTCCGTTGGGCGCAAGCGCCGCTACTGCGGGCAGTCCTGTCGGCAGCGGGCGTACGAGAGCCGTGCTGCGCTGGACCGCGGCGGGTTGCCCGCCGACGCCGTGGTGTTGACCGGTGACGAGCGAGAGTCGTTGTCGGACAGGCTTTTCCAGGTCCGCTGCGCCGCCGAGGACGTCGCCACCGCGTTGGCCGACGGCGCCACCCCGGCGGAGTTGTCCTCGCTGATCCACGATCTCGTTGGCTTTGCCAAGGATGCCGAGATGCTGCACTGAGCGGTGGTGTTGCACCGAAACCGGCTCACCGGTCGGCGACCCAAATGCCGGCGACTCAGTGGCGATGGCTCCATTCGAGTAGCTTGTCCATAGGCCAGCTGGTGACGATGCGGTCGACGTCGATGTCGTGAGCCGCAGCCTTGTCGGCGCCGTAATTGAGGAACTCCAGTTGCCCCGGCGCATGCGAGTCGGTGTCGATGGAGAACAGGCAGCCGGCGTCGACGGCCAGCTTGAGCAGGTCGTCCGGCGGGTCCTGCCGCTCCGGCCGCGAGTTGATCTCCACCGCCGTCTGCGCCTCTGCGCAGGCCGCGAACACCGTCCTGGCGTCGAACTTCGATTGGGGCCGAACAACTTTCGGCTCAGCCGCGGTCGGCTGCAGCTTGCGACCGGTGCAGTGGCCGAGAATGTCGGTGCGTGGGTTGCGAACGGCCGCCAGCATTCGCCTGGTCATGGCGGCGGCGTCCATCGTCAACTTGCTGTGCAGCGACGCGACCACGATGTCCAGCCGCTCGAGAACATCGTCGTCCTGATCCAGTTCGCCGTCGGGCAAGATGTCGACCTCGATGCCGGTGAGAATCCGGAACGGTGCGAACTGCTCGTTGAGGTCGGCGATGTCGTCCAGCTGGGCCAGCAACCGGTCGCGGTTCAGCCCGTTGGCCACGGTGAGCCTGGGGGAGTGATCGGTGACCACCAGGTACTCGTGGCCTAGTGCCCTGGCCGCCGTTGCCATGGTGATGATGGTGGCGCTGCCGTCGCTGGCCCGGGTGTGGGTGTGGCAATCGCCGCGCAGCTGCTGGCGGATGGCTGCTCCGGCACCGATCGGCACCACCGTTTCCTGCTCCAGCTTCTGAATGCGGTCGGGAATAGTGCCGGCCGCCGCCTGCTGGATGACGGCAGCCGTGCTCGGCCCGATGCCCGCCAGAAAGGTGATGGTGCCGTTGGCAATCCGCTGTTCCAGCTCTTCGGTGGGTAGTGCCCGCAGCACCGCAGCTGCCTTCAGGAACGCCTCGGACTTGCGACTGTCAAGGCGACCACGGTCGGACAGGTACGACACCCGCTCAAGGGCCTCGATGGGATCCATCGGCTGAGCGTAGACGGCCGCTCGCAGACTTCAAGTTAAGTTCATGTATCGGGTACTGTCGTTGGTGTGCCAGCGAACCCGAATCCACTGACCGTCGGCGATGTCGCGCATCGCAGCGGCTATGCGCCGTCTGCGCTGCGCTTCTACGAAACCCAGGGGCTGATCGAGTCGACCCGCACCGGTGGTGGCCAGCGCCGCTATCGGCGGGACGTGTTGCGCCGGCTGGCTTTCGTCAGGGCGGCCCGCAACGTCGGCTTGTCGCTGGACGAGATCGCGGCCGAGTTGCGCCGGCTGCCGAACGGCAGGACGCCGACCTTGTCCGACTGGGCGCGGATCTCGAAGGACTGGCAGGACAGGCTGAATGCGCAGATCCAGGCCATCGAGGCGCTGCGGGACCGGTTGACCGGCTGCATCGGTTGTGGCTGTTTGTCGCTCAAGTCGTGTGTGCTGAACAACCCGGGCGATGTTCTGGCCGAGAGCGCCAACGCGCCAGGCGCCGCCCTACTGCCGGCATTGTTGCGACGGAACGCCTAGTTTCACCCCCTAGTTGAGGTTGAAGGTAGAGCGTCAGAACAGGCCCTGGCCGGAGACCGGTTCGTCCTGAGTGAACAGCGCGCTCACCGATTCGCCGTCGTGGATGCGGCGCATCGCCTCGGCCATCGCCGGGGCGATCGACAGCACGGTCAACAGCTCGGAGCCCGCCAGCTCGGCCGCCGGAATCGGCACCGTATTGGTGCAGACGATCTCCCGGACCTCGTCGAGCGCGCCGATCCGCTGCAGCGCAGCGGAAGTGAACAGCCCGTGGGTACAGGCCACTCGCACGGTTTTGACGCCCTGCTCGCGCAGCACCCTGACCAGCTCGACGATGGTGCTGCCCTTGGCGATCTCGTCGTCCAACACGATCACGTCGCGATCGGTGATGTCGCCGATGATCGAGGTGATGGCCACCCGGTCGTCGGCGAATCGTTGCTTGGCGCCGGCGGCCACCGGCACCCCGAGCATCCTGGCGAACGACGCCGCCTCCTTCGCGTTGCCCAGGTCGGGGGAGACCACCACGGTGTTCGTCAGGTCGTAGTGGGCGAAGTGCGCCGCGATCTCCCGCAGAGCGTGCAGGTGGTCGACGGGGACCGAAAAGAAGCCGTGCACCTGGGGGGAGTGCAGCGTCATGGTGAGGATGCGATCTGCGCCGGCGGCGACCATCAGGTCGGCCATCAACCGACCGCCGATGGAGATGCGGGGCGCGTCCTTCTTGTCCGACCTGGCATAGGCGTAGTGCGGCATCACCACCGTGACCCGGCCGGCCGAGGCGCCGCGGGCGGCGTCGATCATCAGCAGCAGCTCGACCAGATGCTCTTGCACCGGCGTCACCAACGGCTGGATCAGGAACACGTCCCGCTCGCGGCAGTTCGCCTGCAGCTGTACCTCGAGGCAGTCGTTGGCGAACCTGGTGAGCCGCGTCGGCTGCAACGGAACTCCGAGTTCGGCGCACACTTCCGCGGCCAGCTCCCGATGCGCACTACCGCTGAACACTGCGATGTCCCGCAACGAAGCTCCTGACGTCAGGTCGGAGAACAGCCGGCGAACAGTGGCAGCTCAGACGGTAACGCAGCAGGCCGTCGGTGTCCTACACGGGTAGGTCGCCGGCCGGCCGAAGCCGTTGCCACAGCGCACGGATCAGCTGCCGGGCCACCGCCGGCCGGCACGGTCCGTTGAAGATGACGACGTCGTCGAAGGCGTGCGCGCCGGGCCGATCGGCCACCGCGTGTGTGGCGTCGCGCACCCGCAGCAGTTGGTCGACGGTCAGCGGCAGCGGCCGCTCGTCAGGCTGGAACGTCACGCCGATCGGATAGTCGTGGCGGGCAGTCATGGTCATCTCGATGTGACAGCCAAGGATCGCGCCGACCGGGTTGCGGCTGGCGAATTGGGACAGTCGATCGATGCTGGCGACGAACGCCGGGTAGTCCTTCACGTAGAGCCTGCCCGGATAGACGGTGTCGCCGGTCAATAGCCAGCCGGTCCAGCGATCGAAGATGGCGATTGACGTCGGGTGGTGGCCGGGGCAACTGATCACCCGAAGCGTCCGGCAGCCGAGGTCGAAGGTCGCGAGGTCGTCCGGATCGTCGGTCAGCCCGAAGAATGCCCGCACCTCCGGTTCCGCCGAGCCGACCAGCACCGTGTCCGGCCGACCGGCGAACTGGCCATCGCCGGCCAGGTGGTCCGCATGCGCATGCGAATGTGCGACGACGAGCTGATAGCCGGTGCGCGGGTTCTCCCCGAGCCAGCCGTTCATCAGCTCGTCGACGGTGCGCCGCAACGGAAACAGGGTGGCATCGGCGGTCGCACCGGTGTCCAGCAGCAGTGCTCGATCGTTGCCGAACAGCAGATACAGGAACGGTGCCTCATAGCTGACA
>JALYVF010000239.1 GCA_030853385.1 Actinomycetota bacterium | reverse complement strand
ATCGGTTGCGGCGTAACGACTCTGTAGGGTGACGGCGGAGCCACAGCCGGCCAGCACCATGCCGAATATCAGTAGCACCGTCGCCAGCGTGCTACCGACCCGCTGGGCGGCGACGACCAACAGCAGCGATCCAGCGGCCGCCGCCAGCCAGCCGCCACCCAGCGATACCCGCCGACCGGAGCGGACCGCGATCGCCGCGAGTGGAATCGCGAACAGGGCCGCGCCGATGGTGGTGCCGGAGCGGGCCAACCCGGCCCAGCCCTCCGAGTGGGTGACCTGCTCGGCCAGCAGGATGCCGACGCTGAGACCGGCGCCCGAGCCGATTCCGCCGAGGATCTGCGCGGTCGACAGCAGGCCGAGGGTGCGGTGTCTGGCGACCCCGACCTCCGGCGCCGCATACCAGTGGACCGGAGTGTTCACCGATGAACCTTGGGCGCCAACAGGTAGTGGTAGCCGTGGTGCTCGGTGAAGCCCAGCCGGGCGTACATGTTCATCGCCGGGACATTGTCCGGTTCGACCTGCAGGTAGGTGGATTCGGCGCCGGATTGCGCACCCCAGGACAGCGCCGCCGTCATCACCGCCGTGCCGATGCCGGCCCTGCGGACCTGCTCGGCGACGGTTACCGCCGTCACCCCCAACCAGCCCTCCGTGACGACGCCGCGGGCGACGCCGACCAGCTGGTCGCCGCGCCTGATGGACAGGAAGGCGGGCGACGGCCCTGCCGACATCACCGCGCCTGCCGCCCGCGGCATCGGCTTGCCTCGGTACCGACCGAGCGACAGCCACTGCTCGCCCGGGCGGTCGGCGACCGAGACGGACAGCACATTCGAGTCCGACCCGTCAAGGGAGCGGGCCAACGCGGTGGTGATGTCGCCGGTCAGCACCGCAACGGTGTCTCCCGGCGTCCAACCTTCGGACGCCAACTGCGCATCGAGCGCTGATACCTCTGCGGCCACCGTCGATCCGGTGGGGATCTGAAAGATCGGCGACAGCTGCCGGTCGGCGTACCAGGCAGCGACCTCAGCCACCGCATCTTTCGGATCGGTCCCGGGAGATCCCAGAGGCAGCACCGAGTTCGCCCTGCTGGTGAACCCGTTTCCGTAGCGCAGCCACCAGTCGCCGATGCTGGCCGACTCGACTCCCGGCCAACCCAGCCCGCAGATCCGCTCCAGCTCTCCCGCGTTGATCGACACTGCATTTATCGACACCGTGGAAATCGTAGGTGGCGCGGATCTGCGAGTCTGCGGTGCCCGTCAGACGGTCCCTCGAAGGTGCCGGTGGTGCCGGTACTGGCCGTCACCGTGCTGGTGACCGGGTGGTTGCAGGTGGCCGGGCCGCCGCACGAGCTGACGGCGGCGCAAATGACGCTACTCGGACACAAAACGTCACGCAGGCTGAGCGATGCTGGCCCCGGAACCCGGCCGGCCGGCGCCCGGAAGGCAGAATGACGGACCATGCCCGTCACCGCGCGACCGCTCGGCGAAACCTTCCCGACCCGTGACGGGTTCGCCGCGCTGGCCGCCGAGGGACGCCGGGTCATCCCGGTGGCCCGCACCCTGCTCGCCGACGCCGTCACCCCTGTCGGGCTGTACGCGACGCTGGCCGCCGACCGCCCTGGAACCTTCCTGCTGGAGTCGGCGGAGCACGGCAGGTCGTGGTCAAGGTGGAGCTTCGTCGGCGCCAGCAGCGTCGCCGCGCTCAGCGAAAACGCTGGCGCCGCAACCTGGATCGGCGATCCGCCGCTCGGCGTACCGACCGACGGCGACCCGCTCGAGGTGCTGCGCAAGACGCTGGCCGGTCTGCACACCGAACCGCTCGACGGGCTGCCGCCGCTCACCGGCGGAATGGTCGGCTACCTTGGCTACGACGTCGTCCGGCGGCTGGAGAAGATCGGCGAGCACACCGCCAGCGAGCTGCGGGTGCCGGAGCTGGTGATGCTGCTGGCCTCCGACCTGGCAGCGCTGGATCACCACGAAGGCACCGTCACGCTGATCGCCAACGCCATCAACTGGGACGGCACGGACGCCCGCGAGGACGACGCCTACGCCGGTGCCGTCGACCGGCTCGACGCGATGCAGGCCGCGCTGGCCGAGCCAGTGAGCTTGCCGGCCGCCACCTTCGCCGCGCAGGAACCGGCATTTGCCCGACGCACCAGCGAGGCCGACTACCGCGCCGCCGTGGAAACGGCGAAGGAACACATCCGGGCAGGGGATGCGTTCCAGATCGTGGTGTCGCAGCGTTTCGATGCGCCCACCGTCGCGCAACCATTGGACATCTACCGAGTGCTCAGGGCGACCAATCCCAGCCCCTACATGTATCTGCTGAAGCTGCCGACACCCGGCGGACCCGACGGAGGAGAGCAGGGCGAGCCGATCAGCATCGTCGGATCGTCGCCCGAAGCGCTCGTCACCGTGCGGGACGGCCAGGTGACGATGCATCCGATCGCCGGCACCCGTCCGCGTGGGGTCGACGCCGAGGACGACCAGCTGCTTGCCAAAGATCTGCTCGCTGACGAGAAGGAACGCAGCGAACACGTGATGCTGGTCGACCTCGGCCGCAACGATCTGGGCCGGGTGTGTGCGGCCGGCAGTGTCAAGGTCACCGAGTTCTTCACTGTCGAGCGCTACAGCCACGTGATGCACATCGTCTCCACCGTGACGGGGCGGCTGGCGGTCGGCCGGTCGGCCTTCGATGCGCTCACCGCGTGTTTCCCGGCCGGGACGCTGTCCGGCGCCCCCAAGCCGCGGGCGATGCAGATCATCGAGCAACTGGAGCCGGCCAGGCGCGGCATCTACGGCGGCGTCGTCGGCTATCTGGATTTTGCCGGTGACGCCGACACCGCGATCACCATCCGCACCGCGCTGGTCGCCGACGGGGTCGCGCATGTGCAAGCCGGAGCCGGCATCGTCGCCGACTCGGTACCGGCCAGCGAGGATGCCGAATGCCACCACAAGGCGGCGGCGGTGCTGCGAGCGGTGGCGACCGCCGGAACCCTGCGACCGGTGGCCGGCCAACCGGTGGCGGGCGACCGGGCGTGAGTAGACGCGCTCTCGTCCCGCTGTTGGTGGTGCTCGGCGCTGCCAGCATGGCCGGCGGTGCGTTGCCGCGCTGGTGGACGGTGCACTGGACGCATCCGCTGCTCGGCGCGCAGACCGCGACGTTCACCGGACGCCAGGTGTCGCCGGCACTGTTCGCACTCTCACTGGTCGCCGTTGCCGGCATCGGCGCGGTGGCCGCCGCCCGTGGGGTGCTGCGCAGGGTCGTCGGTGCGCTGCTGGCGGCGGTCGGCGCGCTGACCGTTGTCGCGGTGGTGTCCGCCCTGTCCTCGATCCCGGCGACCCTGGTGCACGACGCGAACCCACAGGTCGAGCGGATCGTCGATGGCGACCGGAACCTGATCGGTCCGCTGTTCGACTGCCTCGGTGGGCTGCTGGTGCTGGCCGGCGGCGTGCTGGTGTTGGCCGGGGCATTCCCCGGCCGCGGTATGGGCGGCCGGTTCGATCGTGATCCGGCCACGGCGGCGCCGACAGCGGGGGCCGTCGCGGCCGCCCAGCCGGAGCCGGAGGACGAGGCGGCGGCGCTGTGGAAGTCGCTGGACGCCGGCGACGACCCGACCGGCGATGGCGGCGATGTCCGTGATGGCGGCGACAGCACCGGCGGGCAGCCGGCCGAGTCGCCGGGTGGTCAAGACCGCTGATCGGGGCCGGTTACGATGATGGCCGCGCCACCAGCGCAGTCCCGAAACAACAGATCTGACATTGACCGTTGCCGTCTTCAGTGGTTGCGGGGAACAGGCCACTGAAGCAGCCAGCGGCGGGAGAAGAGCCGGTGAACGTACTCGAGGCCCTGATCGAGGGGGTACGGGAAGACCTCGCGGTCCGCGAGGCCGCTGTGCCGTTCGCCGAGATCAAGGCGTTGGCTGCGGCCGCAGCTGGCGCCCTTCCGGTGTTGCCGATCCTGCGAGAACCAGGGGTCGGGGTGATCGCCGAGGTGAAGCGGGCCAGCCCGAGCCGCGGTGCGCTCGCCGACATCGCCGACCCGGCCGAGCTGGCAGCCATCTACGCCGACGGCGGTGCCCGCGCCATCTCGGTCCTCACCGAACAACGCCGGTTCGGCGGCTCGCTGGCCGACCTTGATGCTGTTCGCGCCGCCGTCGACATCCCGGTGCTGCGCAAGGACTTCATCGTCACCCCGTACCAGGTGCACGAGGCACGCGCCCACGGCGCCGACGTCGTGCTGTTGATCGTGGCCGCTCTCCCGCAGCAGGTGTTGCACGGATTGCTGGAGCGGGTCGAGTCACTGGGGATGACGGCACTGGTCGAGGTGCACACCGAGGCGGAGGCGGACAGGGCATTGGCCGCCGGTGCCAAGGTCATCGGCATCAACGCCAGGGACCTGACGACGTTCAACGTCGACCGGGACGTGTTCGGACGGATCGCGCCAGGGTTGCCGAGCGACATCGTCACCATCGCCGAGTCCGGGGTCCGCGGCCCCAACGATCTACTGGCCTACGCCGGCGCCGGCGCCGACGCGGTGCTGGTCGGCGAGGGACTGGTGACCAGCGGCGATCCGCGCGCCGCGGTCGCCGATCTGGTGACTGCCGGCTCCCATCCCTCCTGCCCGCGGCCGGCCAACTGATCGTGACTGCCCAGAACGGCCGCCGGCCCCGACCCGACGGACTGCCCCGCCCGTCCGACGGTCTCACCGGCACCCCGCACGACCCAGACTCGCGCGGCTACTTCGGCGAGATGGGCGGCCGCTGGCTGCCGGAAGCGCTGGTGGCGGCGCTCGACGAGATCGCCGACGTCTACGAGAAGGCCAGGTCTGATCCGGAGTATCTCGGTGAACTCGACCACTTGGCGGAGACCTATGCCGGCCGCCCGTCGCCGCTCACCGAGGCGCTGCGACTCACCGAGCACGTTGGTGGCGCGAGGTTACTGCTCAAGCGCGAAGACCTGAACCACACCGGCAGCCACAAGATCAACAACGTGCTCGGACAGGCACTGCTGACCCGCAGGATGGGCAAGAAGCGGGTGATCGCCGAGACCGGCGCCGGCCAGCACGGCGTCGCGACGGCCACCGCCGCCGCCCTGCTCGGCCTGGACTGCGTCATCTACATGGGCGCCGTGGACATTGAGCGGCAGGCGCTGAACGTCGCCAGGATGAAGCTGCTCGGCGCCACCGTCATCCCGGTCACTACCGGATCGGGCACCCTGAAGGACGCGATCAACGAAGCGTTCAGGGACTGGGTGACGAACGTCGCCAGCACCTCCTACATCTTCGGCACCGCGGCCGGCCCGCACCCGTTCCCGATGATCGTCCGCGACCTGCAGCGGATCATCGGACTCGAAGCGCGGCAACAGCTTTGCCAGCTCACCGGTCGGCTGCCGGACGCCGTAGTGGCCTGCGTCGGCGGCGGCTCGAATGCGATCGGCGTCTTCCACGCCTTTCTCGACGACCCGTCGGTGCGGCTGATCGGCTGCGAGGCCGGCGGCGACGGCATCGAGACCGGCCGGCACGCCTCGACCATCTCCGGCGGCACCGTCGGAGTGCTGCACGGCGCCCGCTCCTACCTGCTGCAGGACGACGAGGGCCAGATCATCTCCTCGCACTCGATCTCGGCCGGACTGGACTATCCGGGGGTCGGCCCGGAACACGCCCACCTGGCCTCGATCGGCCGCGCCGAGTTCATCTCGATCACCGATGCGGAGGCGATGGATGCCTTCGCCTTGCTGTCCCGCACCGAGGGCATCATCCCGGCCATCGAGTCGGCCCATGCCGTCGCCGGCGCGGTAAAGATCGCCCAACAGCTCGGCCCGGACGGGATCGTGCTGATCAACATCTCCGGCCGCGGCGACAAGGACATGGAAACGGCCATGAAGTGGTTCAAGCTGTGAGGCGACAGCGAGCGGAGCATCACCGAACCGCCGCCACCGGAACCAGCGCCCTCGACGAGCTGTTCGCAGAGACCCGCGGCGAGGGCAGGGCGGCACTGATCGGCTATCTACCGGCCGGGTATCCCGATGTTGCCGGATCGCGAGAGTTGTTGCGCGCCATGATAGATGGCGGCTGCGATCTGGTCGAGGTGGGCATCCCGTTCTCCGACCCGGTGATCGACGGACCTGTCATCCAGCAAGCGCAGCAGCAGGCGCTGGCCGCCGGCACCAGGA
This sequence comes from Actinomycetota bacterium, assembly GCA_030853385.1. Lineage (GTDB taxonomy): Bacteria > Actinomycetota > Actinomycetes > Mycobacteriales > Nakamurellaceae > Nakamurella. The sequence continues at coordinate 1,725 of JALYVF010000239.1, read as the reverse complement.
TCGCCGACGTGCTCGGCACCGTCGAGGCCGTCACCTCGGCCGGCGGCCGGGCGGTGGTGATGACGTACTTCAACCCGATACTTGCCTACGGCCAGGACAGGTTTGCCAGAGACCTGGCGTCGGCCGGCGGCTCCGGGGTGATCACCCCCGACCTGATCGTCGACGAGGCGCAGCAGTGGCTGTCGGCGACCTCGGAGGCCGGCATCGCGCCGATCTTCCTGGTGGCGCCGTCGTCGCCGCTGGACAGGATCACCCTGACCGCCACCGCCAGCAGGGGCTTCCTGTACGCGGCGTCGATCATGGGCGTCACCGGCGGCGGGGACCAGGTGGCCAGTTCGGCACCGGAGCTGGTTGCCCGTTGTCGGCAGGTCACCGAGCTGCCCGTCGGCGTCGGGCTCGGCGTCCGCACCGCGGCGCAGGCGGTCGAGATCGCGGCCTACGCCGACGCGGTGATCGTCGGCACGGCCTTCGTCGCCCTTGCCGGTCGAGGCCGGGGCTCTCACACCGCTGTGGCAGGCTTGGCCGCCGAGCTCGCCGCCGGCGTCCGCCACCGCGCCGTCAGTTGACGCTGCGCCCCAGCCGAACCACCGAGGAGACCCCCGCGTGACGCAGTACCTCGCCTCCATTCCGTCCCCGCCCCGCGGTGTCTGGAACCTCGGGCCGATCCCGTTGCGCGCCTATGCCGGTTTCATCATTCTCGGCATCATCGTCGGTGTCGTCTGGGGCGGCCGACGCTACGTCGCCCGCGGCGGTGCCAAGGGTCGGGTCGCCGACCTTGCCGTCTGGGCGGTGCCGTTCGGGCTGGTCGGCGGTCGGCTGTACCACGTCCTCACCGATCATGCGCTGTACTTCGGCGCCGGCAAGAACCCGTGGCAGGCCTTCGCCATCTGGGACGGCGGCCTGGGTATTCCCGGCGCCGTCGCGCTCGGATCGCTGGGTATCTGGCTGGGCTGTCGGCACTACAAGATTCCGATGCCGCCGGTGGCCGACGCGCTGGCGCCCGGCCTGGTAGTGGCGCAGGCGATCGGCCGGATGGGCAACTACTTCAACCAGGAGCTGTTCGGGGCCCAGACCACGCTGCCGTGGGGCCTGGCGGTTTACCTACGGACCCCTGGCGGAGTGGCCGGTACCTTTCAGGACTGCGTCAACGCCGGGAAGGCCCCGGAGTTTCCCACCGAGTACATCAAGGCTGTCCCGACGGTGCTGTGCGGGACGTACCACCCGACGTTTCTGTACGAGCTGATCTGGGACCTGCTGGTGGCGGCGCTGATCGTCTGGGCCGACAAGCGATTCAAGCTCGGCGGCGGCCGGGTGTTCGCGCTGTACGTCGCGGGTTATACGGCCGGCCGGGCCTGGATCGAGGCGCTGCGCATCGACCCGGCCCGCACCCACATCTTCGGTCTGCGGGTGAACATCGTGGTTGCCATCGCGCTGTTCGTGCTGGCGGTGATCTTCCTGGTGTTGCGCCGTCGGAAGGGTCGGGAAGACCCAGCGGTGGTGGCCGGGCAGCGGTCCGACAGCGACCCCGGGGCTGAAGGACTCGATGCCGAGGGCCCCGATGTCGACGACTCCGATGCCGACGCTCCGTCTGAGATCGCTGACGACGCCGATGCGGTAACCGTTACCGGCGCCGAACTGATAGCCGGCGACCGTCAGCCAGCGGGCGCGACCGTGATCGTGCCGGACCCAGCGCTTTCCGACCCAGCGCCGTCCACCACCCCGGTG
>JALYVF010000236.1 GCA_030853385.1 Actinomycetota bacterium | reverse complement strand
GTTCCCGGCCCCGCGCCACCATCGCGGCCCGCTCGGCACTGCCGGCGGCTGCCGCCGCGGCGGCCAGCTGGCCGAGCAACAAACCCGACAGCCGGATCCGGCCGGGAAACAGCGCGCTGGTCCACATGGTGCTCAGCTTGTCGACGATCTCGTCGTGGATCGCCGCGGCGGCCGCCAGGTCGCCGGCGTCGCCGTACAGGTCGATCGCGGCGAAGCCGGCGTTGGAGACGATCAGTCCATCGTGTCCCCAGCCCCCGCGGATGGAGGCGAGCATTTCCAGACCACGGTGCCGCTCGCCACGACCCGCGGCCAACTGCATCGCCGCCGCGTTCAGCGAGCCGGCGGCGGGACTCGGTATCCGGCCGGCGGGCTGGGCAGGCGATGCCGTCAACAGGGCGTCAGCCGTCGTCCACTCCCCCATGATGTGTGCGGTGATGGCCGCCAGCACCCTGGCATCAAGGCCCCAGGGCGCGTAGTGCTGACCGGTCTCGGACGCCCGTTCGGCGGCCACCGTGTAGGCGGCAAGGCTTGCGGGTAGATCACCGGCACCCAGATGAACCCCGCCGAGGTGATGCTGGGCGCGCAGCTCGGTGCTGAGTTGGCCTTCCCGTCTTGCCTTGCCGACGACCGCTGTCAGCTCCGCGATGGATGCCTCGGTATCGCCGGTGTACTCCTTGAGCCGGGCCAGCGTCGTCGTCACGTCGGCGACCACGTCCGTCAGCCCGAAGCGCTCCGCCAGCGCCAGCGCTTCACCGGCGCTCGCCCTGGTTCTGTCCACGTCGTTGATGCCCATGCTGGCTCGCGAATTGACCGACAGCAGCCTGGCTCGCAACGGACCTGGGCGATCGGCGGACATCAGCGCCAGCCCCTGTTCGGACGTCTCGAAGGCCAGCCAGGAGTCCTCGGCCAGGGCGGATTCGGCCAACAGCGCCAGCGAGCGGGCTCGTACTGATTCGTCCGCCGTTGCCGGCAAATCGTCGACCAGGCAGCGGGCGACGTCGATGGCGGCCGGTCCGTCGCCGGCGGCGAACAGGTTGGCCGCCAGCTGCTCGACGACGTCGATCCTGTCGACCTCGGGTGCCAGGGCCGGCCGGCTCTCCAGCAGATCAAGTGCCAGTCGATACTGTTCGGCCGCTTCCGTCGGACCGCCGCTGGCTCTCGCCTCGCGGGCAGCCTTGATACCCGCGGTGACGGCGATCTCGTCGTCGCGCGCCGCCCGCGCGTGCCTGGCCAGCTCGGCCCAGTGCCCGGGCCGGACCTGCGAGTCGGGCAGGGCAGCGAGGATCTGCACATAGCGGGCATGCCAGCGGCGGCGTTCCCCCGGCAGCAGATCGTCGTAGACGGCCTCGGCCAGCAGCGCATGCCGGAAGCCGTAGCCGTCGCGGCCGACCGGGACAAGAACATGGACGTCGACCGCTGCCCGCAGCCCGGCCTCCAACCGATCTTCCGGCAGGGCGACCACCTGGGCCACCAGCTCGTGCGACACCCCGCGGCCACCGATCGCCGCGACGCTGACGACGGTCCGCGCATCGTCGTCCAGCCGATCGAGCCGCACCAGCAGCAGCCCGGCGAGGTCGTCGGGAATCTGCAACGCCGTGTCGGAGTCCGCAGCGCCCACCAGCTCCTCGGTGAAGAAGGCATTGCCATCGGCCCTGGCAACGATCTGTTGGATCGTCGCCTCCGGCAGCGCGCCGGCGGCGAGCTGGCCGACCAGGTTGCGCACCTCCGGGTCGGGCAGCGGTTCCAGCGTCAGCCGGCGGACGCCGGACAGCCGCATCCACTCGGCGGCCGCAGCGCGGAGCGGGTGCTTGCGGTGCACGTCGTCGCTGCGATAGGAGACCACCAGGGAGACCTGCGATCCGAACCCGCGGGAGAACAACAGTCCCAGCACGTCCCGGGTGGACCGATCCGCCCAATGGGCGTCCTCGACCACCACCAGTAGCGGCTTTTCGGAGCCGAGGTCGGTCAGCGCTGCCTGCAGATCGGCGCGCAGGTCGTCCCTGCCCAGCGCCGGGGTTGCCTCACCGGAGCCGGCAGCGCCGAGCGCGCCTCGCCGATCCAACAGCTGGGCCACCCCCAGATGCCTGGCGGCCAGATCCCTTGCCTGCGCTGGATTCTCCTCGGCGAATCGGCCGAACATTTCAACGAACGGCAGGTAGGGCGGCGCCGACTCCGCGAAGTCCAGGCAGTGCCCGATCAACACGGTGTGGCTGCCGTGTGCGCCGGACACCAGCTCCGCCAGCAGCCGGCTCTTGCCCACTCCGGCGTCGCCGGCCAGCAGCACGGCCTGCTGGCCGGACCCGGCGCGGAGGTTCGTGGCGGCTGAATCTGCGGCTCCTGCACCACTCTCGGTGCCGAGCACCTTGCGCAGCTCGGCCAGCTCCGCGGTCCTACCCACCAGCGCGGTGGCGATCCGATCAACGATCACAGGGTCCATCATCGCTGTTCGGACCGACACCGCGGACAGTGGCCACGGCGCCAGCGCGGCCGGCGCGCCGCCGGTCATGCCGAGCGGGGCTGCCCGGCTGGCCGGGCCTGAGCCGGTACCGCCCGCGTCGTCTTCGCCGCTGACTGCGACCGCCTGATCGACCACCGGTGACCCCACCCGTTGCCGTGCCAATCCTTCGTCAACTGTTCGCGCCGGTAGGCCGCTTCGGTTTCAAATGTGTTCCACATGGCCTGCTGCCTCTCGTCCGATCCGCTGTTCAGCGGCTCGATACCAACGATCGGCGTCTGAGGTAGCCGGCTACATCGGCAGTGCTCCCTATCTGTGTCGGTGCGCTACCTCAGAGTCGGCTACCTCAGAAGTCTTCGGGACAACTGTGCCGCTACCCGGCAAGCCGCGCGGTCGCCAGCTTCTTGCCGGCCTCCGTGCGAAGTTCGATGCTGGCAATGGCGCTGGTCCGCACCGACGACGCAGCGGACAGCGAGCAGCGGCCGGCGTCGGTGGCGTTCCAGCTGGCCACCTGATGGCTGGCCCCGTCGGTGCCGATGATCCACAGCGTCATCATTCCGCCGGTCGGCAGATAGGACGCCTGCAGGTCTAACTGGGTCCCCCACTGCTTCGGGAACATCTGCAGCGCGGCCTGCACCGGGTGCGCCGGATCGTCGGGCTCTGCGGTCACGTTGATGCTCTGCGCCGCCTGGACCGTCGAGGTTTGGGGTCCGGTGATGGCCGGCCGAATCGCGAAACCCAACACCAGGAACCCGGCGGCGACAGCAGCGATCAGCGCGCCCGCCCACACCCGACGGCGCCGACGGTCGTGCCGGATCCGGTCGGTCAGCGACGTAGGGGTCGACGGAACTGCCGACCGAGCCGTGCTGGTGGTCGCCGTGCCAGCAACATCCATCGGTACCAGGCTCAACAGGGCGGGCAGTCCTGACAGCTGGGCGGCCTCCCGCTGGCATTCGGCACAGCTGCGCAAGTGTGCGGTGAAGGCGCGGTGCTCATCCGGGTCCAGCCCACCGAGGACGAAGGCGCCGAGCAGTTGGTGCAGGTTCTCGTGTTCGGTGCTCACTGCTGCACTCCCATCTCGTCCAGAATCGTCCGCAGCGATCGCACCGCGTAGTAGGCGCGCGACTTGACCGTGCCGGCCGGGACACCGAGCGTGTCCGCAGCTTGCTGCACCGACATTCCGGCAAAGTACAAGGCCTGCACCACGTTTCGGTGATCGGGCTGTAGTCGGGTCAGTGCGTCTTCTACCAGGATCTGGTCCAGCAGCCGGTTGACCTCCGACTCCGGATCGCTGGCCCCTGGCGTCTCCGGGATCGCCGCGTCTTGACTCTCCTGTGGTCGGCGGGCAGCGGCGCGGTACTGGTCGATCACCAGATTCCGGGCGCTGGCCAACAGATAGCTACGCATGTCGTCCGGCGCGGGTGAGCGGCGCCACGCCCGGAACACCACTTCCTGGACCAGATCCTCCGCGCGACCAGGATCGTGCACGGCCCGCAGCGCAAAGCGTCGCAACATGTCGGCATGCTCGACGTAGATCGCCGCGACAACCTCATCACCGAGCGGCATGGTGCAACTCCGATCGGTTCGTATCGGTGGGAGCTGTGTGCGGTTCGATTCCACTGTCGATCCTGCTCCGAGCAGCAGCACCAATATCCATGAAGACGTCCAAGACAGCGTTTCGGTTCAAAGGTCCGTCCGGCTGAACCACTTCCGGCGGACGGTCGTCTCCCCTAGTACAGCCGGTGATGTCCGGTTCATCTCGAGGGAGAGGTCCCATGCGCAGGTTATCCATCATCGGAGCCATGGCCACGGCAGCACTGCTACTGGCCGGCTGCGGCAGCAACAGCACCTCAACGAACAGCCCGGCCGCCGGTGGTTCATCGGCGCCGAGTACCAGCGCCCCGGCGGTCACCTCCGCCGCCGGTGGCGGATCTGCTGCCGCTTCCGGAGGCGGGTCAGCCGCCGCTTCCGGTGGCGGGTCGGCCGAAGCTTCCGGTGGTGGAACCGGAGCAGCTACCGGCGCGGGGCTGAAGATCGGCCAGTCGTCTCTCGGCAACATCGTGGTCGACGGTGCCGGCATGTCGCTGTACCTGTTCACCAAGGACACCAAGGGATCCGGCAAGAGCTCGTGCACCGGCCAGTGCCTGGCAACCTGGCCGCCACTGGTCGCTGCCGGCACTCCGACGGGTGACGGAATAACCGGAACACTGGGAACGATCCCCACTCCTGACGGCAAGAAGCAGGTGACGCTGAACGGTTGGCCGCTGTATCACTTCGCCGCGGACAAGGCACCAGGCGACGTCAAGGGCCAGGGCATCAAGGGGAGCTGGTGGGTGGTGACGTCCGCCGGCGTAGCAATCTCCGCGGCCGCATCGTCGGCGGCATCTTCATCGGCAAGCGGTAGCGGCAACAACGGGTACGGCGGATAACGCTTCCCCGCCCTGCCGTACCCCCGTACCCGCAGGGCGCGGGGAGATCTTCCGTTCATCCGCCTCAGGGGGCCGCGACTCGAACGTGAGCAGTCGTCAGCCCTTGGAACTGGCGTCTCGGACGGTGATCTGCACGTCAAGGCTGCGGCGCGCGACGTCGTCGAGCACCATCCGCCGCGGCTCGACGATGTCGCGGAACTCCCGGCGCGGCAAGGTGATCAGCCGGGCAAGGCGCGGATCGTCCAGCACCGCGGCGATGCTGCGCAGGTCGCCGCCGACGATGAGTGCGTCGAGCGGGACGTCGGCCAGCACCCTGGCTGCCGCGGTCGCCGTCGATTCCTGCGCGGCCGCCAGCTGATTGCCCCGACGCCTGGCATAGCGTTGCTGCGACCAGCCGCCGGCCGCCGTCCGGCCCTGGACGTAGTGGGTGCCGGTGGAGGATCCGGTGACCACCGCGTCCCGGCAGATGCCGACCGAGTGGGCACCGGCGCGGACCAGGATCAGCCCGATGGTGCCGACGCCGGCCAGATGGTCCAGGACGGCCTCCACCGGCTCCCGGTGGCTGACCGTCATCGGCGGGAAGGGCGCGTCGATCCGCGCCGAGGTGCCGTCGCCGCCGACGATGCTGACGCCGGTCGGGTCGGCCGTCATGTCGGCGATCCCGTTGTTACGCAACCCGAATCGGGTGACCCAGCCGGACAATCTGGCCGGCGACACGTCCACCGTCCGTCCGCCGCCGGCCGCGGATCTCACCCTGGAACTCACAAGTTGCCACCGCGGAGGCGCGCGGAGCCGCCGGTGAGGGTCGACGCCGATCGGACCGCCTCGTCGTCGGTGAGCGAGGCGACGAAGTCGATGATGCCCCTGCCCCTGCCGAGTCTGGCCAGATCGTCGGCGGCGCTGGTCTGCTCACCGGTGGGGCCGATCAGCAGCTCCGGCTGCTGCCGGGCGATCTGCCGGTAGCCGTTGGTGGCCAGCTCAACCAGATCCACCAGCCGGCGGGGGGCCCGGGCAATATCTGCCGGGTCGGTGAGCCAGGACTCGAAGGCGGCAACCAAGGTGGACAGTAACTGGGCCTGGCCGCGCTGGAACATCGCCAGGTCGGGCCGGTCCAGCACAAAGCGCTGGTGCACGAATTTGAGCACGGCCACCTCGTGCCAGGCCTGCCTGCTCAACGCGATGTGCGCGGACCGCTGGTGCGGCTCTGCCTGCACCACCACCGATTCCTGTAGGTGGGCGATCCACGAGGCGGTGAAGGCCTCCAGCGCCCGCTCCGCCGCCATGGATGCGTCGAAGGGTGCCGCCAGCAGCCCGTCGACCAGATCGCCGGCCACCCTGCCGATCGCGGTGCCGAACACCTCGTCGTCGAAGATCCAGCCGTCCTTGCGCTGCATCCGCCGGCGTAGCAGCTCCAGGCTGCGCCCCGGCAGTCGTTCCTCGGTGACAAGCTCGGCTGCGTCGGCGGTAGCCAGGCTCGCGCGCTCCTTGCCCCAGGTACGGAACTCGGCGGCGATGGCGGCGTGCTGCAGCACACCCGCACGGTGGAAGTCGTCCAGATCGTGCAGTGAGTAGGCGATGTCGTCGGCGACGTCCATCACCGAGCATTCGACCGTCTGCCGGTAGGGACCGATCTTCGGGTAGGCGGATAGCACCTCGGCCAGTTCCGGAACGTCCAGGAAATAGCCGGAGAACTTGCCGGAGCCCCTGGCCTCGTCGACGCGGCCGGAACCCTTCGGGCCGGGCTCGATCTCGGAAGGATGCGGGTTGGGGAAACCGAACCGCGCCCACGGGTACTTGAGCACCGCGGCCCGGACGGCCGCCGTCAGGTTGAGTCCGTCGCTGACGGCGTTGCTAGTGCCGTGCACGTCCAGCGCGGTGACGATGCGGAAGGTCTGGGCGTTGCCCTCGAAGCCGTCGGCGAGGCCGAATCGCGAGCGGGCCACTCGGTCCAGGATGCGTTCGCCGAGGTGCCCGAACGGTGGGTGGCCGAGATCGTGGGCGGACGCCGCTGCCTGCACGACGACCGGGTCGCAGCCGCCGAGATCCGTTGCCAGCGCGGCATTGTCGCCGCTGCGGATTTTCACCGCGATGGCCCTGGCTACTGCGGTCACCTTGACCGTGTGGGTGAGCCTGTTGTTGACCACGGCACCGACGGCTCCCGGCGACACCACCTGGGTGACGGCGGCCAGCCGGGAGAAGTAGGGCGAGAACCTGATCCGCTCCAGGTCGTCCCGGAACGCACCTTCGGTCGCAGTCGCCAGGCTCTGCGCCCCATCGCCCGGTTCTGGGCTCCTGCGTTCCAGTCGCGCATCCACGCCCCGCAACCTATCCCCTTCCCTGCGGCGCTTATCAACTTCCACCGCGCTGATGAAATTAACGACTTCTGCCACACGCGTCCCAAAATCGACACTTTCGTCAGCGCCGACGCTGCAGTTGTCCACATTTTGGAGGTGGACCTGGTTCCACGAGGTTCCGCTGGACACCCTCGTGGCATGACAGTCCTGGCAGACCGCAAGAAGGTCGAGCAGGCTATTGACCGCTTCGGCGCGGTGATCACCGTGTCTGACGCTCGTGATGCGGGCGTGTCCGCGGCCTGTCTGCGCAGGGCAGAGCTTGCCGGAGCCCTCAAGCGGGTCAGCAAGAGCGCGTTCGTCCTGCCGGAGGTGTGGGATGCAGCGACCGATTGGGGTCGATTCCGCCTGAGCTCCATCGGCTTCGGCCTCGGTGCCGCAGACCATGTCTTTCTGACCGGGCCGTCTGCACAGGCACTCCTGGTTCTACCCACACTCTTGCCGCCACCCCATCTACCGATCGCCATCCGGACCAAACCGGCCAGCAGTGGCACCAACATGTCGTCGCACGCCCGAGTTCGGACCGGGTTTCTGCCGCCGATTCACCAGTGGACTCGCGATCGGGTGCGGATTGTCAGCGACACCTACGCGGCGATCGACATTGCCCGACACAGCGTTCCGGCCGAAGCTCTAGCGGTGGTCGATCACGTCATGCGCGGGGGTGTGAGCCGCGAACAACTTGCCCGCGTCCTCGACGATCTGCCGCATTACCCGGGAATCGAGCAGGCCGCGTGGGCCGTCGAACACGGCGACGAGCGGGCCGAGTCGCTCCTTGAATCCCTCGGCCGGCTCGCCTTCCTGGAGGCCGGGCTGCCGGCACCGTTGTCCAATGTGTGGATCTCGGAGGGTTCCGTCACCTATCGCGCGGATCACTACCTACCAGAGCATGGCGTCATTGTGGAGGGTGACGGCGGACTCAAGCTGAACAACCGAGCGGACGCCCACCGCGAGATCCAGAAGCAGATCACCCGTGAGAGTTGGCTGCGCAGTCGCGGTTTCGCTGTCGAGCGCTACGACTACCCGATGGCCATGAACCGGCGAGGACAAATCGTTTCGTTGGCGCAACGGGCAGCTCGAGCCCAACTCGGACGCCCACTGCCCACCTGCTGGTCCCTTGATCCGCCCCCGCACATCCGATACGGGTGACCGTGCCTCATCACGGGGATGGTGGGTCCCGGAGTACGCACCTCAATCGCGCTGACGAAGTCGTCGACTCCTGTCACATCCGCCCCAAAACCGAAACTTTGATCAGCGCAGTCGAAGTTGATAAGCGCCGGGGCGGGGTCAGGGTCAGATGGAAAAGCCGAGGGCGCGCAGCTGGTCGCGGCCGTCGTCGGTGATCTTGGTGAGGTCCCACGGCGGCATCCAGACCCAGTTGATCCGGAAGTCGTCGACCAGCCCGTCGCCGGTGAGGGCTGCCCGCACCTGATCCTCGATCATGTCGGTAAGCGGGCAGGCGGCACTGGTCAGCGTCATGTCCAGGGTGGCGGTGTTGGCCGAGTCGATCACCACGTCGTACACCAGCCCGAGGTCGACGATGTTGATCCCGAGTTCCGGATCGACCACGTCGCGCAGCGCCTCCAGCACGTCGTCGACGGCGGCCGCGGAACCACCGGGCGACGGCGCGTCCGACGGCTGGACGCCTGAGGTTGCCGGTGGTACCGAGGCGTCCAGGTCCGCGGCGCTGCGGCCTACCCTGTCCTGTGGGTAGGTGTCGGTCGTTGTCTCGCTCATCGACGTGCTCCTTCGTTGTTGGAACCGGTGACCGCCCGGGTCGCTGCGTCCTTGAACGCCATCCAGCCCAGCAGCGCGCACTTGACCCGCGCCGGGTACTTCGCGACGCCGGCGAATGCCACCGCGTCGCCGAGTGTCGCCTCGTCGCCGGCGATGGTGCCGCGACTGGTGACCATGTCGGTGAATTCGTCCAGCACCGCAAAGGCTTCCGGCAGCGCCCGGCCGATCACCAGGTCGGTCATCACCGAGGTGGCGGCTTGCGAGATCGAGCAGCCGACCGAGTCGTAGGATACGTCGCGGACGGCCGACCCGGCATCGGTGGGATCGGCGAGTTCAACCCGCAACGTCACTTCGTCTCCGCAGGTCGGGTTGACGTGGCGAACCTCGGCCTGGAACGGCTCGCGCAGCCCATGGTGGTGCGGCGCCCGGTAGTGGTCCAGGATGATCTCCTGGTACAGCTGCTCCATCTGCATGTCCCTCAGCACCGCCCGGTGCCGAGGAAGAACCGCCCAGCTGCAACGACGCCGGCGACCAGCTCGTCGACTTCGTCGACAGTGTTGTACAGCGCGAACGACGCCCGCACGCTGGCGGGTATCCCGAACCGACGATGCAGCGGCCAAGCACAGTGGTGCCCGACCCGAACCGCGACCCCGGCATCGTCCAGGATCTGCCCGACATCGTGGGCATGGACGCCGTCGACGCGGAACGACACCGCTCCGCCGCGGTCAGTCGTCGTCTCCGGACCGAAGATTCGCACTCCTTCGAGTGCCGAGAGCTGTTGCAGCGCATACCCGGTGAGCATCGCCTCGTGCTTCGCGACGGTGCGCATCCCGACGTCGGTCAGGTAGTCGATGGCAGCGCCGAGACCCACCGCCTGGGACGTCATTGGGGTGCCGGCCTCGAACCTGGCCGGCGGCGGCGCGTAGGTCGCGTGATCGATGAAGACCTCCTCGATCATCGACCCGCCGGTGAGGAACGGCGGCAGCTGCTGCAGCAAATGGTAGCGGCCGTACAGCACGCCGATCCCGGTGGGCCCCAACATCTTGTGCCCGGAGAAGGCGGCGAAGTCCACGTCGAGCGCCGACAGATCGACCGGCTGGTGTGGCACCGACTGACAGGCGTCGAGCACCACAAGTGCGTCCACCGCCCTGGCGGCGGCGACCAGCACCTCGACCGGATTTACCGTGCCGAGCACGTTGGACTGGTGGGTGAAGGCCAGCACCTTCGTCTGCGGTGTGATGATCTCGGACAGCTCGGACAGGTCGAGCCGGAAGTCCTCCCCCACCGGGATCCAGCGCAACCTGGCACCCGTTCGCCGGCAGAGTTCCTGCCAGGGAAGCAGATTCGCGTGGTGTTCCATCTCGGTGACGACGATCTCGTCGCCGGGGCCGATGCGGAATCCAGCGCCCACCCCATCGTCCGGCTGGAACGAGGCGTTGGAGAACGAGTATGCCACCAGGTTCAGCGCCTCGGTGGCGTTCTTGGTGAAGACGATCTCGTCCGACCGGCCGACACCGACGAAGGCGGCCACTCGCGAGCGGGCACCCTCGTAGAAGTCGGTGGCCTCTTCAGCGAGCTGGTGGGCACCGCGCTTCACCGCACCGTTGTGTCCGGTGAGAAACTCCTGCTCGGCGTCGATCACGCACGTCGGGCGTTGCGAGGTGGCGCCGGAATCCAGATACACCAACGGTTTCCCGCCCCGCACCGTCCGGCGCAGGATCGGGAAATCGGCCCGCAGCCTGCCGAACATCGCTGCGTCGGCCACGCTCGGCGCGATCTCGTCGATGCTCGTCATCTGCGGATTCCTTCGATCGTCGACTGCCGTCAGGACAACGCCGCAGCCGTGGTGAACCGGACGTAGCCGTTGGCTTCCAGCTCATCGGCCAGCTCCGGCCCACCGGATTCGACGACACGGCCGGCGGCGAACACATGCACGGCGTCCGGCTTGATGTAGCGCAGGATCCGGGTGTAGTGGGTGATCAGCAGCACGCCGCCGTTGGTCTCGGACTGGAACTTGTTGACGCCCTGCGAGACCACCCGCAACGCGTCGACGTCCAGGCCCGAGTCGGTCTCGTCCAGTACCGCGATCTTCGGCCTGAGCAGTTCCAGCTGCAGAATCTCGTGCCGCTTCTTCTCGCCACCGGAGAAGCCTTCGTTGACGCTGCGCTCGGCGAACTCCGGATCGATGTCGAGACCGACCATGGACTCCTTGACTTCCTTGACCCACTTGCGGATCGGCGGTGCCTCGCCCCGGATCGCGGTGGCCGCGGTGCGCAGGAAGTTGGACATCGACACCCCCGGCACCTCCACCGGGTACTGCATGGCCAGGAAGAGACCGGCCCGCGCCCGCTCATCGACGGTCATCTTGAGCACGTTCTCGCCATCGAGGGTGACGGTGCCGCTGGTGACCTTGTACTTGGGGTGGCCGGCCAGCGAGTAGGCAAGGGTCGACTTCCCGGAACCGTTGGGGCCCATGATGGCGTGGGTCTGGCCGGACGAGATCGTCAGGTCGACACCGCGCAGGATTTCGATGGGCGCCTCGTCGGTGATGACCGACACGTGCAGGTCGCGAATCTCCAGTGTTGCCATGGCTTTTCAAACGCTCCTTGTTGATGAGATCGGGCGGGCGAGCCGCTCGGGGTCAGTATCCGGTGACGGCGAGCTCGCGCTCGATGGTGGCTGAGGCGCGCTCCACCGCAGCGGGAACGCCGAGTCGCAGCAGTACCTCGCGGAAGAAGCCGCGCACTACCAGCCGGCGCGCCACGTCGGACGGAATGCCGCGGGATGCCAGGTAGAACAGCTGCTCGTCGTCGAACCGGCCGGTGGCGCTGGCGTGGCCGGCGCCGACGATCTCGCCGGTCTCGATCTCCAGGTTCGGCACCGAGTCGGCGCGCGCACCCTGGGTGAGCAACAGGTTCCGGTTCATCTCATAGGTACTGGTGCCCTCGGCGCTCTTGCGAATCAGCACGTCGCCGATCCACACGGTGCGCGCCGACTTCCCTTGCAGCGCACCCTTGTACAGGGCGTCGGACTTGCAGTGCGGGGCATCGTGGTCGACGAAGATCCGGTGCTCAAGGTGCTGCCCGGCATCCGCGTAGTACAAGCCGAGCAGCAACGCGTCGCCGCCGGGGCCGGCATAAGAGACCGACGTGGAGACCCGCACCAGGTCGCCGCCGAAGGTGAGCGCTGCGTGCTTCACCTTCGCGTCGCGACCGACCGAAACGTGATGGTGGGCAAGGTGAACCGTGTCGTTCGCCCATTCCTGCAGCGTTGTGATCGAGACGATTGCGCCGTCGCCGGCGACCACCTCGACCACCTGGGCGATGGACGAGGATCCGGAGTGGGTGAGCACCACGTCGGCCTTGGAGTTGGCGCCGAACCGCAGCAGAATATGCCCGGCCTCGGTGACCTCCGGATCGGTGCCGGCCAGCGACACCACGATCGTCTCGTCGACGACGGCTTCGGCTGGAACATCGACCAGCAGCGTCGACGGCACCTCGGCCAGGATCCGGGCGGAGGTGCGGTCGCTCGGCGCGAACCCGGAGGATCCACGCAACGTCCGCAACTCGTCCTCGTCGTTGACGGAGCGGATCGTCACGGTGTCGTGCGAGGTCCACTCACAGCTGGTGGCACTCGGCTGGAACTCGGCATCGGCGTGCAGCCCGCGCAGTCGGCGCAGCGGGGTGAACCGCCACTCCTCCTCCTTGCCGGTCGGCACCGGATGATCGGCGACCGCAGTCGACCCCGTCGGATGCAGATGGCTGGCCATTCGGCTGGTGGTCTCCACAGCCCCCGCCACATTCGGCGCCTCAGTTGTCACTGTCACGTCATATCTCTTTCTTCACAAGATCAGTAGCGATGGGAGCGGAGTCGGCCGCTCGATCGCATCGGTCAAGACCGGCTTGGACAGCAGGCTGGTAAGCCGGAGCGGCGGGGTGTCACCGACTCGCGAGCCGGAACAGCGGGGTGGGGTGCGCCGCCGCGGATGGGCCCCCGCTTCCATCAACATGCGAGCGGATCACCCCAAGGGGCGCGCTCAACCGACAGCCCCCTCCATCTGGAGTTCGATCAGCCGATTCAGCTCCAGCGCGTACTCCATCGGCAACTCTTTGGCGATCGGCTCGACGAACCCGCGGACGATCATTGCCATCGCCTCGTCCTCGGTCATGCCGCGGCTCATCAGGTAGAACAGCTGGTCTTCGCTGACCTTCGAGACGGTCGCCTCGTGCCCCATCGACACATCGTCCTCGCGGACGTCGACGTAGGGGTAGGTGTCGGTGCGGGAGATGGTGTCGACGAGCAGCGCATCGCACTTGACAGTCGATTTGCTGTGGTGCGAACCAGGATTCACCCGGACCAGACCCCGGTAGGAGGTCCGCCCGCCGCCCCTGGAGACCGACTTGGAGATGATCGTCGAGGACGTGTACGGCGCCAGGTGCAGCATCTTCGCACCGGTGTCCTGGTGCTGGCCCTCGCCGGCGAACGCGATCGACAGGACCTCGCCCTTGGCGTGCTCGCCCATCATCCAGACGGCCGGGTACTTCATGGTGACCTTGGAGCCGATGTTGCCGTCCACCCATTCCATCGTCGCGCCCGCCTCGGCCTTGGCCCGCTTGGTGACCAGGTTGTAGACGTTGTTCGACCAGTTCTGAATGGTGGTGTAGCGGCAGCGACCGCCCTTTTTCACGATGATCTCCACGACAGCGGAGTGCAGCGAGTCGGACTTGTAGATCGGCGCGGTGCAGCCCTCGACGTAGTGCACGTAGGCGCCCTCGTCGACGATGATCAGGGTGCGCTCGAACTGACCCATGTTCTCGGTGTTGATCCGGAAGTAGGCCTGCAGCGGGATGTCGACGTGCACGCCGGGCGGCACGTAGACGAACGATCCGCCCGACCAGACCGAGGTGTTCAGGGCAGCAAACTTGTTGTCGCCACTGGGGATCACCGATCCGAAGTATTCCTGGAAGATCTCCGGGTGCTGCTTCAGAGCGGAGTCGGTGTCCAGGAAGATCACGCCCTGGTCCTCGAGCTCTTTCTGGATGGAGTGGTAGACGACCTCGGATTCGTACTGGGCGGCGACTCCGGAGACCAGCCGCTGCTTCTCGGCCTCCGGGATGCCGAGCCGGTCGTAGGTGTTCTTGATGTCGTCGGGCAGTTCTTCCCAGGAGGCGGCTTGCTTCTCGCCGGACCGCACGAAGTACTTGATGTTGTCGAAGTCGATCCCCGACAGGTCGGCGCCCCAGCTGGGCATCGGCTGCCGCTCGAACAGCTGCAGTGCCTTGAGTCGCCGCTGCAGCATCCAGTCGGGTTCGCTCTTCTTCGCCGAGATGTCGGTGACGACATCCGGGTTCAGGCCACGCCTGGCCGAAGCGCCCGCGACGTCGCTGTCCGACCACCCGAAGGCGTACCGGCCCAGCGAATCGATGGTCTTCCCCTGTTCGATGCGGGACTGGGACAGTCCGGTGTCGATCGTCTCTTCGGCAGTGGTCATTGGGGGTTCCTTCCCAGAGATGATGCAGCAGATGTAGGACGAGTTGGCACAGCGACTACGTTTTGCGGGACTGCGCTGATCTGGTGGGTGTCGGATGTGGCGGCGCCGTGGCTAGCTACGGCGGCGGGCATCGGCAGGTCGGTCGGGGTGGGGACGAAGGTGGTGCAGAACGAATCCCCGCGGGCGATGGTGGCAAGGCGCTGGGCGTAGCTGCCGATCGCCTCGCCGAAGACGTCCAATTCTGCCTGGCACAGCTGCGGGAACTTCGCCGCGACGTGAGCGACCGGGCAGTGGTGCTGGCACAGCTGTTCTCCGATGCCGACCTCGGCAACGGTCGCCGCATAGCCGGCCTCGGACAGGGCGCTGGCCAGCACATCGATCCTGGCCGAGCCGTCGTTGGCGGCGGCCAGCTCGCCGCGGTGCTTGTCGATGAGTGCTTCCGCCCGATCTCGGGCGAAGGCCATCACCGCGTCCTCACCGCCGAAGCGCTGCAAGAACTCGAGCGCTTCCACCGCCAACTCGTCGTAGGCGTGCGGCAGCTTGCTGCGGCCGGCGTCGGTGAGCAGGTATTCACGCGCTGGGCGGCCGCGGCCACGGGGACCACGGCTGCGGCACTCTCGGGAGGTGACGGCGCCTTCGTCGGACAGCGCATCGAGGTGCCGACGGACACCGGCCGGGGAGATACCCAGCCGCTCGGCGATCTCGACGGCGGCTGCCGGCCGTTCGACCAGCAACCGGATGACGGCGGCCCTCGTCCCGCCATCGCTGCGATCGGACTCGACGATCTGGCTCCGCACGATCTGGCGACGCACAGACGACCCAAGCATGGCGGTTGCCGTCCCACCGGGTAGCTGTGCGGTTTTCACAACACCAGTGTGACGTATTTCCGCTGCGATCACAAAGAAGGGCACCCTTAGCCAGCTGTGGGTTCGACCACCCCGAGATGACAGACTTCTGCGGTGACGACGGCGGAACCGCAGGTGGAGCAGTACCCCGCGGCCGTCCCGCTGGATCCGGACGAGACCAAGCAGCTCGGCCGGCTGCGCAGATGGGGCACGGCGGGCGCGCTGCTGATGATGATCGGCTCGACGTCGTCCTACGGCGCGGCCTCGCCGATTCCGAACCCGTTCGACGGCATCCGCATCCTCGGCCTGATGTCCCGGATCTCGTCCGGCGCGCTGGCGGTGTCGTACTCCGGCATGGGTCTGCTGGTGATGTGCTGGCTGCTGATCGGCCGGCTTGCCAGGCCAGGCAGGGTGCGCCGGCTGTCACGGTCGCAACTCAGCCACACCTTGGCGATGTGGACGGTGCCGTTCCTCGTCACCCCGCCGATCTTCTCTCGTGACGTCTACTCCTATCTCGCCGTCGGGTCGATGTCGGTGCACGGCTTCAACCCGTATGACGCCGGCCCCTACGACACCCTCGGCGACTCCGATGTGTTCAGCCACCAGGTGGACGCCCGCTGGCAGCACACCCCGACCCCGTACGGGCCGGCGTACGTGATGATCAGCAAGGCCGTGGTGGCGATCACCGGCCAGCATCTGGTGCTCGCCGTGCTGGTGCAGCGGCTGGTGGAACTGGTCGGTATCGCGGCGATCATCTGGGCGCTCCCCCGGTTGGCGCGGCGCTGCGGCATCGACCCGGTCGCCGCGCTCTGGCTGGGGGCGCTCAATCCGCTGGTGTTGTTCCATCTGATTGCCGGCGGCCACAACGAGGCGCTGATGCTCGGGGCGATGCTGGCCGGTTTGGTGATCGCGCTGGACAGGTCCTGGGTGGTCGGAGTTGCCATCATCACGCTGGCGGTGGCGATCAAGGCCACCGCTGCGATGGCGTTGCCGTTCTTGGTGATCGCCCTGGCGTTGCGCCGTTCGACGGCCTGGCGGGACTTGCTGCGGCGGGCGATAGCGGTGGCCGCGGTGGGGCTGGTGGTGTTCGCTGCCATCAGCTGGGCGGCCGGCGATGGATTCGGTTGGCTGGCCGGGCTGGGTGCGCCAGGGATGGTCCGCTCGTTCCTGTCGGTGTCGACGTCGCTGGGTATCGGCGCCGGACAGATCGGTCGGGTGCTGGGCCTCGGTGACCACAGCGATGCCGCGATTTCGGTGATGCAGCCGCTCGGCACGGTGGCCGGTGCGCTGCTCGCCGTCGGGGTGATGTGGCTCACCTGGCGGCGGCGGTTGGAACCCGTCGCGGGCCTCGGGTTGGCCTTCGGAGCCTTCGTTCTGCTCGGCCCCGTCATCCAGCCCTGGTACCTGCTGTGGGCGGTGCTGCCGCTCGCGGCGTCGACCGCGAACAGTCGTTTCCGCACCGGTGCGGTCTGGTTCACCGCGGCATATTCGCTGCTCATCATGCCCAACGGCGGCACCATCCCGCCGTTCACCATCATTGCGGCGGTGACGATCGCGGCCATCGTCGCTGCCATCGCGGCATTCCTGTTGTGGCGGCACGGTCTGCCGGTGGCAGACCCGGGCAATGCGGCGCCGGCCAGGTCGTGGCCGGGCTCCGACAAGCCCTACCCTCGAATCACCGGGGCGAATCGAGAGCATGGAAAGAGCAGCGAAGAACACCGATGACGGCAACTCACGATCGGGCGGCGAACCGGGCCGCTCCAGCGACCACTGACGCTGCCGAGTCGCCCGCGGGTCCATCGACCGCGCCCGGGCCGCCGCCGGCGCAAACCGGCTCCGTGCTCGGCAGGCTGCGGTCACTGCTGCTGTCCGATCGGTTGTTGAAGATCTTCGCCTGGGCAGCTGTCGTCACCAACGGGGTGATCGCAGTGACCGGAGCGACCGTCCGTGTCACCGGCTCCGGGCTGGGCTGCGCCAGCTGGCCGGAATGCCAGCCGGGCACCCTCGTTCCCGAGTATCGAACCGGGATGGCGGCCGTGCGGCAGGCCATCGAGTTCACCAATCGCACCTTCACCGGGATAGTGCTGGTCGCCTCACTCGGCACCTTCGTCCTGCTCTGGCTGCACCGACCGCGCCGGGCCGCTGTCCTCAGGTTGGCCGCCGTCGGCGTCGTCGGGGTGCTGTTCGAGGCTGTTTGGGGCGGGGTCGTGGTCCACCTGGAGCTGGCCTGGTGGACCGTTGCACCGCACATGCTGGTGTCGCTGCTGCTGGTTTCTTTCGCCCTGGCCACCGCCGTCCGGATCGGCGAACCGGACACCCGGGCCAGGAACATGGTACCCGGCCCGCTGCGGGTACTTGCCCAGGCGATGCTGGGAGTGCTGGGCGCACTATGTATCGCCGGCACTCTGGTGACCGCGGCGGGTCCGCACGGCGGTGACGTGAACACCGCACGGCTGGACATTCCGGTGCGCACGCTGGCCCAGGTTCACGCCGATCTGATGTTCTCCTTCCTCGGTTTGCTGGTCGCGTTGACCGTCGGCTTCCTGGCGGTGAAGGCTCCCAGCGGACTGTTGAAACGCAGCTGGCTGCTGGTGGGCGTCACTGCAGCCCAGGGGCTGCTCGGACTGGTGCAGTACGCGACCGGGGTGCCAGAGGTGCTGGTGGTGACGCACGTCTTCGGCGCGGTGGTGGTGGTGCTCGCCGGTAGTTGGATGGTGCTCGGTACCAGGACACGCGACGCGGAACCGCTCCCCGGCTAGCGTCCGGTGCCGGCCATTTTCGTCCGGTCGCCGCGGTTGGTGACGAGCTTGGCGGCAGTTTCCCTGTCCCAGGATCCGACGTCGATTCCTGCCAGTCGGCAGGCTTCTTCGGCCGCCTCGACCGAGTCGACAACGACATCACCGAAGGAGCCGTCCGACCCGATCAGCACGATCCTGGCTCGGTCGGCGCCCAGCCGCTCGATCACCGCCACCCCGTTGTGGCCGGTGGGGAACTTTCGCAGCCGGGCAACGACCCTGGACCGGCCCGGCGGTGCCGGCTGCTGCGTTGCGTCGTCGTCAGCTGCGGAGACCGCGGACGTCACCACGGCCGGCCGAGCGGGTGCAGCCCGACCGCAGCGTCGATGGCCCAGACCACCGAGATGACGGTGAGGTACAGGTTCGACAGGTGGAACAGCGTCATCGGCTTGGCCGGTTCGCCGCGCATCACCTTCAGGTGCAGGAAGTGCGAACAGGCGAGGAAGGCCAGCCCGGCAGGCACTGCGGCCGCGGCGTAGATCCACGACGACGCCGGAATCAACAGCAACGAGCAGACCACCATCGCCCAGCTGTAGAGGACGATCTGCCGCACCACCACCCGCTCGGGAGCGACCACCGGCAGCATCGGTACCCCGGCCGCCGCGTAGTCGTCGCGGTAGCGCATGGCCAGCGCCCAGGTGTGCGGCGGTGTCCAGAAGAAGATCACGCCGAAGAACACCCAGGCCGGCCAACCGATGCCACCGGTGACTGCCGACCAGCCGATGATCACCGGCATACAGCCGGCCAGCCCGCCCCAGACGATGTTCGCCCTGGTGCGGCGCTTGAGCCAGATCGAGTAGACGAAGACGTAGAACAAGATCGCCACCGCGGCCAGCACGCCCGCCTGCCAGGTGGTGAAGACCGACAGGAACGCACAGGCCAGCAGACCGAGGACCACGCCGAAGATCAGCGCGGCCCGCGGCGTCACGGTGTGCCTGGCCAGCGGGCGCACCCTGGTCCGGCGCATCTTGGCGTCGATGTCGGCGTCGACCACACAGTTGAGGGCGTTGGCGCTGCCGGCAGCCAGCGTGCCGCCGACCAAGGTCGCCAGCACCAGCCACAGGTTCGGCACGTGGCGCTGGGCGGCGAACAATGCGGGGACGGTGGTGATCAGCAGCAGCTCGATGATGCGCGGCTTGGTGAGCGCGACGTACGCGCCGATCTTCGCCCGGCCGGTCAGCGGCGCTGTGGTCCTGGTGTCGCCGGCTGGGTTGCCGTCGGCGGGCTCCGGGCGCAGGTCGTTGGGATCGAGCAGGATGTCGGCCGTCGGCACCGGCACCGCAGCAGCAGCGGCGTTCGAACCGGAACCATCTGCGACTGTCACTGTGCGCAAACTCCCTGTCGTCTGCTCCGATGGCCACCGCCTGCTGGCCAGCTGCTGGTTGCTCGCTCATCGTAGGTGTCGAGCAGCGTCTGCGACGATCCGCCCCACCCGTACCAGCCCCGCAGGCAGCCGGTGATCGGCGGGGCTAGGCTCGGCAGCGAAGTGATCGACCAGGAAGTGCTGGCGACACCGGCACCGAGCGCGCCGGTTCAACAGCGCCAGCGGTCACCGCAATGCCGTCCCGTTCTCATTCCTCCGGTCGCGGCTCCCCAGCGTGACCCCGCCGAGGAGTGATCGCCCCAAGGAAGGTCACCGACGTGGCAGACAACCAGTCCCTCTCCGAGCTCACCACCGCTCACCTGCCAGCCGACTGGACGGAGCTGGACACCAAGGCGGTGAACACCGTCAGGGTGCTGGCCGCCGACGCGGTCCAGAAGGTCGGCAACGGCCACCCGGGCACCGCAATGTCGTTGGCACCGTTGGCCTACACGCTGTTCCAGCGGGTGATGCGGCACGACCCAGCGGACACCGACTGGGTCGGCCGGGACCGGTTCGTGCTGTCCTGTGGGCACTCCAGCCTCACCCTGTACATCCAGCTGTACCTCGGCGGGTTCGGCCTGGAACTGAAGGACCTCGAGGCGCTGCGCACCTGGGGGTCGCTGACGCCGGGGCACCCGGAGCACCACCACACCCGCGGCGTTGAGATCACCACCGGCCCGCTGGGTCAGGGCATGGCATCGGCGGTCGGGATGGCGATGGCCGCCCGCCGCGAGCGTGGACTGTTCGACCCCGACACCGCAGCGGGCCAGAGCCCCTTCGATCACCACATCTACGTGATCACCTCGGACGGCGACATGGAGGAAGGCGTGACGAGCGAAGCCAGCTCGATCGCCGGCCGGCAGGGCCTCGGCAACCTGATCGTCTTCTACGACCACAACCAGATCTCCATCGAGGACGACACCAACATCGCGCTGAGCGAAGACGTGGTCGCCAGGTACGCCGCCTACGGCTGGCACACCCAGCTGGTCGAGGGCGGCGAGAACGTCACCGGCATCCTGGAGGCCATCGAAGCCGCCAAGGCAGTGACGGACCGGCCGTCCTTCATCGCCATCAGGACGATCATCGGATTCCCGGCCCCCACCAAGATGAACACCGGCAAGGCGCACGGCTCCGCGCTCGGCGACGAGGAAGTCGCCGCCGTCAAGAAGATCCTGGGTTTCGACCCCGACAAGAGCTTCCAGGTCGACGACGCCGTCCTCGCACACACCAGGGAACTGGGCGATCGCGGCACGAAGGCGCACGCCGACTGGCAGCCGACCTTCGACGCCTGGGCCGACAAACACCCCGACAACAAGAAGCTGTACGACCGGTTGTCCACCCGAACCCTTCCCGATGGCTGGGCGGACAAACTGCCCAGCTACCCGGTCGACGCTGGGGGCACTGGGAAAGGGATAGCGACCCGCAAGGCCTCCGGTGAGGTGCTGACGGCGCTGGCCGGCGTGCTGCCCGAACTGTGGGGCGGCTCCGCCGATCTCGCCGAGTCGAACAACACCACCATGGAGGGCGCCGACTCGTTCGGCCCGGTCGCCGCCGCCACCAAGGAATGGCAGGCCGAGCCGTACGGCCGCACCCTGCACTTCGGCATCCGCGAGCACGCGATGGGCTCGATCCTCACCGGCATCGCGCTGCACGGCCCCACCCGGCCGTACGGCGGCACCTTCCTGGTGTTCTCCGACTACATGCGCGGCGCGGTGCGGTTGGCCAGCGTGATGCAGGCACCTGTCATCTACGTCTGGACCCACGACTCCATCGGGCTCGGCGAAGACGGCCCTACCCACCAGCCGGTCGAACACCTTGCCGCGCTGCGGGCGATTCCCGGCCTGTCCATCGTCCGGCCGGCCGATGCCAACGAGACCGCCTACAGCTGGAAGGCGACGCTGGAGCGGCAGGACAACTGGTTCTCCGGACCGGTCGGCCTTGCCCTCACCCGGCAGAACGTGCCGACCCTGGAGGGCACCGATGCTGCCGGTGTTGCCAAGGGCGGCTACGTGCTGGCCGAGGCCGACGGCGATCTTCAGGTGATCTTGATGGGCTCCGGTTCCGAGGTTCAACTCGCCGTCGCAGCCCGGAAAGTCTTGCAGGACAAGGGCATCGGCACCCGCGTGGTGTCGATGCCGTGCCTGGACTGGTTCGAACAGCAGGAAGCCGGCTACATCGAGTCGGTGCTCCCGGCGAAGGTGGCCGCCAGGGTGTCCGTCGAGGCGGCCGTCGCTCAGCCGTGGTACCGCTGGATCGGTAGTGCTGGACGGCCGGTCTCACTGGAGCACTTCGGTGCCTCCGCCGATTTCGCCACTCTCTATTCCGAGTTCGGCATCACCGCGGACGCCGTAGTGGCGGCCGCCCACGACTCGCTCGCCGCGTCAACGTCCGGCGGGGCACCACCCACCCCGCCGGCGAAGAACCGCGCCGACGAGACCAGACTCGACAATCCCGCGACCGTTGATCGCCCCGAAGGGAAGTAACGACATGACCGAAAATTCGAACACCACCGCAGCAGGAGCCGATCGCCTCGCCGCACTCACGGCCGAGGGCGTCTCACTCTGGCTGGACGACCTGTCCAGGGACCGCATCCAGTCTGGCAACCTGGCCGAACTGATGGCCACCAAACATATTTCGGGCGTCACCACCAACCCGACCATCTTCGCCGGAGCGCTGTCCAAGGGCGATTCCTACAACGCCCAGGTGGCCGAGCTGGCTGCCCGCGGCGCCCAACTCGACGAAGTCGTCACCACGCTGACCACCGATGATGTCCGCAACGCCGCCGACATCCTGCGGCCGGTATGGGAAGCCACCGGCGGCGTCGACGGGCGGGTCTCCATCGAGGTCGATCCACGGCTGGCCAAGGACACCCAGCGGACGATCGCGCAGGCCCAGGAGCTGTCCAAGATCGTCGACCGACCGAACCTGCTGGTGAAGATCCCGGCGACCGAAGAGGGTCTGCCGGCGATCACCGCGGTGCTGGCGGAGGGCATCAGCGTCAACGTCACGCTGATCTTCTCGCTGGAGCGCTACGGCCAGGTGATCGACGCCTTCTTCACCGGCGTGAAGCAGGCCAAGGACAACGGTCACGACGTTTCGCAGCTGGTCTCGGTCGCCTCGTTCTTCGTCTCTCGGGTCGACACCGAGGTGGACAAGCGACTGGACGCGATCGGCAGCCCGGAGGCGAACGCACTGCGTGGCCAGGCCGCGATCGCCAACGCCCGGCTGGCCTTCGAGCTGTACGAGCAGCGCCACGATTCCGACGAGTGGAAGGCACTGGCCGCCGTTGGCGGCAAGCCGCAGCGACCGCTGTGGGCCTCCACCGGCGTCAAGGATCCGGCCTACGAAGACACCCGCTATGTGATCGATCTGGTGACCGCCGGCACCGTGAACACCGCGCCGGAGAAGACCATCGACGCGGTCGCCGATCACGGCGAGGTGCACGGCGACACGGTCCGCGGCAACTACGCCCAGGCGTCCGCGGTGTTCTCCGGGCTGGAAGCCGTCGGCATCGACATCGCCGACGTGTTCGACGTACTGGAGCGCGAGGGCGTCGACAAGTTCGAGAAGTCCTGGCAGGAACTGCTGGACACGGTCGGTGCCGAACTCAACAAGCAGGACGGTGCCAAGTGACCGACCCCACCGGCGCCATCTCGGCGCCAGGCGGCCTCACGCTCGACGTCACCGTTCCCGATGCTGCCGCGCTGCAATCCGCTGTGCAGCAACTGGTCTCGGCGCAGGTCGCCTCCAAGACGACGGCGCAGGATCCCACGTTGTGGGGTACCGACGCCGAACACGAGGCATCGATCCGGCTGTCCTGGGCGACGCTGGCCGACACCTCCCGTCCGCTGGTGGAAACCGTCGGCAAGCTGCGCGACGAGCTGGCCGCCGACGGCCTGACGCACGTGGTGCTGGCCGGCATGGGTGGCTCGTCGCTGGCACCGGAGGTGATCTGTGCGACCCGCGGCAAGGAGCTGGTGGCGCTGGACACCACCGACCCTGGTCAGGTGCGTACGGCCCTGCGAAACGATCTCGCGCACACCGTGCTGGTGGTGTCCAGCAAGTCCGGCGGCACCGTCGAGACCGACTCGCACCGTCGGGTCTACGCCAAGGCATTCACCGACGCCGGGCTCGATCCCCGTCAGCACATCGTGGTCGTCACCGATCCCGGTTCACCGCTGGCTGAGCTGGCCGGTATCCAGGGCTACCGGGCGGTGTTCCTGGCCGATCCGAACGTCGGTGGTCGGTACTCCGCACTGACCGCCTTCGGTCTGGTGCCGGCCGGCCTCGCCGGAGTCGACATCGGCGGTTTGCTGGACGAGGCGGCCGCGGCAGCACCCGGCCTGTCAGCAGACGATGAGTCCAATCCGGGACTGGTGATCGGAGCGTTGCTCGGGCTGGCCCAGGACGCCGGCGCCGAGAAGGTCGTGCTGGCCGATACCGGCAGCGCCATCAAGGGTTTCGGCGATTGGGCCGAACAGTTGATCGCCGAGTCGACCGGTAAGCAGGGCAAGGGTGTGCTGCCGGTGGTGGTGGAAGGCGCCGACGCCGCCGGCTTCGTCGACGCCGGTCCCGATGCCGTGCTGGCATCGCTCGGTGCACCGGCCGGCGTCACCCCGGTGTCGGGCTTCGCGTTCGCCATTGCCGGCCCGCTCGGCGCGCAGATGTTGGCCTGGGAGTACGCCATCGTGGTGGCCGGCCGGCAGATCGGCATCAATCCGTTCGACCAGCCCGACGTCGAGTCGGCCAAGACTGCTACCCGCAAGCTGTTGGGTGGATCGACCGAATCGGCCGATACCGACGGTTCCGGTAGCTCCGTCCCGACTTTCGACGGCATCGAGGTCCACGGGCCCGCCGAGATCGTCGATGGCGCAACGGATCTGAAGAGTTTGCTAGAGGCGTTCATTGCTTCCGCTCCCGAACACGGCTATGTCTCCATCCAGGCCTACTTGGATCGGATGGCGGACGACGCGGCCAGGTTGCGCCCGCTGATGGCGAAGAAGTCGGGCCTGCAGACCACCTTCGGCTGGGGACCGCGGTTCCTGCACTCGACCGGCCAGTATCACAAGGGCGGCCATCCGAACGGTGTCTTCCTGCAGATCATCGGAGCGCATGGCGAGGACCTGGCGATTCCCGATCAGCCGTTCAGCTTCGGTTCGCTGCAGCTGGCGCAGGCCAGGGGCGACGGCTCGGTGCTCACCGATCATGGTCGTCCGGTGCTCGGACTGTACCTGACCGACCGCAAGGCCGGCTTGGACGCGCTGGCCGCTGCCCTCAACGGCTGATCGCGGCGGAGGAGATGACGGCCACGAATCCACTCCGCGATCCACGGGACAAACGGCTCCCGCGAATCGCCGGCCCATCCTCGGTGGTGATCTTCGGCGTCACCGGCGACCTGTCCCGCAAGAAGCTGATGCCGGCCATCTACGATCTGGCCAACCGCGGGCTGTTGCCGCCGGGCTTCTCGTTGGTCGGGTTCGCCCGACGGGATTGGGAAGACCGGGACTTCGGAGCGGTGGTCCGTGACGCGGTGAAAGCGGGCGCCCGCACGCCGTTCTCCGAGGACGTCTGGCGGCACCTGGCGGAGGGAATCCGTTTCGTACAGGGCACTTTCGGCGACGACGATGCCTTCGACAACCTGGCGGCCACCCTGCACGAACTTGACCGATCCCGCGGCACTGGCGGCAACCATGCGTTCTACCTGTCGATCCCGCCCAGCGCCTTTCCCGGCGTATTGCAGCAGCTGCAGCGCTCCGGCCTGTGCGAACCACAGGGCGAAGCCTGGCGACGGGTGGTGATCGAGAAGCCGTTCGGGCACGACCTGGAGTCGGCGAAGCAGCTGAACCACCTGGTGGGCGAGGTATTCCCGCCGTCCAGCGTCTTCCGGATCGACCACTACCTGGGCAAGGAGACGGTGCAGAACCTGCTGGCGCTGCGATTCGCCAACCAGCTGTTCGAGCCGATCTGGAATTCGCACTACGTCGATCATGTGCAGATCACCCAGGCGGAAGACATCGGCGTTGGCGGCCGGGCCGGCTACTACGACGGCATCGGTGCCGCCCGCGACGTCATCCAGAACCATCTGCTGCAGCTGTTGGCGCTGACCGCGATGGAGGAGCCCGTCTCGTTCGAGCCGAAGGATCTGCGCACCGAGAAGACCAAGGTGCTCTCGGCCGTGCTAATTCCGCGCGAGCTGTCGACCGCCACCGCCCGCGGACAGTACGCGGCGGGCTGGCAGGGCGGCGTCAAGGTGCCCGGATACCTGCAGGAGGACGGGATCTCACCGTCTTCCAGCACCGAGACCTACGCAGCAGTGAAGCTGACGATCGATACCCGCAGGTGGGCCGGAGTGCCGTTCTATTTGCGGACCGGTAAGCGGCTCGGCAAGCGGGTCACCGAGATCGCTGTGGTATTCAAGCGGGCACCGCACCTGCCGTTCGCCCATACCGATACCGAGGAGCTCGGCTCCAACGCGCTGGTGATCAGGGTGCAGCCAGACGAGGGCACCACCATCCGGTTCGGATCGAAGGTGCCAGGTCCGACGATGGAGGTCCGCGACGTGAACATGGACTTCTCCTACGGGCAGGCATTCACCGAAGCGTCGCCGGAGGCCTACGAGCGGCTGATCCTTGACGTGCTGCTCGGCGAGCCGTCGTTGTTCCCGCAGGATGAGGAAGTCGAACTGTCCTGGAAGATCCTCGACCCAATCGAAAAGGCTTGGGCCAGAACGAATTCGCAGCCGGATCCCTATCTGTCTGGTACTTGGGGTCCGGCCTCGGCCGACGCCATGATGGCCCGCGACGGACGTAGCTGGCGGCGACCGTGAGCGGACTGGACCCGCGCAGGACGGAGCGGTGCGACGGACTGCGTGGAGGAGTGGACGGCCCCAGCGGGACAGCGCGCAGCGCTGAACCGCAGGGAGCAACGGGACGAAGCGACGCTGGGGGTACCTCCCGCGAGCGCAGCGAGTGGGGGAGAGCTTCAAACCGGCCCGGATCGACCACGGAAGCGAACCATCCAAGATGATCATCGACCTGCCGTCCACCACCTCGGCGGCCATCAACAAGTCCATTGTCGATCTGCGCGAACGCGGTGGCACCATTGCCCTCGGTCGGGTGCTGACCTTGGTGATCGTCACCGAAGAAGCCGGGTCGGAGGCGCCCATCGCGGCCGCCAACGCTGCGTCCTTCGAGCACCCCTGCCGGGTGATCGTGGTGGCTCAGGGCAGCAAACGCGGCGCGGCCAGGATGGACGCCCAGATCCGGGTCGGCGGTGACGCCGGCGCCAGTGAGGTGATCGTGCTGCGGCTGTTCGGCCCGATGGCCGAGCAGGGTGCATCGGTGGTGGTTCCGCTGCTGCTGGCCGATGCCCCGGTGGTCGCCTGGTGGCCGGGTGCGGCCCCGGACGACTCCGCCCAGCATCCGATCGGTGCGCTGGCCAGGCGCCGGATCACCGATGCGGCGGCAGCGAATCGTCCGTTAGCAGCGCTCGGGATCCGCCGCGCCAACTATCGCTCCGGCGACACTGATCTGGCCTGGACCAGGATCACCAACTGGCGTGGGCTTTTAGCGGCGGCGCTCGACCAGCCGCCGCACGACAAGGTTCGCTCAGCGGTGGTGGCCGGCGCCCCCGATTCCGCCTCCACCGAGCTGCTCGCCGGCTGGCTGGCCTGGCAACTCAAGTGCCCCGTCCAGCGCGTCGTGAAGGGGCGGGCGGGCACCGGCATGCATTCGGTGATGTTGGAACGTAGGTCCGGAACGATCCGGCTGGATCGCCCGGATCGGCAGACTGCCTCCCTCACCATGGAATACCAGCCGGAACGCTCGCTGGCGCTACCCCGGCGCTCGCTGCGAGACTGCCTGTCCGAGGAACTGCGCCGGCTCGATGACGATGAGGTGTATGCAGAGGTGCTCACCAGGGGCCTTGACCTGTTGTCCGGTAAGAGATCCACGGCGACGGCCTCCTCGAAAGCGCCAAGACAGATGTCGGCCACCGGCAAGGCCGCTGCCGCCGACAAGGCCGCTACCGGCGAGCCCGCTGCCACCGGCGAACCCGCTGCCACTCGCACACCGGCGGCACAGACGACCGCTGCTACCCGCGCGCGTGCTGGGCGTGGGCGCGGGAAGGCGAAGAAGAAATGACCGGCAGCACCGAAATCGTCGTCCACCCGAACGCCGACCTGCTGGCGGCGGCGGCGGCGGCCAGGCTGATCGGCAAGCTGGTCGACGTGCAAGCAGTCGGACGCATCCCGGCCGTCGCCTTGACCGGCGGCGGCGCCGGGATCGCCACCCTCGCCCAGCTGAACGTCTCCGCTGCCCGCGACGCGGTGGACTGGTCACGGGTCGAGATCTATTGGGGTGACGAGCGTTTCGTCCCCGCGGCCGATCCCGATCGCAATGCTGGGCAGGCACGAACAGCGCTGCTCGACCATGTTCCGCTCGACCCGGCCAGGGTGCACGAGATGGCTGCGTCCGACGGCGAGTTCGGCGACGATGTCGACGCGGCTGCCGCTGCCTATGTCGCCACCCTGCCCGCGGCATTGGATCTGGTGCTGCTGGGCATGGGTCCGGAAGGCCATGCGGCGTCGGTGTTCCCGCACTCCCCCGCGCTCACCGACAACCGGCCGGTGGTGGCGGTCCGCGACTGTCCGAAGCCGCCGCCCACCCGGATCTCGCTGACGTTGCCGACCATCCGCACCGCGGACGAGGTATGGATGTTGGTCGGCGGAGCTGAAAAATCGGAAGCCGTCGCCAGCGCGCTCGCCGGGGCCGCCGAGGAAGACGTACCGGTGGCCGGCGCCACCGGACGCTCCGTCACCAGGTGGCTGCTGGATCCGGGGTCGGCGTCCAAGCTCCCCGGTCGTGGCGGCGCGGGCTCCGCTCCCGCCGGCTGAGATCATTCACACCGCAGTCGGGTTCCCCTGCACCGGAGCGGACCTGACATGCTGGAACTCTGCGGCGCGGACGGCACCACCGTCTGCGTCCGGCCGGCGGGACTGGCCCGCGCGGCGTGACGAGGAGGGTGGCTTTCATGTCGAATGCCCCGGTGAAGGTGACCGTGACCGGCGCTGCTGGCCAGATCGGCTACGCGCTGTTGTTCCGGATTGCGTCCGGCGCGATGCTGGGCAAGGACACCCCGATCGAGCTGAACCTGCTGGAAGTGACCCCGGCGCTGAAGGCCGCCGAAGGCACCGCGATGGAGCTCAACGACTGCGCGTTCCCGCTGCTGACCAGCATCAACATCACCGACAACGCCACCACCGCGTTCGACGGCACCAACGTCGCGCTGCTGGTCGGCGCCCGGCCGCGGGCCGCCGGGATGGAGCGCGGTGATCTGCTGGAAGCCAACGGCGGCATCTTCAAACCGCAAGGTGAGGCGCTGAATGCCGGCGCCGCCGACGACATCAAGGTCCTGGTGGTCGGTAATCCGGCCAACACCAACGCGCTGATCGCTTGCTCGCACGCCCCCGATATTCCGACCGGCCGGTTCACCGCGATGACCAGGCTGGACCACAACAGGGCGCTGGCCCAGGCCTCGGCGAAGCTCGGAATTTCGGTGACCGACATCAGCAAGATGACCATCTGGGGCAACCACTCGGCGACCCAGTACCCCGACCTGTATACCGCGCAGGCGAACGGCAAGTCGATCGCTGAACAGGTCGACCAGGACTGGTTGGAGAACACCTTCATCCCCACCGTCGCCAAGCGCGGCGCTGCCATCATCGAGGCCCGCGGTGCCTCGTCGGCCGCGTCGGCAGCCAGCGCGGCTATTGACCACGTCAACACCTGGGTGCACGGCACCGCCGACGGCGACTGGACCAGCGTGGCGCTGGAGTCCGACGGCTCCTACAACGTGCCGGAGGGTTTGATCTCGTCGTTCCCGTGCACCAGCGACGGCACCAACTGGACCATCGTCGCGGGCGTGGAGATCAATGAGTTCTCTCGCGGCCGGATCGACGCATCGCTCGCCGAACTCGGCGAGGAGCGGGACGCTGTCAAGGGTCTGGGCCTGATCTGACCCGCGCCATCACCATTCGATCAGCACGAACCCGCCGATGACCGGGCGATTGCCGTTGTCCGCCAAGGGGATCGTGCTGCGGCGGTATTCCGACGGCGGCTTCCGGGTGCTGCTCTGCCGCAACGATCGCGCCGAGTGGGAACTGCCTGGCGGACGACTAAAGCCGGGCGAATCCGAGGTGGATGCCGTCGCCCGCGAGGTGACAGAGGAGACCGGTCAGCAGATATGGGTCGGCCCGCTCGTCAGCCGGTTCGTGGTGCCGATTCCGTCGGTCTGCGCCACCGTCGAGGTCGCCGCCTACGGCTGCCATCTGGCGGCACGGCGGCCACTGCGGCTCTCCCACGAGCACGGTCAACTGGCCTGGCTGCCGGTCGCTGAGCTACCGGACTCGGTGGCCGCCGGCTATGCAGCGGCCGTCGTCGCGTGGGCGCGCGAGCAGCAGTAAACCGTTGCAGCGCCTGACGTCCGCATTCCGATGTTTCGGTCGGCAGAGTTTCGGCACTCGTCCACACCCATTCCACACAGTTGGGCGATCCAGTCGGCGTGCAGCTCGCCCGACAGCAGATGCCAGCAGGGCCGCAGGATTCCGAACGCCCGGTGAACCTATCGGTCGACTCCCGTCAACACGGCTGAACCCACCGAAGGAATCCGGTCGGTGCACGAATCAGTGCCGGGCGCCAAACGGCTCAACCGGCCGACCAGCGCAGATCGATGCTGTCCTTGAAACCGCCCCAGCTCAGGTCCAGGTGCCAGCAACCCGGCGCTGGCATGTTGACGATCGAGGGCCCGGGCGACGCCCCGACGTCGACCGTCACCGTCCGATCCGATCCCTCCAGATGCCCGACAATGATGAATCTACTGGCATCGCGCGGGGCCGTCTTGGCTACCCACAAGATCTTGTTGTTGCGGTCCGGCGAGGGCGGCGCGAGGAGCGGTGGGGCGAACACATACGCGATCAGGTTTCCGCTGGTGCTGTAGGTGAACGGTGCAAATCCGCCCCCGTTGAACCCGGCCTGTGCCCACTCCGGCGGCGTGCTGGTGAGTAGCGCGGTGCAGGCGGACGGCGCTGTCGCGACCTTGGGCTCCTTACCGGGATGGCTGGCCCAGATCGAGCCGAGTACCACGATCACTGCCAGCACCGCGGCAATCGGGCCGACCGTCATGACCCGGCGCCGGCGTACTCCGTGTCGTACCTGCCCAGCCAGGTCCGCGTGGTGTGGGGCGTGTTGGCCCAGCTCAACGAGAGTGGTGGGCAATGCGTTCTCGAGATCGTTCATGGCTGTCTCTCCTGCAGATCGACGGCGGTCAGGTAATGGCGCATCCGGTGCAGCGCCCTACTGGCATGCGAGCGGACAGTTGTTGCGCTGCAGCCGAGTTCGGCAGCGATGTCAGCATCGTCCAGGCCCAGGTAGTGGCGCAGCACGATCACCGCACGCTGCTGCGGCGACAGGCAGGTGAGCGCCCTGGTGATCTGATCCCTGTCGACCACCCCGATCGCCGGATCCGGCTCACCGGCGGAATCGGGGACGTCCGCGATCGGCTGCTCGGCGTTGCTGCGCCGACGATGCTGATCCAAGAACGTGGTGGTCAACGTTCGTCGGACGTAGGCGTCGGGAAACTCCATCCGGGATACCCGACGCCACCGCCGATATACCTTCATCAGCGCGGTCTGCACCAGGTCCTCGGCCGACGCCGGTTGTCCGGTGAGCACGTAGGCGTACCGCTCCAGGCTGCGGCCGTGCGCCTCGACATACGAGTCGAAGTCCTGAGCCACTTTCCCGGTCGTCATCGATGCCTCATACCCGCTTGAACGTAGTCCAGCCGACAAGTGTTGAGACTCAGCACAGAACCGATGCCAC
This sequence comes from Actinomycetota bacterium, assembly GCA_030853385.1. Lineage (GTDB taxonomy): Bacteria > Actinomycetota > Actinomycetes > Mycobacteriales > Nakamurellaceae > Nakamurella. The sequence goes on along the minus strand of JALYVF010000236.1, from coordinate 6,877 downwards.
CGCAGCGAGTAAGACGGCCGGTTGACCCGTCGGACAGCCCATCAGGGACACTTCGCAGACTCATCTGCGTCGGCTCAGTTCTGGGTGCGGCGCAACCCACGGATCAATCACAGCACACCCCTCACCGATCACCACCTTGAGCCGCCCGGCGCAGGGCGTAGCTGTGCAGTTTCCGCCTGCCACAGCGGCTGGCCAACCCCTTGACGCTTCTATGATTGAGTGGTCAGGATGCATTCGATGGTGACGAAGAGTTCGCTTCGATGATGTACGTGGCAAAAGAATGTGAGGTGCTATGAACGTCGATCCGGAAAGACTCAAGCAGATGGCGATGGCTATAGCCATCGAGCACGGAGACCCGGCACCAACTGGCATCTACTGGACCGAGTCCACCCGCGTGGACGCTGCCAAGCTAATAGGATGGGGCTTGGGAGAAAACGAGGACGGTACTAAGCCGCAGATCGTGCTCCTGTTGACCGGGACGTTCGTCTCTCCGATTGCTCGTGGACCGTGGGGATCTACCGTCGTCCCAAGCGGATCGGCGATCACACTCGTCATGACAACTGACTATGCTGTTACGGACTTTGGCATTTGTCCTTCAATGTCCAGCGAACAGCTGGCCGGGATTGGTGTGGTTCAGGCACTAACCAATTAACCTAAGCCATTCGTCATGTAGGTTATTCGGCAACAATGCGAGTCGCCCCATTGATTCCTTGGTGCCACCTGACGAATTCCCGTCGATCATGGTTCCCTGCACGACATTTCGGACACCCGCACAGCGTGTCGCGGGCTGTGAGCCATGATCAACACGGAAGTGCGGACTCGCTGCGCTCGCGCCAACCTCCGCTGCCCCAAGCTCGTCAGAGCTCGTCGGGCACTTCACCGTTGTTGCCGGCACCGGTGAGCGAGACGATCACGTCATCCAGCTCGTCCGGCCGCACCAGCACGTCACGAGCCTTGGAACCCTGTGACGGGCCGACGATTCCGCGGGTCTCCATCAGGTCCATCAGCCGGCCGGCCTTGGCGAAACCAACCCGTAGCTTGCGCTGCAGCATGGAGGTCGAGCCGAGCTGCGACTCGACAACCTGCTGCACCGCAAGGATCAGCAGATCGAGGTCGTCACCGATGTCGGGGTCGACGTCTCCCCGGCCCGGCTCGACCTTGGCGACCGTCACCTCCTCGCGATACTCGGGGGTCGCCTGAGTTTTGGTGAACTCGACGATCGCGGCAATCTCCTCGTCGGACACAAAGGCGCCCTGGATGCGTACCGCTTTGCTGGTGCCCATCGGCAGGTACAGTGCGTCGCCCATGCCGATCAGCTTCTCGGCGCCGGGCTGGTCCAGGATCACCCGACTATCGGTGAGGGACGAGGTGGCGAACGACAGCCTGGATGGAACGTTCGTCTTGATCAGACCGGTCACCACGTCCACCGACGGGCGCTGGGTGGCCAGCACCAGGTGAATGCCGGCCGCCCTTGCCTTCTGGGTGATCCTGACGATCGAGTCTTCCACCTCGCGCGGGGCCGTCATCATCAGATCGGCCAGCTCGTCGATGATGCCGAGGATGTACGGATAGGGCTGATAGACCCGCTCGGATCCGGGCGGCGCAGTGATGGCGCCGGAACGCACTTTCTTGTTGAAGTCGTCGATGTGCCGGACGCCGTGCGCCAGCATGTCGGTGTATCGCTTCTCCATCTCCTCCACCAGCCAGGCCAGCGCCGCGGCGGCCTTCTTCGGCTGCGTGATGATCGGGGTCAGCAGATGCGGAATGCCTTCGTACGGCGTGAGTTCGACCATTTTCGGGTCGATCAGCACCATCCGCACCTCGGCCGGCGTTGCCCGCTGCAGCAGCGACACCAGCATCGAGTTGACGAAGATGGACTTGCCGGATCCGGTGGCGCCGGCCACCAGCAGATGTGGGGTCTTGGCCAGGTTCGCCGTGACAAAACCGCCCTCGACGTCCTTGCCGAGGCCGATCACCAGCGGGTGCTGGTCCTTCCGGGCATCCGGTGCGGCCAGCACGTCGCCGAGCCGCACCATTTCCCGGTCCGTGTTCGGTACCTCGATACCGACCGCAGACTTCCCGGGAATCGGGGCCAGCAACCGCACATTGTCGGTGGCCACGGCATAGGCGATGTTCCTGGTGAGGGCGGTGATCTTCTCGACCTTGACGCCTGGTCCGAGTTCCACCTCGTAGCGGGTGACGGTCGGCCCGCGCTTGAACCCGGTAACAGCAGCATCGACGTTGAACTGCTCGAGCACGGTGTCGATGCGCTCGATCATCTCGTCGTTGACCGACGACCGCTGCTTCGGCGGCGCGCCGAGCTTGAGGAAGGTGGCCGATGGCAGCTGATAGGTGCCGTCGACCGCCCGGTCGAGGGTGAGCTGGGTGGGCTGGTTGACCGGTGGCTGCGCGGTATCCGGAACCGCTGGTTTGTCGACTCGGCGCCGGACCGGCTCGGTCGGGGCGGTGCTGTCCGCCAGCTCTCCGGCGTTCGGTTCCGCCGCCGGCGCCCGCCACCGCCGGCGCGGCAGTACCTCGGTGGGTTGTTCGTCCAGTGTCGGCTGGTCGTCGAGGGCCGAGGGCTCAGCGGTGTCGGTGGAGCTGTCGGCGGCCACCCGACGCCTGGACGGCCGTCGCAGCCTGCTCGACGTTAGGTCGGTGTCCGAATCCAATTGCACGGTTCCGCCGGCCAGGTACGCCTCATGGTCCAGCTGGTCGCCGTCGGCCGCAGCCTCCGACGGCCCACCGGCCCCGAACCACGAGCGGATTCGGCCGGGCAGTTGCACCAGCGGGATGCCGGTGAGCAGCAACAACCCGTAGACGCAGAACAGGGCCAGCACCAGAATCGCCGGCACCGCATGAATGCCGATGCTCAGCGGGTGTCCCAGCAACCAGCCGAGAGTGCCGCCGGCGCTCTTGCGGGCCGCCACCGAATCTGCGCTGCCGCCGAGGTTGCTTTCGTGCACCACGTCGAACATGCCGGTGACGCCGAGCGTCAACGCCACCGATCCGACGATCCGTGGAGTGGTGCGACGTTCCCTATCGTCCGAACGCATCAGCACGATCGCCGGAATCAGCAGCAGTATCGGCAGCACCACGGCGATCGCGCCGATCCACACCCTGGCGATGTCGTCCACCAACGAACCCACCGGCCCGGCTGCGTGGAACCAGCTGCCGATGGCGCAGATCAGCGCGAGCGCGATCAGGCCGAGGGCGACGCCGTCGCGGTGATGTGCGGCGTCCATCTTGCGGGGGGCGCCGGCGCCGCGTCCGAGCGCCCGCACCAGGCCGCCGAGCCCGCGGGCGATCAGCCGCCAGACCGAGGCGATGCCTCTCCCGATGGCGCTCATGCTTCTACCGAACCCTGACCCTGTCCGACGCGCCGCCGAAGGGCGGATCGCCTTGGTGGCAGTATCGCGCGCTGATGCCCGGCCGCTGCTGCTAGTCGACTTCCGCGGCGTCGATCGTGTCGAATTCTGCCGCGATCGTGGCGCCGCTCCCTCGGAGCCATTGGTGCCGCCGGAGCGCGTGCGGGTACTGGTAGCGCCGGAGCGTGGGCGCGCGGACGTGCTGGGCTTGCCGGCCATACCGATCACGCTAGTCGCTTGAGTCCCATCGGTACCAGCAGCCACACCGCTTCGGTGGTCCGTCCGCTGCGCCGCATGGCGCCGATCAGCATGGTGCCGATCAGCCGGCAGCGGTCGCCGGCGCTGCCTCCCCTGCCTCGGCCCTCACTCGGCCGAGTAGCTGCACCAGCAGGGCCGCGATCACCGTCAACCCGACGATCAACCACATGCTCGCGGTGAACCCGGCGGCGATGCTGGGCCGGCCGAAGAACACCAGCCCGGTGATCGCCACCCCGACAGCTCCGCCGACCTGCTGAGCCATCGACAGCACCCCGGAGGCCGCGCCGGCGTGCCGTGGATCGAGCCCATCGAGCACCGTGGCCGCCAGCGGAACTAGCACCAGGCCGATACCGATTCCGGCCACTGCCAGGCCTGGTAGCAACGCCAGGCTCGATGGTGCCGATACCGAAGCCGCCAGCAGCGCACAACCCGCCGCCACCATCAGCGCGCCGAGTGCCAGTACCTGGGCGCCGATCCGTTGGCCGATCGGCAGCGCGACCATGGTGGCAGCGAAGTAGCCGACACCGACCGTCACGAACAGAGTGCCGGCGAACAACGGATGGAACCCGCGGCCCTGCTGCAGAAACAGCGCCAGCACGAAGAACAGCGAAGGCGGCACCGAGCAGAAGGTGACCGCCATCAGCAGTCCGACAGTGAAGCGGCGCTGTCGGAAAAGGGCGAGGTCGACCAGTGGCGCCTGGCCGGCGGCACCACGTCGACGCTGTTGGCCGACGAAGAGCATGCCGAGCACCGGAGCGATGGCCAGCAACGCCCAGCACCACACCGGCCAGCCATGCTCCCTGCCCTCGACCAGCGGCAGCACCAGAGCCAGCGCCGCAAGTGTCACCAGCACGGTGCCGACTCCGTCCAACCCGGTCCGCTCGGCCCGAAGGTCCGGAATCACTCTCACCAGTCGCGGCAACGCCAGCAGACCGATCGGCAGGTTGATCAGGAAGATGATGCGCCAACCCAGGCCGGCCAGATCCGCGCTGATCAGGGCGCCACCGAGGAGCTGGCCCAGTACCCCGGCGATGCCCATTGCGAAGCCGTAGGCGGCGAATGCCCTGCCGCGTCGGGCGCCGCTATAGACGGTGCCGATGATCGCCAACACCTGCGGGGTGAGCAGCGCACCGGCAGCGCCCTGGAGGAATCTGGCCGTTACCAGCACGCCGATGGTCGGCGCGAATCCGCAGGCTGCCGAGGTCAGCGCGAACAGTGCCAGGCCGATGGCGAACATTCGCCGACGCCCGAAAAGGTCCCCGAGTCGGCCGCCGGTGATCATGCCGGCCGCGAACGTCAGGCCGTAGCCAGCGACCACCAGCGACAGCGCCGAAGGACCGGCGCCCAGCTCGGCGTCGATGGACGGCAGCGCCACGTTGACGATGAAGAAGTCCAGAAAGGTAACGAAGGTGCCGGCCAGCACCAACACCAGTGGCCACCACCCCACCGCCGCGGTCTGTACCGGGACCGGCGGTGTCGTTTCTATTGTCTGCATGGGTATCTCCGATGTTTCAGTGGGACGGTCAGCTGGGGACTTTGTCGAGGAACCCGAGCACGGTGGCGATGCGCCCGTCGGTGTCGGTGACGACGACGTCGGAGCCGACGATCACCGGCTCCGCGTCGGCTGGCCCAAGGCCCCAACTGAAGCGGGCCAGTTGGTGGTGGGCGTCGATGTCGCCGACCGGGCTGAAGGCAAAGCTTGGGAACTGGGCCTGGACGGCGGCGATGGTGGCATCGATCTGTTGCAGGCCGTTCGCCTCGACCAGCGGATCGGTGTAGCCGGCACTCTCGGTCCAGCCCTGCGACAGCAGGCGTTGCCGCGCAACGGGATCGGTCTCGTTCCAGCAACTGAGGTAACGGGTGCGGATGTCGGTCATGGCGAGCTCCTTGGGTCGATCGGTGGTTGACCACACCGATGCTGCCGCCCGCGCTGCACCCCGTCGATTACCTGTGAGGTCACTATCCGATGACCTGACAGGTAATGGCTGCGCTGCCGCCGCGCCGCTACTGTCTGTGTCATGCCGCACGATCCACTGCCAGCACAACGGTTCTCGATGCCACGCTCAACCCGATGACTGTCGGCACCGCCCGCCGGCCCGTCGGACTGCTGCTACGGGAATGGCGGGAGCGGCGTCGACTCAGCCAGCTGGAGCTGTCGCTGCAGGCCGAGATCTCAAGCAGGCACCTGAGTTTCGTCGAGACGGGCCGATCGCAGCCGACGCCGGAGATGATCGTCCGACTCAGCGAGCAGCTGGAGGTTCCGTTGCGGGAACGCAACGAGCTGCTGCTGGCCGGCGGCTTTGCTCCCCAGTATCCTGAGCACTCGCTCGACGCCCCAGAATTGGGCGTCGTATACAGGGGTTTGAAATCGATACTGAGCGCCCACGGCCGGAACCCGGCGCTGATCATGAACCGCTGGTGGGAGCTGCTGGACAGCAACGCTGCGATGCGGCAGTTGATGGTCGGTGTGTCAGCAGAATTGATGCGGCCGCCGGTCAACGTGCTGCGGCTGAGCCTGCATCCGGAAGGGCTGGCACCCAGAATCGTCAACCTCGGGCAATGGCGCGCCCATCTGCTGGGTCAGCTGAGCAGGCGGACCGAGCGGACCGGCGACGGCAAGCTGACGGCGTTGCTCGATGAGCTCCGCAGCTACCCGGGGGACGACGGCGGAACTGCCGAGCCGAGCGACGCGGTGCTGCCGCTCCGACTGCGGGCCGGGCATCTCGAATTGTCGTTCTTCTCCATTGCGGCCGCGGTGGAGACCGCAGCCGACGTCACCGTCTCGGAGTTGGTGCTGGAGGCGTTCTACCCGGCCGACGCGGCAACGGCGGACGCACTCAACGCGTGACGGGCCGCTAGCCGCCAGCAGGTGTCGCAGCCGTCGATACAGCCGGCGCAGCGGGTCGTCCGACACCAGCAGCAACAGCGGGAAGTAGCTGGTGGCGGGCACCGCCAGCGACAGCGCCAGAGCCACTACCACCAGCACCCGGTGTTGGACGAACCAGAGCCGGGCGATCACCACGAAGCTCAACAGGAACGACCACAGTTCAGCATTGTGATCGGCGATCAGTTTCGTCACTGACCCGCCGAAATTGGTCGCCAGGTCGACCAGCGGCAGTACCAGCAAGGTGATGGCGATCGCCACGATGGCGTCGATGAAGGTCAGGAATCGCTCGAAGTCTCGGTGGCGTTCAACGGTCGGGGTGCTCACTCGGGCAGGTTAGCGCTGCGGCCGGCCATCGGCATCGACC
>JALYVF010000222.1 GCA_030853385.1 Actinomycetota bacterium | reverse complement strand
TAGAAGCCAGCGCCGCCCAACCGACCGGTGCGATCGAACTCGGTGATCATTCGATCGACAACGGCATCGGCGGGATGCGCGACATACTCCGAACCCGCAGCAGCTCTGCTCTCCTGTCGGATCTTGCTCATCAAAGTCAGGTTCAACTCATCGGAGAGTTGAAGCGGCGCAGCAGGATAGCCGGCCTGCAGCCCAGCCTGTTCCACCGACGCGGGGTGTACGCCCTCGCCCACCATCGCGATGGCTTCGTTGAGGAATGTACCGATCACTCTGCTGGTGAAGAAACCGCGGCTGTCGTTGACGACAATCGGTGTCTTGTGAATCTGGACGGCGATATCGAAGGCCTTGGCCAAGGTCGCGTCGCTGGTCTTGTCGCCGGCGATGATCTCCACCAGCGGCATCTTGTCGACCGGCGAGAAGAAGTGCAGTCCGATGAAGTTCTCCGGCTGCTGCACCCCGTCCGCCAGCCCGGTGATGGGTAGCGACGAGGTGTTCGACCCGAGCACCGCTTCGTGGTCGACCACCCCCTGAATCTCCTGGAACACCGAGTGCTTGAGCTCGACGCTCTCGAAGACCGCCTCGATCACCAGATCGCAGCCGGCAAGATCGGCGATGTCGGCAGTGGGCTTGATCTTCGCGAGCACCGCAGTAGCCAGCTCCTTGGTGGACTTGCCACCACCGACGGCCTTGTCGAAAAGGTTTGCCGAGTAGGCTTTTCCGCGTTCGGCCGCCTCGATGGACACGTCTTTGAGTACCACCTGCATGCCGCCGCGGGCACACACGTAGGCAATACCGGCACCCATCATCCCGGCGCCGAGCACCCCGACCTTCCGCGCGGTGAACTTCTCGAATCCTGGCGGTCTGCTGCCACCGGTGTTGATGTGTTGCAGGTCGAAGAAGAACGCCTTGATCATGTTCTTGGCCACCTGACCGGTGACCAGCTCCGTCATGTACCTGGCCTCGATCACGAAGGCAGTGTCAATGTCCACCTGGGCACCCTCGACGGCGGCCGCCATGATGGCCCGTGGTGCCGGATAGTTGGCACCCTTCAACTGCTTTCGCAGGTTGGCAGGAAAGGCCGGGAGGTTGGCCGCGAATGCCGGGGACGACGGCGTGCCGCCGGGGATCTTGTACCCCTTGACGTCCCAGGGTTGCACGGCACCGGGGTTGGCGGCGATCCACGCCTTTGCGGCCGGCAGCAGCTCGTCGAGGCTGCCGACCACCTGGTGGATCAAACCAACATCGAGTGCCTGCTGTGGGGAGTAGCGCTGGCCTTGCAACAGGACCTTCATTAGTGCGTCCGCGATGCCGAGCAGTCGCACCGTGCGGACGATCCCGCCGCCGCCCGGCAGCAATCCGAGGGTGACCTCCGGCAGCCCGAGCTGAGCGCCCTTGACGTCGGCGGCAATCCGCTGGTGACAGGCCAATGCAATTTCCAGGCCACCGCCCATGGCTGCCCCGTTGAGCGCCGCGACCACCGGTACCCCCAGTGTTTCCAACGTCCGGAACTGGGCCTTGATCTCCATCCCCAGGTCGAACGTCAGCGGTGCCTGTTCCGGCGTCGCCGCCAGCAGGTCGTGCAGGTCGCCGCCGGCGAAGAAGGTCTTCTTCGCTGAGGTGATGACGACCCCGGTGACGCTGTCCAGCTCGGCCACCAGCCGGTCGACGGTGGCGCGCATCGACGAGACGTAGTCGGCGTTCATCGTGTTCACCGATTGCGACGGATCGTCCAGGGTGAGCACGACGATGCCGTCGGTGTCCTGCTCCCAGCGAATCATGTCTGTCATGTGTGGAGAGTCCTTGCCCTGTCTGAATTCTGCGGAGTGGGGGCTGGTCAGAGGCGTTCGATGAGGGTGGCCAGCCCCATGCCGCCGCCGATGCACAGCGTGACGACGGCCCTGCGTAGCTGGCGGCGCTCGAGCTCGTCGACCATGGTGCCCAGGATCATCGCGCCGGTGGCGCCGAGCGGGTGCCCCATCGCGATGGCGCCGCCGTTGACGTTGAGCTTCTCGTCCGGGATCCGCAGGTCCTTCTGGTACTTGAGGACAACGGAGGCGAACGCCTCGTTCAGCTCGAACAGGTCGATATCGTCGACCGAGAGTCCCGCGGTGGCCAGTAGTTTCTTGGTAGCCGGTGTCGGCCCGGTGAGCATGATGGTGGCATCGGCACCGCTGGTGGCGGTGGCGACCACCCTGGCCCGCGGGGTGAGACCCATGTCGGTGCCGACCTTTTCGGAGCCGACCAGCACCAGCGCGGCGCCGTCGACGATGCCGGATGAGTTGCCGGCCGTGTGGATATGGTTGATGCGCTCCACGGCGTGATATTTCTGCAACGCGACCGCGTCGAAGCCGCCCATCTCACCCATCGTCGCGAACGAAGGTTTCAGCGCGCCAAGGGATTCCACCGTCGACTCGGGCCGCATGTACTCGTCGTGGTCCAGTACCAGCAGGCCGTTCTGATCGACCACCGGGATCACCGAGTTCTTGAAGTGGCCGGCCTGCCAGGCGGCTGCCGCTCGCTGCTGCGAACGGACTGCGAAGGTGTCGACGTCGGTCCGGTCGAAACCTTCGATGGTGGCGATCAGGTCGGCCCCGATGCCCTGCGGCACGAAATAGGTGTCGTAGTTGGTAGCCGGGTCCATCGCCCAGGCGCCGCCGTCCGAGCCGATCGGCACTCGGGACATCGACTCGACACCGCCGGCAATCACCAGCTGATCCCAACCGGAGCGCACCTTTTGCGCCGCGGTGTTCACCGCCTCCAGCCCGGAGGCGCAGAACCTGTTCACCTGCACGCCACCGACGGTGTCCGGCAGGCCGGCGGCCAGCGCGGCCGTCCTGGCGATCACCGCGCCCTGGTCGCCGACGGGCGAGACGACACCGACGACCAGATCGTCGATCAGGTCGACCGCAAGGCCGGGATTTCGTTTGCGCAGCTCGTCGATCAGCCCGACCAGCAGCGACACCGGTTTGGTGCCGTGCAGCGAACCCTTCTTGCCGCGCCCGCGCGGCGTGCGGATAGCGTCGTAGATGAATGCCTCTGAACTCGGTGCGCTCACCGGTGTCCCTTCGTCGAAAACGTGGTGCGTGGCAAACAGTTACCGCTGGTGTGCGGCAGCTGGCGAGCGATCAGGACTGTCGGCTGCGGCGGTCGGCATCACCGGAAGTACCTCCCGCACGATGGTGACGAGCGAGGAGATCATCAGCAGCCGCAGCAACACCATGCGACGAACCACCTCGAGGTACAGCCCTCGCTTGGTGCCGAAATAATGGTGCACCACTCCCCTGGTGACGCCGGCCAGCTCGGCCAGTTCGGTGGTGGACACCGCCTGATCGGGTCATCGTGCCGGTCACGACGGCCCGCGTCCCAGCGCGCCGTTGTTGTTGCGCCACGGCAGGAATGTCGGCTGGTTCTTGCTGACCTGCCCGGTGAACTTCGGCGGCCGGTGCTGCAGGAAAGAGCTGACGCCCTCCGCCGCGTCCGCGCTGTCGCCGCAGCTGGCGATCAGCTGCGAGTCGAGGACGAACGCGGCCTCCGGCGAATCGAGGACGCTCATCCGGTAGAGCGCCTTGCGGATCACCGCCATTGACACCGGCGCCGCCTTCTCGATCAGCTCGGCGGCCAGCGCATAGGCCTGCGGCAGCACCTCGTCCGGTTCGTAGACGGCCGTCACCAGGCCGGCGGCCAGCGCCTCGTCGGCAGGGATCAACCGGCCGCTGATCATCCAGTCCATCGCCCTTCCCATGCCGACCAGCCGCGGCAGGAACCAGGTCGAGCCGCCCTCCGGGTAGATCCCGCGACGGGAGAAGACGAACCCGAATCGGCTGTCGCTGGCAGCGATCCGGAAGTCGGCAGCCAGGATCATGGTCGACCCGACACCGACCGCGGCGCCGCGGATCGCGACGATGACGGGCTTTTCCATGTCGTACAACGGCCGGGTGGCTCTGCTGGCCGGTTCCACCCACGATCCCTGGTCGGCATCGGGCTCGGTGACGGCGAGGGTGCCACCCGCCAGGTCGGCGCCAACGGTGAAGTCCTGGCCGGCCCCGGTGAGTACGACGACCCGCACGTCGTCGTCGGCGTTGGCAGCGCGCAGCGCCGCGCCCAGTTCATCGGCCATCAGCAACGTGTAGCCGTTGCGCGCATCCGGTCGATTCAGGGTGATGGTGGCGATCTGTTGCTCGACTGCGTAAGTGATCTGCTGGTAGCTGGCTTCGACACTCATCGGTTCCCTTCGTGGCCGCTCGGCACAGCATGCAGGCGCTATTGACACGTCGTCAACAATCATCGAGGCGCTGGGACGCTCCAGCAGTGAGGACCAGGCGCGACGTCACTCAGAGGTCGGCCAACTCGATGTCGTTGTCGGCCAATCGATCCGGCGCGATCTCCCGGCCGACCAACGCCCGCAGCTCGTCGTTGACGTCCCAGATGTTGACGTTCATGGCAGCGCTCACCCGGCCGTCGGAGAGCCAGAAGGCGATGAACTCACCCGACGACTTGTCGCCACGGATCACCACGTCGTCGGTCGCGCTGGCCTGCCCGACGTACTCCATGCCGAGGTCGAACTGGTCGGTGAAGAAGTACGGCTGCCAGTCGTATCTCTCCCCGGAACCGAGGATCGATCCGGCGCCCAGCTTGCCCTGCCGGATGGCGTTGTCCCAGTGCTCCACCCGCAACCGGCGGCCCAGAGTGCTGTTCAACGCATTGGCGACATCACCCACCGCGTAGATGGCCGGGTCGCTGGTGCGCATCTGTTCGTCGACCTCGATGCCATTGCCGTTGGCGCCACCGGTGTCCAGGCCGGCCGCGACCGCCAGCTCGACGTTCGGCTTCGCCCCGACACCCACCACCACCACATCCGCGTCGAGCAGCTCGTCGCCGGCCCGCACGCCGGTCACCGCGCCGCCCGATCCGACGATTGCAGACACCGACACTCCGGTGCGGAGGTCGACGCCGTTGGAACGGTGCAGGTCGGCGAAATGGTCGGCCAATTCGTCACCCAGGACGGCGCCGAGCGGCTTGGCGGCGTACTCCAGCACGGTGACTTGACAGCCTGCTTTCTGCGCAGCGGCCGCCACCTCGAGGCCGATCCAGCCGGCACCGATCACCACCACCCGCCGGCCGGCGGTGAAGGCGGCCCGCAGTGCGGTGCTGTCGCCGATCCGGCGCAGCGTGTGCACACCGGACAGCTCCACCCCTGGGATGTCCAGGGTGCGGGCGCTGGATCCGGTGGCGATCACCAACTCGCGATAGTCGAGCGTGCCGCCGGAGGCCAGCGTCACGGCGTGAGCCTTCGGGTCGATGGCGGTCACCGTCTCACCGAACCTGGTGTCGATGTTGTTGTCGGCGAACCAACCCTCGTCGTGCACGTAAGCATCGTTGATCGCGGCATTGCCCTGCAGATAGTCCTTGGACAGCGGTGGCCGCTCGTACGGGCGATCGTGCTCGTCGCCGATCAGGGTAATGGACCGGTCGTACCCCTTGTCCCGCAACGTTTCCACCACGTTCGCCGCCGCGAGCCCTGCTCCGACGACGACGCAACCAGGTTCAGCAGTCATCATGTGTCCTTTCTGGCGGTTGCTGTCATTGCCGGCTTCTCGAAGGTCTCACAGATGGTGTCGCCCACGTTATAGGTCAGCCACCATCAGTCGGCAGCTTGCTCGATGATCGGCGCCAGTACCACGGTGTGGCTGAGGTCAAGATCCTTGGTAGCGGTCAACAGGGTGAGGGTGCCGCGTGCCGCCAGTTCCCGCAGCTCGTCCGCCGCCGCGCGATCCGCCGGGTCGTCGAGCTCGGCGCGGTAGCGCTGCGTGAAGTCGGCGAATCGTTCCGGCTGGTGGCCGTACCACCGGCGTAACTCGGTGAACGGCGCCACGTCCTTGCACCACAGGTCGATGCGCGCCGCATCCTTGGCCAACCCGCGTGGCCACAGTCGATCCACCAGCACCCTGGCGCCGTCACCGGGTTGCGGTTCGTCGTATACCCGCACTATTCGGATCATCGTCACCATGCTTCACCGCTATCGCCTGCCGCGCCAGCCACGGACCGGCAGTCCCGGCACCAGACCCGGTGCCAAGCGCCGTGCTGCATCCCCGGGGAAACATCAACCGATGGCCAGTAGTCGCTGTCCGGCGGCCGGGCCCCGACTCACGGGGGCCGCCCGCATTCGCCGCAGAGGTGGAAGTCTGGTCGGTATGACCGAACCTCAGGTAGTGCGCGCCGGCGTCCTGGAGGTGGCTTTCGAACGTCACGGCGACCCGGCGGGGTGGCCGGTGGTGTTGTCGCATGGCTTCCCGTATGACGTCCGCTGCTACGACGAGGTGGTCGGCCCGCTGGTCGACGCCGGAGCCGACGTCGTAGTCCCCCACCTGCGCGGCTACGGCCCCACCCGGTTCGTCGACGAATCGACGCCGCGATCCGGCCAACAGGCAGCCCTGGCCCACGACCTGCTGGAGTTGATCGATGCGCTGACACTGCGGCAGCCCATCGTTGCCGGCTACGACTGGGGCGGCAGGGCAGCCTGTCTGGTGGCGGCACTGTGGCCGGACAGGGTGTCCGGGCTGGTCACCGTGTCCGGCTACAACGTGCAGGACATCGCGGCATCGGGCCGGCCGGCAGCTCCCGAGCAGGAGAGCCGACTGTGGTATCAGTACTACCTGCACGGCGAACGGGGCCGAGCCGGGCTGGCCGCGAACCGCGCCGAGTACGCGCGGCTGATCTGGCGCCAGTGGTCGCCGACCTGGCCGTTCACCGACGACGATTTCGCTGCCACCGCACCATCTTTCGACAACCCGGACTTCGTCGATGTGGTGGTGCATTCCTATCGTCATCGCTACGGTCTAGTCGACGGCGACCCGGCCTATCAGGGCACCGAGGAGCGGATCGTTGCACAGCCGACGATTGGTGTTCCGACGGTAGTGCTCGATCCGCTCAACGACACCATCTCGCAACCGAGTTCGGTGGGAACCCACCACCAGCACTTCACCAACCTCGTCGACTATCAACAGGTCGAGGCCGGACACAATGTGCCGCAAGAGGTTCCAGAAGACTTCGCCGACGCGATCCTGCTGCTGCACCGCGGCTGACGGCGGCCGGGCTAGAGCGAACCGGTGGCCAGCTGCAACAGCAGGCTGGTCGCGGACACCACCACCCACAGGATCGCGCCGAGGATCAGCGGCCGCGGTCCGGTGCGCCGGAATCCGCCCAGGTCGGTGCTCAGGCCGATGGCCGACAACGCGACGGTGATCAGGAAGACCGACAGCTGGTTCAACGCGTGATGGCTGCTATCAGGGATCAATCCCACGCTGTTGGCCGCCGCCACCAGCAGGAATCCGATCAGGAACCACGGCACCAGCCGATGGATCTTCGGGCGCTTCCGCGGTGAGCTCGGTACCGGGGTCGGGGCCGGCGAGGCGGTCTGATCGGTGCTGTCGGTACCGGCCGCCTTGGTGACCCCGGTGGCCTTGGTGGCCTTGCGGTCGGCCAGCGCGGCCAGCCCGAAGCAGATCGGGATGATCAACAGCGTCCTGGTGAGCTTGACGACGACGGCGTAGTTCGCGGCGCCCGACCCGTAGGTGGTCGCTGCCGCCACCACCGACGAGGTGTCGTTGATGGCAGTACCGGCGAACAGACCGAAGGCATGCTGGCTCAGCCCGAGCAGGTGTCCCAACAGCGGAAAGGTCAGCACCGCAGCGACATTGAACAGAAAGATGGTCGACACGGCGTAGGCGACGTCGACGCTGACGGCGCCGATCACCGGGGTGACGGCGGCGATCGCTGACGCACCACAGATCCCGGTGCCGACGCCGATCAGGGTGCGGATGTCGCCAACGATGCCGAGCCAGCGGCCCACGAAATACGCGGCCGTGAGACAGACCACGAGCGTGCCTATCATCACCGGCAGTGAGTCGACGCCGACCTTCAGCACCTGGCTGAGTGACAGCTGGGCGCCGAGCACCACCACAGAGACCTGCAGGATGAACTTGCCGGCCACCTTGATACCTGGACGGAATCGCTCGGACGGTTTCAACACCGCCGCGACGACAACGCCGATCACGATGCCGGATACCGGGCCGCCGATGATCGGCACGAAGCTCCCGATGACGGTGGCCACTACCGCGATAGCGACAGCAAGCAGCAGGCCAGGCAGCAGCTCGATCGCTCGACGACCGACGATCGCCGAGCGGGCTGTGGACGACGTGGCGGACATAGTGTCCAGTATTGCCGCACCGATGCCTGTCCGGTAGCACCAGTCCCGTTATATGGCCATAGCCGTAGACTATCGCCATACTGGTCCGGGTGGGTCGGCTGGCCGCCCACACCGATCAGTGGAGATCAAATGCCGACGACCCACGTTCCAGGTCTCGACCTGGCTGCCCTACGGATGCTGACGCAGATCGCCGACCTCGGCAGTATTTCGGCGGCGGCCCGTGCGCAGCAGATCAGCCAACCGTCGGCCAGCAAGCGGATCCAGGTGTTGGAGCGTCAGCTACAGCTGGAGTTGCTCGATCGGCGCACCCGCGGCGCCACCCTCACCGCCCACGGACAGCTCGTCACCGATTGGTGCCGCACCGTCATCGACGCGGTGGACCTGCTGCAGACCGGAGCCGGTGCACTGGCCGCGGACGCCGGCGCCCAGCTCAATCTAGCCGCCAGCCAGACCATCGCCGAGTATCTGGTTCCCGGCTGGCTGGGTGAGTTCCGGGCCGGCGGGCATCGGCCACCCGTGCGGCTCAGGGTCGCGAACTCAACGGAGGTAATAGCGGCCGTCCGGTCGAGAGACGTCGACCTCGGCTTCGTCGAAACACCTTCTGTCCCCAGCGATCTCGGCCGCCGCACGGTGGCGACCGACCGGCTGCTGCTGGTTGCCTCCCGCCATCACCCGGTGGCCAGGCGGCGCCGGCCGTTGTCCGTTGCCGATCTCGCCGCACTGCCGCTGGCAACCAGAGAAGCGGGCTCGGGGACTAGGGAGACGTTGCGTCACGCCCTCGGTAGACCAATGGCGCCACCAGGTATCGAGCTCAACTCGAACGCCGCCGTCAAGGTGTTGGTGAGCTCCGGCGACTACCCGGCCGTCCTCAGTGAGCTGGTCGTTGCCGGCGAGCTGCGCGACGGTCGCTTCGTCGCGATCCCGGTGACAGGCGTCAACCTGCAGCGGTCACTGCG
>JALYVF010000215.1 GCA_030853385.1 Actinomycetota bacterium | reverse complement strand
ACCACGACCTCGGCCTGGTCGTCGACCTCGGCGGACCCGACGCGGCGGCCACCCCGCTGGGGGTGCACCTGCGGGGTCGGGCGGCGAAACTGGTCACCCGCGGCTACCACCTCTACGGACTGCCCACCGGCAAACGCCGGGTCCGGGTCGCGCTCGACTGGGCGCTGGCCGGACGCCGACCCGACGACGTCGCCCTCGGCCTCCCTGCCGGCCCCTCTGCCCTGATCACCAACGCCGAAGATGACCAAGGGTGACCCCTCCCGCGGGCGCCCCTGACATCGACCGGGGCGGGAGGACGAACCCGTCGCAATCGCTCCGGTCATCGCACGCTCCGGCCCACGCTCGCAGTGTTGCCGCCAGCGAGGCACCGGAGGGCGGCTGGCGCTGGACGCCGTGGCCATGTCAATACTCGGCCGCGGACAAGATCCTGGGCGAATGGTCGTAATGCCAGGCGACTAGGGCCGAACGGACTGCCACGACTGGGTGAGCCACTGGCCCCGGGGCCGGCGCGCCGGCGCGGCCGGTACCACTGGGGACGCTGGTCAGCGTCGCCGGTCAACGCTGGAAGATCGAGGAGTCCTCCCAAACAGCGAAAGGCCAAGCGGGGCTGGACGAACACCAAGTGCGACGCTGGTGTTCCTGGCACCGCTGGACCACCCTGGCGACGCTGGCGATGGCATTCCTGGCCGTCACCACCGCCGACGAACGAGACCGCCACCCCACACCCACCGGGCTCATCCCGATGACCCTCAACGAGCTACGCCGCCTGTTCGACGCCCTCGTCATCGCCGCCACCGCCACCATCCAGGACGTCCTGCAATGGTCAATCTGGCGCCGAAACACCAAGCCAAAGCCCGACAATGCCACTATCGCCGCAGGTCACAACACCTCAAACCCGATCTACGGCTGTAGTATCAGGAGACACGCCCTAGTTGCCGGGCAGCGCCAGTGCGGCCAATTCGGCCGCACCGACCAGCGGGGCATCGGTGCCCAACGCGGCCGGTCGGAACGGAATGCCGCGCAACGGCTCGAGGACGGCGGCGGCGAACTCGGTGCGGGCCGGCTCGAAGAACGCCGGCCCGATCTGCGCCACTCCGCCGCCGATCACCACCCCATCGACATCGACAGCGGTGGCCAGCCCGGCCAGCGCCCTGCCGAGCACGCCGGCCGCGTCGGTGATGGTGGCGGCGGCAACCAGGTCGCCGCCCCGCATCCGATCGGCCACCTGCTGCAGCCGCAGCTCGGCCGCACCGGTCCGCAGGCTGTACTCGGCGGCGATCGCCGGGCCGGCAACGACGGCTTCCAGATGGTCGAATCGCCCGCAGCCGCACGGCAGCGCGCCGCGGCCGGGGACCAGCAGATGGGCGATCTCGCCGGTGGTGCCGTGCGCACCGTGAACGATCTGGCCGCCGAACACCAGGCCGCCGCCGACTCCGGTACCGATCGAGGCGACCAACAGCCTGTCCAGATCCGCCCCGGCGCCGCAGCGTGCCTCGCCGAGCGCCGTCACCCTGACGTCATTGTCCACCGCGACCGGCAACCCGGTGGCGGCCCGCACCGGGCCGGCTACGTCGGTGCCGCCCCAGCCGGGCAGCGTGTCGCCGTCCTGCAGCACCACCCCGGTGCGGCTGTCGATCACGCCCTTGGCTCCGAGGCCGATCGCATCGATCTGGTGTGAGCGTCTGATCTCCGCGATCAGGTCGACGATCTCAGCCATCACGTCGGCGCCGTTGCCGGTGCGCGGAGTGTCTCGCCGGAACCTGCCGACGATGCTTCCACGGGTGTCGAAGACGCCGGCAGCGATCTTGGTCCCACCGATATCTATCCCGAGCCGGCTCACGGGGGCTAAACCTACTCGGAGCACAATCGCCCCATGCGCACCTGGCTCACCGAGCAGTTCGACCTGGCCGTGCCCGTCGTCAGCGCCCCGATGGCCGGTGTCTCGGGGGGCATGCTGGCCGCCGCCGTCAGCAGGGCGGGTGGGCTCGGGATGATCGGTGTCCGGCCGGGTGCCACCGAGAGCTGGCTGGCCGAGCAGATCGAGACCGCCAAGCAGGTCGACAGGCCCTACGGCATCGGGCTGACGGGCTGGGGCCTCGACCAGGACGATCCGCTGCTGGCCCTGGCGATCGCCGCCAGACCGGCCATGGTGGCGATCAGCTTCGGCGACGTCACCGAGTACGTCGCGCCGCTGCACGACGCCGGCATCGTCGTCGCCACCCAGGCCGGCAATCTGGATGAGGCGCTGGCCGCCGACGCCGTCGGGGTGGACGTGATCGTCGCCCGCGGCAGCGAGGGGGGTGGCCACGGCCGCAACGAGGTGGCGACACTGCCGCTGCTGCAGGAGGTATTGGAGGCGCTGGACACCCCGGTGCTGGCGGCCGGCGGTATCGGCACCAGGCGCGGGCTGGCAGCGGTGCTGGCCGCCGGCGCCGAGGGCGGCTGGGTCGGCACCGCCTTCATGACGTGCAAGGAGGCGGACACCTCAGCCGAGTCGCGGCAGGCGGTACTGGAGGCGAGCACCACCGACACCGTCTACTCACGGGTGTTCGACCTGGCGCTGGGGCTGGGCTGGCCACCGGAGTACGGCGGCAGATCGCTGGTCAACGAGGTGACGCGGATCTGGGCAGGCCGGGAGGACGAGCTGGCCCGCGGCGGTCCAGCGGTCGTCGCGCTTGGCGACCAGGTGCGCTCGGCGCGAGCGGTCGGCGACGTGGCGTTCTCCGCGGTGTACGCGGGACAGATCGCCGGGTTGGTGGAAACGTCGAGGCCGGCAGCCGATGTGGTCGCCGAGTTCGGCAGGACGGCCGAGTTGTTCAGCCGGCTGGGCTGAGCCGCGTCAACGATTGACCCAAAGTTGGGCCGAGCCGTAGCCAAATGACGCGGCAGCGGGCAAGGTGAGGTTCTCCGGCGCTGCAGGGCGGTGCCGATCCGCCGATCTCATCGAGGAGACACGTGTCCGGTATCAGCCGCAGGAAGCTCATCACCGTCGCCGGGGCAGGGGCGATTGCCGTCCCGTTCATCGGAGCAGGGACGGCCGCGGCCGGCCAACCGCCGGCACCGCAGCATCCCGGTTCGCACGGCGTCGTCAACGGGGCCGATCGGGCGGCGAGGGCCAACTGGTCGATGTTCGCCGGCAAGAAGGTCGGCGTCATCACCAACCCGACCGGGATCCTGACCAACCTGCGCAGCATCGTCGACGAAATGCACGAGTCGGGCAAGGTGAAGATCGTCGGTGTCTTCGGGCCGGAACACGGCTTCCGCGGCACCGCGCAGGCCGGTGGCTCCGAGGGCACCTTCGTCGACGAGCGCACCGGGCTGACAGTGTACGACGCGTACGCCGCCACCACCGAGAAGCTGGCGGGGATGTTCACCGCGTCGAAGCTGGACACCGTGGTATTCGACATCCAGGATGTCGGCGCACGGTTCTATACCTACATCTGGACGCTGTACACCGCGATGAAGGCGGCCGTCTCCGTCGGCGCCGAGGTCGTGGTGTTCGACCGGCCGAACCCGCAGGGCGGCCGGGCGCTCGGCCCGATGATGACGCCGGCCTACGAATCGGGTGTCGGCGCCGAACGGATCGTGCAGGCGCACGGGATGACGATCGGGGAACTCGCGCGGTACTTCCGCGGCGAGTTCCTGAAGGCGGACGCCGGCGGCAAGGATCTGCGCAGGCTCACCGTCGTCCAGATGACGGGTTATGGGCCCGACATGAAGTTCGCCGACACCGGCCAGACCTGGGTGACCCCGAGCCCGAACATGCCGACACCGGACACCGCGCTGCTTTACGCGGGTACCTGCATGTTCGAGGGCACCAACTTGGCGGAGGGTCGCGGTACCTGCCGGCCGTTCGAGCTGATCGGCGCTCCGTACGGCGACTACCACTGGGCAGAAACGTTGGAGGCGCGGCACCTTCCGGGTGTCCACTTCCGGGAGGCCTACTTCGTCCCGACGTTCAACAAGTACGTGAACGAGGTCTGCGGCGGGGTCCAGGTGCACATCACCGATCCGGTGAGGCTGGACCCGGTGCGGGTGGCCGTGGAGATGCTGGTGGCCGCTCACCAGCTCTACCCGGGATTCGCCTGGCGCTACGACAGCTACGACCCAGCGCGGCCGTACTGGATCGACAAGCTCACCGGTTCGACCAGACTGCGGGACCAGATCACCG
Source organism: Actinomycetota bacterium (assembly GCA_030853385.1). GTDB lineage: Bacteria > Actinomycetota > Actinomycetes > Mycobacteriales > Nakamurellaceae > Nakamurella. The sequence continues at coordinate 5,460 of JALYVF010000215.1, read as the reverse complement.
CCGGCGCTTCCGCCGACACGGTGATCAACTCTTGGCGCTCCGAGCTGGCGGCCTTCGACCGGAGCCGGCAGAAGTACCTGATCTACCGCGGGCACCGCTGACCGATACCGAATACGGTCCGGACATGGAATGACCCCGAGCCGCTATCAGGTCGGGGTCCGGTAGCGATCCGGGGTCGCTCTGTTTATCGGCCGTGGGGCCGGATTCGTTACAGGCTTTCTTGAGAATTCATGAACGAATCCGGTGCCGACGGTTCGGATCTGCGGCGATGGGGCCGCTGGGTCCGAAACATTGGGTCAGCGCATCACGTTCTGGCGCTGGGCGATGATGAGGATCTCTTCCCGCATCGAGGGGGAGGCGCTGTCGAGCACTCGGCTCAGGGCGCGCTCGTTGCGGCTGATCTCACGGTGGTTGCGGATGACCTTCGCGAGGCGACTCATGGCAGTTCCGTCCTTTAAGACAACTCGTGACGTTCCGGTAGCTCCTGGCTGGAACCGTGTCGATCGGCTGCGTCACTGGGTATGACGTTTACGGTACCGATTCTGTTCCCAGGGTTCCGGCGAAACGCCGGTGAACCTCATCACACACCGGCGATCGTCCGGGCTCTTAACCGCAGATCGCCGCCGATTCGGCGGTCAAGCGCCGCCGTCGGGGACGAACGGTCACGGTCACCGTGGCCTTGACACCGTTGCCTATCACCGTCAGCCGGCCCGTTCCCGGCCGCACGGTGAAGTGGATGACGCCGGAGCCTCTGGCCATCGTCGGCGGCCGTCGGCGTCGTAGCCGGTGACCGGGCATGTGCCTGAATTTCTTTACAAATTCCTTGCTAGGCCGGAAACGAAAGAGTGAGCCGGCGGCGGGTCGGGGGCCGCTGCCGGCTCACCTGTCAAGCATGCACTTTCTAAAACGCCATTGCGAGGCCAGGCTCGGCCAGCAGGGCACCGACGTCGGCCAGGAACTCGCTGCCCTGCTGACCATCGATCACCCGATGGTCGAACGACAGCGACAGCTGGCAGACCTTGCGGACGGCGAGCTGCCCGTCGACCACCCACGGCATGTCCTTGATCGAGCCAAGGGCCAGGATCGCCGACTCACCCGGATTGATGATCGGGGTTCCGGTGTCCACGCCCAGCACGCCGACGTTGGTGATGGTGAAGGTGCCGCCGGCCATCGCCGCCGGCGACGTCTTGCCCTGCCGCGCCACGTCGGTGAGTTCGGTGAGCGCGGTGGCCAGTTCCAGCATCGACTTTCGGTCGGCATCCCGGATGTTCGGCACTACCAGGCCACGCGGGGTGGCCGCGGCGATCCCGAGGTGCAGGTAGTCCTTGAAAACGATCTCACCGGCCGCCTCATCCCACACCGAGTTGATCTCCGGAGTGCGCTTGGCGGCGAGGCAGACGGCCTTGGCGGCAAACGTCAGCGGGGTGATCTTGACGCCGGCGAACTCCCTGCGCGCCTTGAGCCGTTCCCGCAGCTGCATCATTCCGGTGACGTCGACGGTCAGGAATTCGGTGACGTGCGGCGCGGTGAACGCGCTGGACACCATCGCCTGCGCCGTCATCTTGCGGACACCCTTGATCGGTACCCGCCGCTCGCCGCCCGCTACCGGCTGCGCCGCAACGACTTCCACGGCGGTGGCATCGGTTTCTGTGGCGCCGATCGCAGCCTGGACGTCGGCCCTGCTGATCACCCCGTCGGCCCGCGACGGCGTCACCGAGGCCAGGTCGACGCCCAGATCCTTGGCCAGCTTGCGGACCGGCGGAGTGGCCAACGGTGCCTGACTGCGCGGAGTTTTCGCCTCCGCGCTGGCCAACGCGTGGCCCGGTTCTGCTTGTGCCGCAGCCGATTTCACCGCATCGGCGGCCGGCGCCGGTTCGCCGCCGGCGGCCAGCTGGGCGGCCGCCGTCGCACCGGGTGCCGCTGTGGCGGCTCCCTTACGAGGCCGACGGGCACCAGATCCGGCGGCCGGAATGTAGCCGACCAGGGTGGCGATCCGGCCGTCCGCCGCTACTTCGCCGATCTTGGCACCTGCTGATTCTGCTTCCTGTCCGGCAGCTTCCAGTCCGGCAGCTTCGTGTCCGGCAGCCGGGGCCGGAGCAGCCTGCGGAGCCGGACCTGCACCCGGCTCGGTGTCGATGGAGATGATCGGGGTACCGACAGCGATCGTCACCCCCGGTTCGGCCAGCAGGGCATGCACGGTGCCGGCCCACGGGCTCGGCAGTTCGACGGCGGCCTTCGCCGTTTCGATCTCGACGAGAATCTGATTCACCGTGACGGTGTCGCCGACGGCGACCTTCCATTCCAGAATCTCGGCCTCTGTCAAACCCTCGCCCACGTCGGGAAGAGGGAAACTACGCAGCCTGGTATCGGTTGCCATGATCGTCATCCCGCCTTTCTAGAATTCCATCACGCGGTCGACGGCATAGAGCACTTTGTCCAAGTTGGGCAGGTACTCCTCCTCGAGCTTGCTGGGCGGATACGGGGTATCGAAACCGGTGACCCGCAGGACGGGAGCGGCCAGCGAGTGGAACGCCTCCTCGGTGATCCTGGCCGACACCTCACTGGACAGCGAGGTGCTGCGCGGCGCCTCGGCGACCACTACCGCCCGGCCGGTGTGCCGAACGGACTCCAGTACCGGACCCATGTCCAGCGGCGACAACGTCCGCAGGTCAACCACTTCCGGCGACAATCCTTCTGCCGCAGCGGCATCGGCGGCCGACAGCACCACCGGCATGGTGGCACCGTAACCGATCAGGGTGACGTCGTCGCCCGGCCGCCGGACCACGGAGGAGAAGGTGGTGTCCGGCTTGGCGGCCGTGTCCAGCTCGCCCTTCTCCCAGTACCGGCGTTTCGGCTCGAAGAAGACGATCGGATCGTTGCAGGCGATGGCTTCCTGCAGCATCCAGTAGGCGTCGGACGGGTTGGAACACGCCACTACCCGCAGCCCGGCAATGTGACAGAAGAATGCTTCCGGCGATTCGGCGTGATGCTCGACGGCACCGATGCCGCCGCCGTAGGGAATGCGGATAGTCAGCGGCATCGACCAGGCGCCCATCGACCGGTAGGTGACCTTGGCGACCTGCGAAACGATCTGGTCGAAGCCAGGGAACACGAACCCGTCGAACTGGATCTCGACCACCGGCCGGTAACCGCGAAGGGCCAAACCCACTGCGGTACCAATGATTCCGGACTCGGCCAGCGGAGTGTCCAGCACCCGGTGTTCGCCGAAATCCTTCTGCAGTCCGTCGGTAATGCGGAAAACGCCGCCGAGTTTGCCGACGTCCTCCCCCATCATCAATACCTTGCTGTCGGCATCCATCGAGGCCCGCAGCCCCATGTTGAGAGCCTTGGCCAGCGTCACGTTGTCGGTCATCAGTGCGCCCCCTCGAACCCGGCCAGGTAGTCAGTGAACTCGGCTTGTTGTTGCTCGACCTCTGGGTGCCGATCGGTGAAGACATTGCTGAACATTCGGTCGGTTCCCGGCACTTCCATCGCCACCGCGAACGCCCTGAACCGCTCGGCCAGCGCATCGGCCTCGACCTGCACTGAATCGAAGAAAGCCTGATCCGCCAACCCTTCTCGGGCCAGGTGAACCCGCACCCGCTCGATCGGGTCCAGCAGTTTCCAGTGCTCTGTCTCGTCGGCCAGCCGGTAGCGGGTCGGGTCGTCGGAGGTGGTGTGGGCATCCATCCGATAGGTGAACGCCTCGATCATCACCGGCCCGTTGCCGGTCCGGCACTCGTCCATCGCCCATTTCGTCACCGCAAGACAGGCCAGCACATCGTTGCCGTCCACCCGGAAACCGGGCATCCCGTAACCCTCTGCGCGCCGGTACAGCGGCAGCCGGGTTGTCTTGCTGACCGGCTCCGAGATCGCCCACTGATTGTTCTGGCAGTAGAAGACGACGGGCGAGTCGTAAGCGGTGGCGAACACCATCGCCTCATGGATGTCGCCCTGTGCGGTGGCGCCGTCGCCGAAGAAACAGATGGTCGCCTCCCCGGTCTCGGCGTCACCGACCTTGCCGTCGAATGCCTGACCCATCGCATAGCCGGCAGCGTTCAGAGCCTGGTTACCGATGACGATGGTGTAGTCGTGGAAGCGCTTCTCCTTGGGGTTCCAACCGGAGTGGTCGGTGCCGCGGAAGATGCCGAGCAGATCGGTCGGATCGACGCCGCGACACCAGGCGATGCCATGCTCGCGGTAGCTGGGAAAGGCGAAATCCTGTTCTCGCATCGCTCGGCCGGCGCCGATCTGGGCGGCCTCCTGGCCAAGCAGCGGCACCCAGATGGACAGCTGACCCTGCCGCTGCAGGGCGTTGCCCTCGCGGTCGAAGCGCCGGACCAGCACCATGTCGCGGTACAGGCCCTGCAGCATTTCGGCGGTGACGTCGAGCGGGAAGTCGGCGTGCGGGCTGAGAACACCCTCCGGCGACAGCATCTGAATCAGATCGGCTCCCTGGGACGTGGCTCGCAGGCCGCGCGCTACCTCGTCGGGCGAAGGCGACGCGGTGTCCGGGGATCGGTTGACCCACTGCTCGGGAGCCATGCAGTTCTCCTCATGTTCTCGCCGCGCTGCCGGGATCGCCGTCGGCGCTGACGGTTGACGGAACCGGGGTGTCGGTCCAGAACACATCCTGGCACAGCAAAAGGGGTATTCGATGTCCGCTACTTCCGACCGTCGGAGCCCGAAGTACCGTCGGAGGATGGCGCTCTACGACCGGGCTGCCGACCGAACCGCGACCTGGGACCCCGGCCAATACGGCCGATTCTCCGACCACCGTTCGCGGCCGTTCTTCGACCTGGTGAACCGGATCGATGCCGCCGATCCCGCCCTGGTGGTGGATCTGGGCTGCGGTAGCGGTGAGCTGACGGCCACCCTCGCCGACCGCTGGCCGTCGGCGCGGGTGCTCGGCATCGACAACTCGGCATCGATGCTGGAATCCGCAGCGGCGCAGGCGTCCGACAGGGTGAGCTTCGCGGCCGGCGACCTCTCCTCGTACCTACCGGATCCGGCCGCCGAGGTGGTCGTCTCGAATGCCGCCTATCAGTGGGTCGACGGCGCTTCGGCGATGCTGTCCACCATCGCGGCCCAGCTTCCGGCCGGTGGCTGGCTGGCCATCCAGGTACCGGGAAACTTCCAGGCGCCGTCACACCGGGCGATCAGGGAGCTGGTGGCCGAGCCGCGCTGGCAGCGGGCGACCGGCGGCCTGCGACTGCGGGAGGACCCGGTGCTGGAGCCCGACGGCTACCTCGATCTGTTCGCCGCCGCCGGCCTGCTACCCGACGTCTGGGAGACCACCTACCTGCAGCTGCTGCCGGGTGCGAACCCGGTGCTGGAGTGGGTCAAAGGCACCGCGCTGCGGCCGGTGCTCACCGCGCTGCCGAAGACCGAGCACGCTGAGTTCCTGTCCGAGCTGTCATTGCGGCTGCGCGCCGTCTACCGCGCCCAGCCCTACGGCAC
>JALYVF010000185.1 GCA_030853385.1 Actinomycetota bacterium | reverse complement strand
AGCTGGAGAACTGCTGGGTCTGTACGCCGGTGGTGATCGCGTCGACCTGGTCAAGATGCCGGTAGGTATCCCACCCGATCGGCCCCTTCGGCCCAGGCCGGCTCTGGTGTTTCGCGGGATCGGCCGGGGTCGACGCTGGCCGTGGTGTTGCGGGCGCCCGCGGTGTCGCAGCAACCTTCGGGGCCGTGGCGCTTGGGGTGGCCGCGCTGGGGGTGGCGGCGCTAGCCGTTGGGGCCAGCGTCGGCGCAGCCAGCGCCAGAGCGATGATCGCCACCGTTGCCAGGATGAATGGCCGGTTTCGCCAGGTGTGCTTCACGGGATGCGCCATTGCATTCGTCCTTAAGTTGTCGTCCGGCTGTACGGTCGCGGGTACGGTCGCGCGAGGCAACGCGGGCGCGGAAACACGCGCCAGGAATCGATTTCTCAGCTAACACAAGCACGGTAGACGATGGTTGGCAAGACCCTGCCGGAACCGTCGGAACTTTCGACCCGTTCGCGCATCACTGTTCGCACCCGGTGACCGAAAACGCCGCGGGAACTTGCACCAATCAAGTTCCCGCGGCGTCATTCGACTCTCGCCACTGCCTTGGGGTAGGCGGGGCGGCCTGCTGACTGCTGGTGACTTCGGGTGCTGCCTACTTCTTGTTGGAGAAGTCGTACTGCTTGTACAGATCGGCGGCGTTCTGCGGCGTCACCGGGGTGACGGGCAGGATCTGCTTCGGCGAGAACTGCTCGCCGCCAACGATCTTGGTGATGGTGTCGACCGCTTCTTTGGCGCCGGTCGGGTAGATGAACGTGCCGGCGAGCTGGCCCTGCTGCACGGCGCGGATACCGCCGTCGGAGATGGCCAGTCCGTCGGTGCCGATGAACTTGATGTCCTTCTGCTTACCTGCGCCGGCTGCCGCCAGATAGGCACCGAGAGCCATCGGATCGTTCTGCGCGTAGACCAGGTCGATCTTGGTTCCGGCCTGCAGCCACTGCTGCATGATCGCGGTCGCATTCTCCTTGAGCCACTTGGCCTCCTGGTTCTTGACGACCTTGATCTTCGGGTTCGAGGCGATGCCCTCGCGGAATCCCTTGTCCCTGTCGATCTGCGGCTGATCGGACAGGATGCCCTGCAGCTCGGCCACATCGCCGCCGCTCGGCAGCAGCTTCGCGGCCAACGCACCCGCAGCCTTACCGGCAGCGACGTTGTCGCCACCGATGAATGCCGTGATGCAGTTGGTGTTCACCGTGCGGTCCAAGATGATCACCTTGATGCCGGCCTTGCAGGCCTGCTCGACCGGCGGCGTCAGCGGGTCGGGTTCGTTCGGCGAGACGATGAGGATGTCCACCTTCTGCTGGATGAACTGCTGAACCTGACTCACCTGTTTGGAGCTGTCCTGCTGGGCATCGGTGATAGGCAGCAACTCGAGGTTCGGGTGCTGCTTGACGTAGTACGCCAGCTGCAGGTTGAGCTGCGCACGGTAGGGCTCGGCGTTGTTCGACTGCGAGTAGCCGATCACGTACTTGTCCTTCTTCGGCATGCTGACCGAGGTCATCGGGCCGGCGGCAGCGGTTCCAGCCGAGGACACGGAACTACCAGCCGCGCTGGAGACGGCACCGGTCATGGCGCTGGACATGGTGCCGGCGCCGCTGGAGGCCGTTCCACTGCCGGTGGCGGTGTCGCTACCCGACATGGCGCCCGACGTGGCGGCGCTCGACATGGCGCCACTGGACATCGCACCACTGGACATGGCGCCGCTGGACACGGCGCCAGAGCCGCCGGCCGAGCTGGCAGCACTGCTGCTGGCCGGCGCAGCGCTGTTGGCGGCCGGCGACGACCCGGTGCTGCCGGTGTTGGCGGAGCCACAGCCGGCCATGGCCAGCACTGCGGCCACGCCGACAGCTCCCATTACTGCGATTCTTCTCTTGTGCATCACGACTCCTTTGTTGTGACAACTCTTCGGTGACGGGTTCTTCGGTGACGGTTCTCGGTAACGGTTTCAAGATATGAAGCCTGACTGGGTGGATCCGGTGAATGGCGGAGTTCGTCAATCTGCTAGGCCCGACCCCCTTCGGGGTGCGGCGGATTCTCGTCCCCGCCGTCGGCGGTGGTCGGGTCGGCAGCTGCCGCGTTGGTGCCGACCTGATTGGACCCGACCGGGTTGGACCCGACAAGGTTGGACCCGACAAGGTCCGGAGCTGATGCGCTGAGTCCGGCTCCGTCGGGGCCGACTGCGCCAACCATGGCAGGTTGTCTGCGGAAGGTTCGTTTGATCCAGGACGCCAAGTCGGAGAACAGCTCGGGGCGCTGGATCACCACGGCCAGCACCACGATGACGCCCTTGATGATCATCTGCCAGTTGTCGCTGACGCTGTTCAGTCCGAGCACGTTGTCCAACAACGTCAGGATCAATGAGCCGACGAAGGTGCCGATCACCGATCCCCTTCCGCCGGCGAGGCTGGCGCCACCGATCACCACGGCAGCGATCGCGTCCAACTCGTAGCCCAACCCCGTCTGCGGATCGGCCGACGCGTTGTAGGCGGCATTGATGGGTCCGGCGATGCCGGCCAGCATCCCGCCGACGGTGAAGACGGCGATCGTGACGCCGACCACTTTGACGCCGGAAAGCCGTGCGGCGGTGGGGTTTCCGCCGACCGCGTAGACGTGCCTACCGAATTTCGTCTTGGACAGGATCAGCTGGAAGATGATCACCACCACCACCAGGGCTAGTACCGGGAAGTAGCCGATCACCTTGGCGCCGCCCAGCACGTTGGTGCCCGGTGTGCCGAGGTCGGAGAACACCTGCGACGCCCGAGTCGCGTTGCCGTCGGCGTTGATCGCGATAGTGCCGATCGAGACGCTGCCGCTGGCCAACCGCACGATGCCGCGGGCGATTGTCATCATGGCCAACGTCATCACGAACGACTGGATCCGCAACAGCGCGGTGCCGGCGCCGTTGACAAATCCGAACACTGCGCACACCAGCATGCAGATCGGCACGATCGCCCATGGGCTCATGCTGTGGTCCCTGAGCAGGATCGCCGAAGTCGTCGCACCGACCGCCAGCAGCGATCCGACGGACAGGTCGATGCCGCCCGCGATGATCACCAGCGTCATCCCGACAGCGAGAATGCCGCGCGGGGCGAACACCCCGACCGCATTGGTGAAGTTGGTCGCGTCGGCGAACTTGCTGCCCTGGGTGACGATGCCGATGATGATCACCAGCACCAGGCCGATGTAGCCCTGCATCGAGCCGAGCAGCGGCATGATCCGTCGAATAGGTCCGGGCGCCGCCGGGGTCACGACGCCGCCGCCGGCGGGGCCTGAACTCGGTGTGCTCACGCAGGGTTCCTTTCGTCTGACGCGGTAGCTGGATTCATGAGGTGGCCCCTGTCACGACGCTCCGCCTCGCCATGGCGGCGTGCAGAATCCTTTCCTGGTCGGCATTCTCGGCGTCCATTATGTCGGTCACACTGCCCTCGCAGAGCACCACGATCCGGTCGCACATCCGCAGCAGCTCCGGCAGTTCGGACGAGGCAACGACGAAGCTGACGCCCTGGTCGGCGAGCTGGTTCACCAGCTCGTAGACCTCGGACTTGGCGCCGACGTCGATGCCGCGGGTGGGCTCGTCGAGCAGTATCACCGACGGCTCGGTGAGCAAGCACTTGGCCAGCACCACCTTTTGCTGGTTCCCACCGGACAGCGTGCCGACCCGCGAGTTGATGCTCGGGGTCTTCACGCCGAGCTGCTTCACCTCGGCGGTAACCGCGGCTCGCTCCGCGCGGCTGCGCACCCAGCCGAACGTCAGGAACTTACCGAGCGCTGCCAAACTGGTGTTGAACTTGACCGTCGCGCCAAGCACCAGGCTCTGCTGTTTGCGGTCCTCGGCCACCAGCACGATGCCGTTGTCAATCGCATGACGCGGCGAGAGCGGGCGATACCGTTTGCCGTCCAACAGGATCCGGCCTGTCACTGCTCGGCCTTGGTAGGCGCCGAAGATCGACTCGAGGGTCTCTGTCCTGCCGGCGCCCATCAGGCCGGCCAACCCGACAATCTCGCCGGGCCGCACGTCGAAGCTCACGTCCTGGAGAGCGACCCGTCCGGCCCGTGCGTCCGGCTGTAGGCCGAGGCCACTGACCTGCAAACGGATCGGGCCCGACGTCAGCTGGTCGCCACCCTCGCGCCGCGGCAGATCTGCCACCGACCGCCCGACCATCATCCGCACCAGCTCGTCCCTGCTGGTGCCGGCCATCGTTCTGGCGCCGATCCAGCGGCCGTCCCGCAGCACGTTCACCGAATCGGCCAGCTCCGCGAGTTCCTCGAGGCGGTGCGAGATGTAGACAATGGCAACGCCGTCGGCGGTGAGGTTCTTGATGACCTGGAAGAGCCTGCGCACCTCAGCATCTGCCAGCGCCGATGTCGGCTCGTCCATGATCAACACCTGGGCGTCGATGGACAGTGCCTTGGCCACCTCGATCAGTTGTTGCTCGGCAACCCGGCACTGTCGCACCAGCCGCCGCGGGCTGATCTTCAGCCCGACCCTGGCCAGCAGTTCCCGCGCCTTGGCGTTGGTCGCCGCGCGGTTGACCAGGCCGCTGCTCGCCCGCCGTTCCCTGCCGAGCCAGATGTTGTCGGCCACCGACATGTCCGGCACCAGGTTGAGTTCCTGATGGATGGTGCTGATGCCGAGTCGCTGCGCGTCGGTGGGGGTGTGGATGGAGACCGGGGCGCCGTTCATCAGGATCGATCCGTCGTAGCCGGGAAACACTCCGGACAGCACGTTGATCAGGGTGGACTTGCCGGCGCCGTTCTCACCCAGCAGCGCGACGACCTCACCGGCCCTGACGCTGAGGGAGACGTCCTGCAAGGCGATGACGCCGGGGAACGACTTTCCGATACCCCTCATCTCCAACAGTGCGGGTGTGGGCGTCGACGCCGTCGTCATCTGTTCGCTCTCCCGGTCGCTGCACCCCTGCATGCCACAGGAGTCAGCCGTTAGCGCGCGCTGAAATCGATTTCTTGACCGCGCCGACACTATGGCGCCGGTTTCCAGGTGTCAAGCATTCCGGGCAGAGAAACAGCTGTGGGCCAGCTCGCGAGTTGGCCGGCCGGCCGGCCGCGGACTACGACGGCCGGCCGTAGCCCTCCAGCAGCCGCAGCCAGATCTCGCTGATAGTCGGATAACTGGGCACGGCATGCCACATACGGGACATCGGCACCTCGCCGACAATGGCGATGGTGGCCGCCTGCACCAGTTCCGCGACATCTGGCCCGGCGAAGGTGGCGCCGACAATCAGCTGGCGATCCTCGTCGACCACGATCCTGGCGTGGCCGGTGTAACCCTTGGCGTGCAGGGTGGCACCGGCGACGTTGCCGATCTGGTAATCGACGGACTTCACCCGCATGCCGGCCTTCTCCGCCTCCGCGGCGGTGAGACCGACGGCGCCGATCTCCGGGTCGGTGAAGATCACCTGCGGAACCGCGGCGTGATCGGCGGTGGCCACGTGGGTACCCCACGGTGCGTCGTCGACAGGTGCTCCGTTGGCCCTGGCGGCTATCACGTCGCCGGCGGCTCTGGCCTGATACTTGCCCTGGTGGGTGAGCAGTACTCGATGGTTCACATCGCCGACGGCATACAGCCATTGGCCGGCCAGTGGTTGGCCCGCGTCGTCGAGCACCAGCATGGTGTCGTCGACCGTCAGCCACGATCCGTCTTGCAGTCCAACACTTTCCAGCCCGATGCCGGCGGTCTGCGGGGTACGCCCGGTGGCAACGAGGACCTCGTCGGCCTCCAGCGGCTCACCCTTGCTGAGCGTCAACTGCACCGCGCCGGTTGCGGTGCGTTTCGCGGCCGTCACTTCGACACCGTCGATCAGCGTGACGCCCTCCTCGGCCAGTGACTTGGCGACCAGCTCGGCGGCGAACGCCTCCACCTTCGGCAGCAGGCCGCCGCGCAGCAACATGGTCACCGTGCTGCCGAGCCGAGTGAAGGCGGTCGCCATCTCGGCCGCCACCACGCCGCCGCCGACGATCGCCAGCCGGTTTGGAGCACTCTTTGCGCTGGTCGCCTCCCTGCTGGTCCAGGGTGCGACGTCGGCGAGTCCGTCGATGTCGGGAATCAGCGCGCCGGTGCCGGTAGCGATGGCCACTGCGTGCCGTGCGGTGAGTGTGCTGGTGCTGCCGTCCGCCTCTACCACCTCGACCTTCTTCGGGCCGACCAGCCTGGCCTTGCCTCGGTGGAGGGTCACGCCGACGCCGTCCAGCCACTTCGCCTGGCCGGCGTCGTCCCAGTGCGAAGTGACCTCGTCGCGGTTGGCCAGCACCGCGGTGACGTCGAGGTCACCGGTCACCGCCTCGCGGGCGCCGGGGACGGCCAATGCGGCATGACGCGCCG
>JALYVF010000176.1 GCA_030853385.1 Actinomycetota bacterium | reverse complement strand
GGTCGGGGGCTCGGCGGCTGCTGGCCAGCCGGCCGCGGCGGCTGCGGCCCGGCAGGGGGTGGCACGGCGTTCGGGCCCTGCCGCGAGGGCTGGGGCCGCCAGTTGTCGGTCATGCGTCGCCCCTTTTAGTTGTTGCCGAGACTCTCGCTAGTTGTTGCCGAGACTCTCGGGGCACAGCTGCCATCTGCCGTTCTGGCTGTTCTTGTCCATCGGCACCGACAGCGACTGGTTCCCGATGTTGGTGACGAGCTCGAGTTTCGCGGTGGCCTGGTCGCCCTGCTCGCTCACCGAGTCCAACTTGAGGGTACCGATCGACGACACCGACTGGGCACCGCTGATCGAGTCCTGGGCCTGCGAGCACACCAATTCCTTGACCGCGTCAACGTTGTGCGAGTTCACCGCGTCGACGAATGCCGCCGCGGCGCCCTGGGCCGTGGACTTGTCGTAGGTGTGCCCGGCCAGCAGCCAGCCGGAGAGGCCGCCACCGATCACCAGCACGGCGATCACGATGGCGATCAACACCGAGGTGTTGGACCTGGTGGGGGCGGGCACGCCCAACTGGTGAGAGGAGCCGACCAACGTTCCCGTCGGCGGGCCGGCCGAGTACTGCTGTAGCTGGGACGGCGGCTGCTGGTGGGACGGCTGCGGGTGTGACGACGGCTGGCCGCCCTGGGACGGTGAGCTCATGGCTGGCTGCCCTTCGTTCCGTGGCGGTCGGCGGCGTCTGCGCCGCTTGGTACCTGCAGTCTGTCAAATGGCAGTCGACTTGTGGTCGACAATCGCGTGCGGCGTCTGCCCGCCGGAAGTGTCCAAGTTGGTCGCTGCGGTTGGTCTGGGGCCCGAACCGTCAGCGCGAGTGTCCAAGGTGGTCGCCGCGGTTGGTCTGGAGCCCGAACCGTCAGCGCAAGTGTCCAAGTTGGTCGCCGCGGTTGATCTGGGGTCTGGTTGGCGGCACCTCGTCGGATCGCTCACGTTCCCGATTTCCCACTGACGCCGCAGGTAGGGTCGATAGGTACAGACGTTCGCAGACGGATGGGAGCCAACGTGGCGGACAACGAGGCGAGCGAAAGCGGTCAGGTCGGCGCTGCCGGCCAGGATCGGACCGCCGCCCAGTTGCAGACCGAGATCAGGTCGCTGAACGACGAGATCGCCCTGCTGCGCCGCCGGGTTGCCGTTGCGCCCGCGGACATCCGGCCGATCCAGCGGCAGCTCACCGAGGCCGAGACCCGGATCAACACGCTCACCGAGCGCAACGAGAAGCTGGTCATCATTCTGCGGGATGCCCGCACCCAGTTGCTGCAGCTCAAGGAAGAAGTCGACCGGCTGGCGCAGCCGCCGAGCGGCTACGGCGTTTTTCTCAGCCCGGGGCCGGATTCGACCGTCGAGGTCTATACCGCCGGGCGCCGGATGCGGCTGTCGCTGTCGCCGAACGTGGAGATCGGTGACCTGCGGCGTGGCCAGCAGCTGCGGCTGAACGAGGCCCTCACCGTCGTCGAAGGCGGCGGCTACGACGTGGTGGGCGAGGTGAGCACGCTGCGCGAGGTGCTCGGCACCGATCGTGCGCTGGTGATCGGGCACGCCGATGAGGAGCGAGTGGTGCACCTGGCAGACCCGCTGCTGGACAGCCCACTCAAGCCGGGCGACTCGCTGCTGATCGACACCAAGGCTGGCTACGCCTACGAGCGGGTGCCCAAGGCCGAGGTCGAAGATCTGGTGTTGGAAGAGGTGCCGGATGTCGCCTACTCCGACATCGGTGGGCTCGGCCGGCAGATCGAGCAGATCAGGGACGCTGTCGAGCTGCCGTTCCTGCACGCCGAACTGTTCGCCGAGTATCAGCTGCGGCCACCGAAGGGTGTGCTGCTGTACGGCCCTCCCGGCTGCGGCAAGACGCTGATCGCCAAGGCGGTGGCCAATTCGCTGGCTAAGAAGGTGGCAGAGGCGCGCGGCGAGGAACGGGTGACCAGCTACTTCTTGAACATCAAAGGCCCGGAGCTGCTGAACAAGTACGTCGGCGAGACCGAGCGCACCATCCGGTTGATCTTCCAACGGGCCAGGGAGAAGGCGTCGGACGGGACCCCGGTGATCGTCTTCTTCGACGAGATGGACTCAGTCTTCCGCACTCGCGGAACCGGGGTGTCCTCCGATGTGGAGACCACCATCGTCCCGCAGCTGCTCAGCGAGATCGACGGCGTCGAGGGGCTGGAGAACGTCATCGTCATCGGCGCGTCCAACCGGGAGGACATGATCGACCCGGCGATTCTGCGTCCTGGCCGGCTCGACGTGAAGATCAAGATCGAGCGGCCCGACGCCGAGGCCGCCAGGGACATCTTCGGCAAATACTTGATCCCGAGCCTGCCGATCCACGAACAGGATCTCGCCGAGTTCGGCGGCGATCGCGCAGAGACCATCGCCGCGATGATCCAGACGACGGTGGAGCGGATGTATTCGGAGTCCGACGAGAACCGCTTCCTCGAGGTCACCTACGCCAACGGCGATAAGGAAGTGTTGTACTTCAAGGACTTCAACTCCGGCGCGATGATTCAGAACATCGTCGACAGGGCGAAGAAGGCCGCCATCAAGGCCAAGATCGAGAGTGGCGCGATGGGCCTGCGGGTGAGTCATTTGCAGGACGCGATCATGGACGAGTTCGCCGAGAACGAGGATCTGCCGAACACCACCAATCCCGACGACTGGGCACGCATCTCCGGTAAGAAGGGCGAGCGGATCGTCTACATCCGCACCCTGGTGTCCGGCAAGCAGTCCGAGGGATCGCGGGCCATCGACACTGCGCCGAGCACCGGCCAGTACCTGTAGTTCGGTCGACACCCCTCGTCGGTCGACGCCAGCAGTCAGGTCGTCGACGGTTGCGCCACGCCGATCGGCCGAAGTCGGCCACCCGCAACGCATGTGAACTTCTGGGCCGGCAACGCGCCGGGTGTTGCCATGGAGTTGTGCAGGGCGCTGTGACAGAGTGTCCAACTGGGTCGGGTGCAGGGGTACGACACGAAAGGAATCGCCTGATGAGGCTTTCCCGCATCACTGTCACCGCCGTCGGGGTGATCGCCACAGCCACCCTGCTCGCGGGCTGCGTCGGATCGAAGAACAACAACGCTTCGGCCGGCTCCAGCGCCAACCAGTCGACCAACGCCGCGGCCAAGAGCGTCACGCTGACCATCAGCGCCAACGACATCGCCGGCGGCAAGAACACGGCGGAGGCCGGCTGGATCACCGACACCGTGATCCCTGGCTATGTCGCGATGGAGAAGGCGAAGGGCGTGGCGGCACAGGTGTCGTTCACCGGAGCCGGCGTCGACGACGGCGAGTACAAGACCAAACTGCAGCTCGGTCTGAAGGCCGGCAACGCCTCCGATGTCTTTCTGGCGGACGGCATCTGGCTCGGCGAGTTCGCCAGCGCCGGCTACGTCAAGCCACTGTCGCAGGTAGTCGGCGCCAGTGCGACCAGCTGGGAGGGCTGGGCCCAGATCTCCAAATCGGTGCAGCAGAACATGACCTACAAGGGCGATCTGTACGGCATCCCGAACGGCACCGACGGCCGGGTGCTCTACTTCAACAAGAAGCTGTTCAAACAGGCAGGACTGCCCGCCGACTGGCAGCCAAAGTCGTGGGCCGACATCCTGGCTGCCGGGGCGAAGCTCAAGACGGTCGCCGGCGTCACCCCGATCCAGATCAACGCCGGCACCGAAATGACCGAAGCGACCACGGCACAAGGGTTCCTGCCGCTGTTGGCCGGCACCGGCAAACCGCTGTTCGACGACAAGACCGGCAAGTGGCAGGGCGCCACCGCCGGCGTCAAGGACGTGCTGAGCTTCTACCAGAAGATCTACGGCGGAGGCCTCGGCGACAAGACGCTGCAGCAGGACAAGTCGGGCCGGGACCAGTCGTTCGAAGAGTTCAGTCAGGGCAAGATCGGCATCCTCGGCGAGAGCGACTATCTGTGGCGCTCGATCATCTGCCCCGACAAGAAGACCTGTCACGCCACCGCAATGCCGGATCGCAACACCGACATCGGCTGGGCCAAGTTCCCGGCCGAGAAGCCCGGCAGCGGCGTCAACGGCCAGGACTTCGTGAGCGTGTCCGGCGGCGCTGGCATCTACCTGAACCCGCACACCAAGTTCCCGCAGCAGGCCTGGGAACTGATGACCTATATGATGAGCAAGGACGCGCAGCTGGCCCTGTCCAAGACACAGGTCCGCATCTCGGCGCGGGCCGACGTCAACGCCACCACGCTCGCCAGCGATCCGTTGCTGTCCTTCATCGCCAAAGAGGTGCTGCCGATCACCAGCTACCGGCCGTCCGACGAGAACTACAACGCGGTGTCGACAGCGATCCAGCAGGCAACCCTCGATGTGGTCAGCGGCAAGTCCGTGGACCAGGCTGCCAACACCTACCAGTCCGCGCTGCAGAAGATCGTCACCGCCGCCCACGTTTCGACGGGGTGACCGCCCAACCTTCGGTGACGGAGCAGCCGTCCGGTTCACCGC
>JALYVF010000142.1 GCA_030853385.1 Actinomycetota bacterium | reverse complement strand
CATCACCTTCGCGGCGCCGACCCGATCCGCCAAATTGCCGACGAACGGGGTACCGGCCAGGGTGACCAGGCCGGCAACGATGCCGCCGAGATAGCCGGCATAGCCGGGCAGGTGCAGGCTCTTCACCGCGAACGTCGGCATGTACAGGATCAGGTAGACCGAGATGGAGGCCAGCGCGACGATGCCGGCCGAGGTGAGCAGTCGAGGAAGATGTGTGGTGACTGTCGCGACGAACGGGGACTTCAGCTTCTGGACGGTCTTGAACTCCGCGGTCTCGTCCATCTTGGACCTGATGTAGTAGCCGATCGGACCGATCAGGATGCCGAAGGCGAACGGCACCCGCCAGCCCCACGCGTACAGGGCGTCGTGCGCCAAGAAGGTGTTGAGCAGATACCCGAACAGGGAGGCAAGGAACAACGCAGCGCCCTGGGTGGCCACCTGCCAGCTGCCGTAGAACCCGGTGCGGTGCGGAGCGCTCTCCACCAGGTAGGTGGTCGCGCTGCCGAACTCACCGCCGGCCGAGAAGCCCTGTACCAGCCGGGAGGTCAGCAGCCAGATTCCGGCGGCGACCGGCCCGATGGTGGCGGCGTTCGGCGCGAACGCCATCAACGCGGTGCCGATCATCATCGCGACGATGGTGAAGGTCAGCGCCTTCTTGCGGCCGGCGCGGTCCGCATAATCGCCGATCACCGCGGCGCCGACCGGCCGGATCAGGTACGACACCGCGAATGTCAGGTAGGTGAGAATCAGGGCGGCGAAGCCCGACATCTTTGGGAAGAACTCCGCGCTGATCACCACCGCGAAGCTGGCGTAGACGATGATGTCGAACCACTCGAGGGCATTGCCGACGGCCGAGGCGATCACCGCCTTGCGGGCCTTGGAGATCGCGGCCGCCGAGGGCGCAGTCGCGGTATTTTGCTGAGCGGCAGCTGGCTGAGCCATCGGACCAGCGTGTCACTTGGATCGCGATCTGGCGAGAGCGGTCGTCGCCCTTGCCAAACCACCAGGGCTGGGTAGGTTCGAGGCAATCCCGGGTCGTCGCCCGGAGCATCGCCCGCCGCGTCCGGGAGCGCACTGCCCGGACGCGCGCCGCGAGCGAGAACGACTCACGGCCCGCCTGACGTATGGAGGATTCGTGGAGATCGTCGTCAAGGGACGCAATGTCGAAGTTCCCGATCACTTCCGCACGCACGTTGCGGACAAGCTGAGCAAGAGTGAGCGCTACGACGCGAAGATCATTCGTGTCGATGTGGAGCTGTCCCACGAGACGAATCCCCGACAGGCGAAGAACTGCCAGCGAGTGCAGATCACCCTCGGCGCCAAAGGCCCGGCGGTCCGCGCGGAGGCCACCGCCGAAACCTTTTACAGCGCCTTGGACACGGCCGTGCACAAGCTGGAGAGCCAGCTGCGCAAGGCTGCCGACCGTCGGCATGACAGGGAACGCACCCCCGCCCTGGCCGTCGCCGCGTCACCCGAGGAACTGGACGGTAGCGGCGACCCGGTCGATGGCGCCCCCGCTGCTGTCGACGACGACGGCCCCGGCAGGGTGGTGCGGATCAAGGACCATCCTGGTGAGCCGATCACCGTCGACCAGGCGCTGTACCAAATGGAGCTGGTCGGGCACGACTTCTACCTGTTCAAGGACGTCGAGACCCGGATGTGCTCTGTCGTCTACCGGCGCAAGGGCTTCGATTACGGGCTGCTGCGGCTGGCCGAGACCCCATCATCCGACGACCACCCCACCGACCCGTCCCTCCGGGCCGCCGACGGCCCGTTGGTCGACGCCGGTGTCGAGCGGTCGGTCGGCTGACCGGCTCCCCCCGGCATGGGCAACGCCTACGATGGATGCTGCCGGAGACGAAGATTCTTCGGTCGCGTGGCGTGCCCGCCGTCGGGGGAGCGCGCCCCCGCGACAGCGAGCACGTAGAGCGCACGTTCCAGGCGTTCGGCGTCTGCACGACACAACGAGGGTGAAAAGTGGTTCTGTCCCGAATCCTGCGGGCCGGCGAGGCCAAGACCATCAAGCGGCTGAAGGCGATCGCCGATCACATCAACTCCATCGAGGGCGACTACACCGACCTCACCGATGCCCAGTTGCGTGAGCTGACGGATACCTACAAGAAGCGGGTGGCCGACGGCGAGAGCCTCGATGATCTGCTGCCCGAAGCGTTCGCGACCGTCAGGGAGGCCGCCAAGCGCACCCTGGGCCAGCGGCCGTACGACGTGCAGCTGATGGGCGCCGCCTCGCTGCACCTCGGGAACGTCGCCGAGATGAAAACCGGCGAGGGCAAGACCCTGGTCGCCACCCTGCCGCTGTACCTCAATGCCCTCGACGGCAAGGGCGTACAGCTGGTAACGGTCAACGACTACCTGGCCAAATACCAGTCCGAGTGGATGGGCCGCATCTTCACCTTCCTCGGCATGACCGTCGGCGTGATCCTGGCCAACGAGACACCCGAGCACCGGCGCGCGCAGTACGCCTGCGACATCACCTACGGCACCAACAATGAGTTCGGCTTCGATTACCTGCGCGACAACATGGCCTGGTCGAAAGACGAGCTGGTGCAGCGCGGCCACCATTACGCCATCGTCGATGAGGTCGACTCCATCCTGATCGACGAGGCCAGGACGCCGTTGATCATCTCCGGACCGGCCGACCAGTCGTCCAAGTGGTACACCGAGTTCGCCAGGCTGGCGCCGAGGATGGCCCGCGACGTCGACTACGAGGTGGACGAGTCCAAGCGCACCGTCGGCGTCACCGAATCCGGCGTCGAGAAGGTCGAGCGCTCGCTGGGGATCGAGAACCTCTACGAGTCGGTGAACACCCCGCTGGTCGGCTTCCTGAACAACGCGCTGAAGGCCAAGGAGCTGTACAAGAACGACCGCGACTACATCGTGGTGTCCGGTGAGGTGCTGATCGTCGACGAGTTCACCGGCCGGGTGCTGCACGGCAGGCGCTACAACGAGGGCATGCACCAGGCGATCGAGGCCAAGGAAGGCGTCGAGATCAAGGCCGAGAACCAGACACTGGCCACCATCACCCTGCAGAACTACTTCCGGCTGTACGAAAAGCTCGCCGGGATGACGGGTACCGCGCAGACCGAGGCCGCCGAACTGCACCAGACCTACAAGCTGGGTGTGGTACCGATCCCGCCGAACAAGCCGGTGATCCGCGAGGACAAGACCGACGTGATCTACCGCGGCGAGGACGCCAAGTTCGACGCGGTGGTCTCCGACATCACCGAGCGGCACGAGAACGGCCAGCCGGTACTGGTCGGCACCGCGTCGGTGGAGAAGTCGGAGCGATTGAGCAAGCTGTTGCTGCGCGCCGGCATCCCACACGAAGTGCTCAACGCCAAGAACCACGCGCGGGAGGCGGCGATCATCGCCCAGGCCGGCCGGGCCGGCGCGGTCACCGTTGCTACCAACATGGCCGGCCGTGGCACCGACATCATTTTGGGCGGCAACCCCGACTTCCAGGCCGACCTGGACCTGCGGGCCAACGACCTGACGCCGACCGAGACCCCTGAGGAATACGAGGCCGGCTGGTCGGAAGCCCTCGAGGCGGCCACCGCGAAGTCGAAGGTCGAGGGCGACAAGGTGCGCGACGCCGGCGGCCTTTATGTACTGGGTACCGAGCGGCACGAGGCGCGACGCATCGACAATCAGCTGCGCGGCCGGTCCGGTCGGCAGGGCGACCCTGGCGAGTCCCGGTTCTACCTCTCGCTCGGTGACGAACTGATGCAGCGGGTGGGCGGCAACACCGTCGACATGCTGATGATGCGGCTGGGCGTCGACGACGACATGCCGATCGAGCACCGGTTCGTCGCCAAGGCGATTAAGAGCGCACAGACGCAGGTCGAGCAGCAGAACTTCGAGATCCGTAAGAACGTGCTGAAGTACGACGAGGTGATGAACAAGCAGCGCACCGTCATCTACGACGAGCGTCGCCGGGTGCTGGACGGCGAGGACCTGCACGACCAGGTGCAGAACATGATCACCGATGTGGTCGGCGCCTACGTCAACGGCGCGACGGAGTCCGGTTATGCGGAGGACTGGGACCTGGACACCCTGTGGACGGCGCTCAAGACGCTGTACCCGGTGTCGGTAACGGCCGACGGGTTGGCCGCCAAAGTCGGTGAGCTGAACCGGGAATCGTTGCGGGAGGCCATCCTTGCCGACGCCCAACAGGCGTACGTCAACCGCGAGGAAGAGCTGACGCCTGAGGTGACGCGCGAGCTGGAGCGCCGGGTGGTGTTGTCCGTCCTGGACCGCAAGTGGCGCGAACACCTCTACGAGATGGACTACCTCAAGGAAGGCATCGGGCTGCGGGCGATGGCCCAGCGCGACCCGCTGGTCGAGTACCAGCGCGAGGGCTTCGACATGTTCTCGGCGATGCTCGACTCGTTGCGCGAGGAGTCGGTCGGCTTCCTGTACAACCTGCAGGTCCAGGTGGTGGCCGAAGGGGAGGATGCAGTCGCAGCAACCGGTAACGGATCCGCAGCGGGATCGGATGGATCCGTTGCCACCCAGAGCAACGGCAGGGCGCTGCCGCCGCCGCGCACCTCGACGGTGAAGCGTCAGCGGCAGATCGAGGCGCTGCCGACCCAGCAGGCGGCGGCCGAGGCGGCCGCCGGCAATGGCGCCGCCGGGAACGGCGCGCTGTCCAAGTCGAAGGCACCGAGGGGTCTGCAGAAACCGCGCGCCGACACCGAGCCGAAGGTCGATAGCGGTGCTGCCGACGGCGGTGCCGTCGACAGCGGTGCTGTCGACGACGAAGCGGTCGAGGTGGAGCTGTCCGTCGCCGACGACTCAGCAACGACTGCGGCAGGTTCGGCCGCTACCGGCGCCAGGACCAAGGTGCGAGCGAAAGGTCTTGGTGGGCAAGAGAAGCCGGCCGAGCGGCTCACCTACTCTGGCCCCGACGAGGACGGCGGCAGCGGGAGCACCGAGAGTGCGCGCAGCAGCGGCCGTGGCTCGGGCAAGGGCCGCCCGCAGGCGGAAACCGGATCGATCTCCTCGACGAAGGAACCGGCGCGGAACGCTCCTTGCCCCTGTGGCTCTGGCAAGAAGTACAAGCAGTGTCACGGCAGGCCCGGCTCGGCACAGTAGCGCCGGCTGCTCCCTGGGCAGCGGATAATTGATCGCGTCATCGACCGGGGGATCTTAGGGTGGGTCAGTGATGCGCGACTTTCCACCACTGGTCGACGCCTATCGCCCCACCTCCACTGCGCAGCCGGATACCAGGACTCCCGGCGCCTTCCTGCGGTGGTTGTTGCGCGCACAGGCCGACGTGCTCGCCGGCAACGTCGTTGCCGGCGTCTTGTGGTACATCCCGGCGACCCTCGGCCCATGGCTGCTCGGCAAGGCCATCGACGAGGGCATCCTGCCTGGGTCGACGTCGGGAACGATCTTCTGGGGGCTGACGCTGCTGATCGTCACGGTGGGCGGGTCGCTGTGCGGCGTCCTGTTCCACACCATCGTGGTGCGCGGCTGGCTGATCGCGCTGTACGGGACGATGAAGCTGGTCAACCGCAAGACGGTCCAGCTCGGTCACGTCCAGGCCCGCCGATTGCCCATCGGCGAGGTGCTCAGTGTGTCGTCGTCCGACTCCGACATCTTCGGGTCGTTGTTGGAGGTAACCGGCAGGGCAGCCGCCTCGCTGATCGCGTTCTTGACGGTCAGCGCGATCGTGTTGGGAACCTCGTTTCACCTCGGGCTGCTGGTACTGATCGGGCCGCCGCTGCTGGTGGCCTTGGCCTTTCCGCTGCTGAAGCCGTTGGCCAGGCGGCAGATGGTGGAACGCAGCGCCAGCTCCGAGCTGACCGGGATGGCCACCGACATCGTCGCCGGCCTTCGCATCCTGCGCGGTATCGGCGGCGAGGCCACCTTCGGCGACAACTACGCCGGCCAGTCGCAGCGAGTCCGGTCCGCCGGTGTCGCCGCCCGCGTCTGGCAGTCCATCACCGACGCGGTGGCCGTGCTGCTACCCGGGATCTTCCTGGTGCTGCTGATGTGGCTGGGCGCCCGCGACGTGCTGACCGGCCGGTTGCAGACCGGCCAGCTGGTCGCGCTGCTGGGCTACGCGATGTTCCTGACCGGACCGGTCACCAACTTCTTCCAGTTCTTTCAAAAGTGGACCCGCGGCATGGTCTCGGCGCGCAAGGCGATCGCCGCGCTGCGCATCGACCCGCCGTGGCGCGACCCTGCCGAACCCCGTCGGCTGCCGCGCGGCGCGGCGATCATCGACCAAGCCTCCGGGTTCGTCGCCGCAGCTGGCCAGCTGACGATGGTGGTCAGTGCATTGCCGGACGACTCGGCCGCCCTTGCCGATCGGCTGGGCCGCTACCTGCCGGCCATCACGACCGCGGCGCCCGCCGTCGACGACTCGGTGGCCGGTGCGAAGGCCAAGCGGGAGCACCGGAAACGCCTTGCCGCACAACAGGAAATCGCCAAGGCCGACGAAGCACTCAGCACCGGCCGATGGGGCGTGCTGGTCGGCGATGTCGACCTTGCCGACGCCAAGCTGGCCGACGTCCGCTCGCACATCCTGGTGTCCGATACCGCATCGATGGTGTTCTCCGGCACCCTGCAGGAGCTGGTCGACCCGCACCGGCTGCTGACCAGGGCGCAGGCAGAGGACGCGCTGCATACGGCAGCAGCCGAAGACGTCTTCGATGCCATTCCCGGCGGTTGGCAGGGCCGGATCGACGAACGCGGGCGCGGCTTGTCCGGCGGACAGCGACAGCGGCTGGTGCTGGCAAGGGCGTTGGCGATGGACCCGGAGGTGTTGGTGCTGGTCGAACCGACGTCGGCGGTCGACGCGCACACCGAGGCGGCGATCGCCGGCCGGCTGGCCGACTACCGGCGCGGGCGCACCACGGTGTTGATGTCGGCCTCGCCGCTGCTGCTGCACCATGCCGACACCGTTGCACTGCTGGCCGACGGCGCGATCGCCGCCGTCGGCAGCCACGAACAGCTGCTGCGCGATGAGCCTGCCTACCGTCGGGTCGTCGCCCGCGATCTGGATGCGGAGGAGGTGGGTAGCGATGCACACTGACTTCGATCGGCAGGGCACCGTGGTCGACGAGCTTTTCGACGGCTCGGCGCAGACCTGGCGCGACCACCGCGGAAGCGCACCTGAATCATCGGTGCCGCCGGAGCTGATCCCGCCCACCAGCGGAACGATGTCCGAGCGGCTCGGTGCCTGGCGTCGCCGTCACACCCTGCGGACCGAGCGGGCGAACAGCTACTTCATCTCGTCGCGGAATCCGGAGAACGGACTGCCGATCGCCGAGAACTCGGCGGTGATCAGCTTTCTGCGCAGCCTGATCTCCACCCGGAAACGCGGGTTCACCGCCCTGCTGACGTTGAACGTGGCCGCCGCCGCCGCCGGTCTGCTGGTGCCGCGGCTGCTCGGGTCGCTGGTCAATGCCACCACCACGGCGAACACCCCGATGAGCCACGTCACCACCATCGCGCTGATCGTCATCGGCATCGTGCTGCTGCAGAGCATGTTCGTCTTCGCGGCGAACGTCAGCTCGGCGGTGTTCGGTCAGGACATGCTGGCGGCCGCGCGGGAGTACGTGGTGCGGGCCGTGCTGCGACTGCCGCTCGGCACCGTCGAACGGGCCAGCACCGGCGATCTGGTGACCAGGGTGACCCGCGATGTCGGCACCATGAGCGACTCGGTGCAGTGGGCGATGCCGCAGGCGATCATCTCTGGGCTGACGGTGGTGCTGACGTTCGTCGCACTGCTGCTGAATGCGCCAATCCTGGCCGCGCCGTCGCTGTTCTTCGTCGCGCTGGCCATTCCGCGGGTCAGGGGATATCTGGTGCGGGCGCCGAAGGGGTACATCACCGAGGGCGGCACCTACTCGCGGATCAACGCTGCCATGACGGAGACCGTCGAGGGTGCCCGCACCGTCGAGGCACTCGGCTTGCAGGAGCAGCGGATCGCCCGCAGCGACGACGACATCGCGGTGTCGGCGCAGGCCGAGCGGTACACCATGTCGCTGCGCAACCTGCTGTTCATCGTGATGGACGTGGCGTTCAACGCCCCCCGTGGGGTGACGGTGCTGGTCGGTGCGTTCGCCTACGCCAAGGGCTGGGTGACGATCGGTCAGCTGACCGCTGCGGTGCTGTACATCGAGGGGCTGTTCGGCCCGCTCGACCAGTTCATCTCGACCGTCGACCGGTTGCAGGTCGGCGCCGCGTCCACCACCAGGCTGCTCGGGATTGCCACCGTGCCGGCGGACCGGACGGCGGGGGATCGTGAACCGGTCGGCGAACGGCTGGTCGGTGACGACCTCACGTTCGCCTACCGTGAGGGCCACGATGTGCTGCACGGCATCGATCTGGACCTGGCCAGTGGCGAGCGGCTGGCCATCGTCGGGCCGTCCGGCTCCGGAAAGTCCACCCTCGGCCGGCTGCTGTCCGGCATCAACGCACCGCGTACCGGTTCGGTGACGGTCGGCGGCGTCGACCTGGTCAAGCTGCCGCTGCCGGTGCTGCGCACCGAGGTCGCCCTGGTGACGCAGGAGCAGCATGTGTTCGTCGGCACCGTGCGCGACAACATCGTGCTGGCCAAGGAAGGCTCCGACGACGATGCGGTGCGGGCGGCGCTGACGGCGGTCGATGCCTGGGAATGGGTGTCGCGACTGCCGGACGCGCTCGACACCAAACTCGGCGCCGGCAACACCTCGCTCACCCCCGCTCAGGCCCAACAGATCGCGCTGGCCAGGCTGATCATGGCCGATCCGCACACCCTGGTGCTGGACGAGGCGACGTCGCTGATCGACCCGCGAACGGCCCGCCATCTGGAAGGCTCGATGAACGCGCTGCTCGCCGGCCGGACCGTGGTGGCGATCGCGCACCGGCTGCACACCGCTCACGACGCCGACCGGATCGCCGTGGTGATCGACGGCCGCATCACCGAGTTGGGCAGCCATGACGAGCTGCTGAAGTTGAACGGTGAGTATGCACGGCTCTGGCAAGCCTGGACGTCCTGAGGGCGGCGTCTCCAGGTAGCGGAAAGCTGTCGCGGGGCCCCTGTGTAGGTGGCGGAAAGTTGCCGCGCCGCTCGGCAGGTAGCGGAAAGCTGTTGCGGCGCGCCGTGAGTCGCGTCGTGTCGCGACAACGTTGCGCTACCAGTGGGGCGGTGGTGCTGGTGCTGTAGTGCTTGCTCGTAGCCATGGTCATCCTGTGAGGGTCTGGCGGCCAGAGGCGGCAGAGCGGGCCAGGTAGGCTGAAGACGTTGTGGCGCAACAGTTCTTGCGTTCTCATGGAGCCGCAAGCCTGCGCGTCTGCCGACGTCCCACTACGGTCGAGCGTTTTGACGCCGACCATCGAACGGGGGCCTGCCAGCGGGGTGAGCCGGAGCGTGCGCGACGGCGATGAGTGGGCCGCCACCAGTGGCTTGCCCTACAGCACTTCCCCGGACGTGACTGGAGTCGACCGTTAGCGCCAGTCCGTCGAACTGTGGCCGGCGCTGGAGGGAGCCCGGAGTGGGCGACGCCGGTGAAGGCAGCCCGGCCACCACGAGACTGCTTGCCATTAGTGCACTTCCCCATAGAGATTGGGTGATTCGCCTGCGGAATCCCGCGGCCTCACGGAACGTTTGGACCTGATCCCGTCTTGATTGTTATCGACTTGTGATCAGAAGTGTTGCGCTGCAGGGCTTCTGGAGGGGTTCACTGTCGGACCTGGTTCGTAGCATTGTCGGTATGGATGAG
Source organism: Actinomycetota bacterium (assembly GCA_030853385.1). GTDB lineage: Bacteria > Actinomycetota > Actinomycetes > Mycobacteriales > Nakamurellaceae > Nakamurella. Next base: position 35 of record JALYVF010000142.1, on the reverse strand, counting down.
GCGGGGGCTTCGGAACCGGTGGCACAGAACGTGCC
>JALYVF010000103.1 GCA_030853385.1 Actinomycetota bacterium | reverse complement strand
TCAGCACGCCGTCGGCACCGCGGACAACGGGGATTCCGCCGCCGCCGGCGCAGATCACTACAGTTCCCGCGGCGACCAGGTCGCCGGCCACCGCGGCATCGAGAATTTGCACCGGTCGCGGCGAGGCCACCACCCGCCGCCAGCCACGCTCGCCGAAATCGCGCCAGTGCTGACCGAGCGCGATGAACCGCGCGGCGTCCGGCGCACCCAGGTAACGACCGACCGGCTTGGTCGGGGCGTCAAAGGCGGGATCGGCGGAGTCCACCAACGTGCGGGTGACGAGAGCCGCCACTCTGTGGCCGAGGCCGCGCGCTGTCAACTCGGCCTCCAGCGCGTCGCACAGCACGAATCCAATGGTCGCCTGGGTGGAGCCGACGCACCAGTCGAGCGAGACCGGCGGCACCACGTGCGCCGACAACTCGTTCTTCACCAACAGGTTGCCGACCTGCGGTCCATTGCCATGGGTGACGGCCACCTGAACGCCAGCGGCCACCAGCTCGGCGATGTAGGCGGCGGCGGCTCCGAGCGCCGCGATCTGGTCCGCCTCGGTTGCCGACCCGTCCGGCGCACTCATCGCATTGCCACCGAGCGCCACCAACACCCGGCGAGCCCAACTCTGCTGCCCGCCGCTGCGCGTCATTTGGTCAGCGTAGGAAGCCGCTCTGCCGACTCCTTCGTCATGACCTGACGACGGTCCGTCCTGGTGAGGGCGGATTCGGCCAACAGCGGGATCGGTGGCAGGGCGCCGACTGTTGATCCCTCAGCGGCGCTATCGACAGCACAACTATTTGCCTAATCCGGACAAATAGCCCGGGCATTACCCACCTGCCGCGCATTCCGGGTGAAGTCGCTCACGCTTCCTGCTCGATTCGGAGAACCAATTCGGATCCGCTTGCGAGAATGGATCAATGTCAACGACCGAACGACCCGAAGGCCGGCTCACCGGTCCGAGAGTCGCGACGTTGATCGATGCGCTGACCTTGCCTGCTGGCGCGCCCAGCCGCAGCTCCCGATGGATCCGGCTGGTCCGGACGTCATCCTTGATAGCGCTCGCCGGCGCCTTCGCCTACGTGATCTGCCACTTCGTGACCGGGCCGCACGTCCACCAATTCGACCTGAAGGTCTACTACAACGCTATCCACTTCTGGACGGCCGGTAACGACATATACAACTACGGTCAGTGGGACTCGGTCCAGAACAGCCTTGGCTACACCTACCCGCCGTTGGCCGCCGTGCTGATGTGGCCAATGGCCAAGTTGAGCCTGTCGTTAGTTACCGGGATTTCGGTGCTGGCGATCGTGGCGACCACCGCCTGGTGCGTGTACCTGTCGCTGCGCGATCGGATGCGCATCACCAGGCACAATGCGATGCTCGTCGTCGGCCTCGCCACCTCGGCCGCGTATCTGCTGGGACCGGTCAGGGAGAACCTCGGGTTCGGGCAGATCAACATGTACCTGATGGCGCTGGTGATGCTGGATACGTTGGTGCTTGCTCGGCGGGGCAGCAGGTTCACCGGGATCGGCGTCGGCCTGGCAATGGCCATCAAGCTGACGCCCGGCATCTTCCTGCTCTACTTCGTGCTCTCCAAGCAGTGGCGGGCGGCGGCCGTTGCCGTCTGCACCGCCGTCGTCGCCACGCTCACCAGTGCAGTGGTGGCGCCCACCGAAACCTGGCAGTACTTCACCTCACTGGTGTGGGACTCGACGCGCGTCGGTGTGGTCAGTGTGCGGTCCAACCAATCGCTTGACGGGCTCATCACTCGCATCGCCGCGCCGGACGCTCCGAGCAAAGTCATCTGGCTGGTGTTGATCCTGGTGATCGGCACGGCTGCCGCTGTCCGGATCCGTAGAGCAGCGCTGGCCGGCGACACGTTGGCGGCCATTGCCATCACCGGGCTGCTCGGCGTGCTGGTGAGTCCGGTCAGCTGGACCCATCACATTGTCTGCATCATTCCGGCGGCCGTTGTCACCGCCCATCGCGTCATCCGACTGTCGACCAGCCCGGCACCCGGTGGGCTCTCGCCGGCTGCGGAGTCGTGGTACCGGATCCGCCGCGCCACCAAACCGATCGTGCTGATCGGACTGGGGGCGCTGGCGTTCGGACAGGACCTCGATTCGTTGCTGCAGCTGCCCGAAGTCGACTTCAGCCACAGCTCCTTAATCACCATGTTTGTCGCCAGCAATCAGATGTTCTGGGTACTGGCGGCGATCTTCCTGTTGCCGATCGGCATCGGCACTCGTTCCCCTGCGCTACAGGTTCGTG
>JALYVF010000096.1 GCA_030853385.1 Actinomycetota bacterium | reverse complement strand
CCAGCACGGTCGTGAAGATCTCCAGGAAGTCCTCGACCCACAGGTGCACCACCATGAACCGCCAGAAGTCCGCGACCGTGTAGGTGGACTCGGAACTGGTCAGCAGCCCGACGGCGTAGAACGCCGGGATTGCGAGCCCGGTAAAGAAGAAGAGCCAGGGCAGATTAACCCGGGACGTGCGCTTGAGCGCCCCCCGCAACCCGCGGAACAGCATGAACGCCCAGAAGAACAGGGCCGCGGTCAGCAGCACCTGCCAGACCCGACCCAAGTCCAGGTACTCCCAGCCCTGCATCCCGAAGGCGTGCAGTGCCGGTGACAGCCAGCCGTGAATGTCCAGGCCCTCACCGATCAGGCTGCCGAACACCACGACAGCGAGCGCTCCCAGCAATCCGTAGGCGAGCCACGATTGCCGGCGCGGCTCCCGTCCGGAGACGATCGGTGCCAGAAACAGCCCGGTCGCCAGGAACGACGTCGCGGTCCAAAAGATCGACAGCTGGACGTGCCAGGTGCGGACCAGGTTGTACGGAAGCCAGCGGCCCAGGTCAAAGCCGAAGAAACTCGTCAGATCGGCGCGGTAGTGCTCACTTGCCGCACCCACGAGGGTTTGGATCACGAACAGCAGCCCGACGACCAGGAAGAAGTAGGCGCACGCGCGTTGCGTCGGAGTCACTGCGACGTCGCCGGGCGGGCGGAACGAGATGGTGTCGGCCTGCCGGCCGCGCCAACCCAGGCGCTCCCCCCAGCGGCCGAACGCCGCGAACAAGACCCCGATGCCGGCAAGCAACACGATGAGTGACAGCACGCTCCATACGACGACGTCGGGAGTCACAGCGTTGCCGACCAGCGACTCCGGGGGCCAATTGTTGGTGTAGGAGTAGTTCTTGTTCGGGCGCAGCGTCGAGCCGGCCCACGCCGACCAGGCGAAATACGCGGTGAGCTGCTTGACCTGGACCGGGTCAGTGATCGCCTCCGGCAGCAGTCCGTTCTTCGCGCTCTGCGGACCGAAGTAGTTCGTGTAGTACGCGACCATCTCTACGAAAGCCTTGGCCTGAGCATCGCTGACCGTGACTGTGTCGGCCTTCGCGTCGTAACGGTTCGTCTTGAAGTCCGCGACGACCTTGTCGTGGGCAGAGCTGGAGGCGCCGCCGCCGTACTCCCGTGTCACGATCAGGGCAGCACGATGCAGATAGTCGGCGGTGAAGTCCGGGCCCAGATAAGCACCGTGACCGAAGATCGACCCGTACTCCATAAGGCCGTGCCGCAGAAACAGCTTCTGCCCGGCGATCACGTCAGCCCTGGTGTAGACGACCTGACCGCTGGACGTGCGGACCTGCGCGGCGATCGGCGGGTCCGCGGTGTACGCGCGGTAACCCAGAAAACCCAGGATCGCCAGGCCACACAGCAAGACCAGCGCGGTGACCTGCACCCACATCCGAGAAACCAGTCGGCTGCGCACAGCCTCGGTCTCGGTCAGCGACGTCATAGGTTCTCCTCTTGGCCTGAGGCGACCTCAGCGATTTCCGTCAGGGACAGGTGACGGCTGCGGAAACCGTAGCGCGCCGTCTCAATCCTGGCCAAGCCGGAACGGCGAGGCCTGGCTCTTCCCGTGAGTACGCGTTCACTGATGGCTTCCGCCGTGTCCGAGCCTGGCGTGGTGAGTGGCAGCACCTCGGCCGCGCCGACATGCCGAGCGTCTTAGTGGAGGATCAGATGTTCAGCAGTGACCACCACAACCCCGATGCGTCCAGCCGACGTCCCGTGGCCTGCAGCTTGAGTCAGTTGGCCACGAGCCGCTTTCTCACTCATGGTTGGACGAATACCTGAGTATTTTCGAAGAAACTCGGCAGGCCTCCGACTCTGACATGCGAGGACGACAGCGGGAGACCGACGTTAGCTCCAGCCACGGCGGGGTCGAATCTCGACCCCGTGAAAGGCCAGGAGGACGCGTCGGACAGTCATATCGGTCGTGCCGTACTTGTCGCCGATACGCGCGAGGGACCACCCCGCGCGGTACAGAGCCGCTGCCGGGATGATGTGCTCCAGGGAGAGGCCGACCTGGCGTAGTGCTACTTCCTGTTTCTGTAAACAGTGAGCAATCGTGCGACGGTGGACGCTGTAGGTGCGTGCGAGATGGTTCATCGTCTGGCCGGTGCAGTACTGCTCGGCGATCTTCGCCGCTTCGGCAGGTGTGAAGCGGCGCTGGGCTCGGCGCTGACGTCGTGCCGGTGAGCCTGAGACAGGCGTCTGGACGTTCTGTATGGTCGGCGTACAGAGGCCCGCGAGCATGTCAGCGTTTCCCGAGAGATGTTCTGTTAGGACCACATAGAGGTCAGCAAATATGGACCCTCCAGCAATGGAGGGCCCTATTTTGTGCCCGTCGTGATCACTGAACCGTCGGTGTAGTGGTCACTCGCGTATCTGGTCGCAGCCGGCGCCCCTTCAGTCCAGCAATTTCAGGCGTTCGGGTGCCCTGCGGCGCCCCTTTCCAGCTCAGCTCACCCGCTGTCTGGCACCGCGTGCAACAAGCGTGCAACACCAGCCCGCGCTCATGTCGCGGCGCGAGTGCCCGTTCGTGGCCGCCAATGTCGATGGCTTCGCCCGCACGCCGGTCGATCACCAGGTCGTGTAACTCGACGCCGCGGCGACGGTGGTGTTGCACGTCGGTTGCACTGGCCGTTGCATCCACGGCTCGACGGAGCTGAAGCCCCCGCGAATGCTGGGGGAGGAGGATTCGCACGGCTCGGTGAGCACTACCCGCGAGCCGTAGTGGTCGTCGATGCGCAGGTCGCTGGCGTGAGTTCTGCTGCCCGGAAGGGGGTGTGAGAACTTGGCGATGTGTGCCCGATCCAGGTTGTGGTGCGGACTGATGTCGTTAGCCGGGCCCAAGGGCGTGTCTCCCTATTGGGTGGGGGTTTGGGCGGCAGTCTGGGTGGGTGATGCGATCTTCTGAAGTTAGTGATGTGGTGTGGTCTCGTATCGAGGTGTTGTTGCCTTGTTCGGATGGTCTACGGGGTAGGCCCTTTCGCGATCACCGGCAGGTGGTGGAGGGGATCGTGTACCGGTATCGGACCGGGGTGGCATGGCGGGATCTGCCAGAGCGGTTCGGGCCGTGGCAGACGGTGTGGAAACGCCATCACCGTTTCGCTACCGATGGCACCTGGGACCGGCTGCTGGCCACGGTCCAGGCCGATGCCGACATCGCCGGGGAGCTGGACTGGGACGTCAGTGTCGACTCCTCGGTGGTGCGTGCCCATCAACACTCGGCCACCGCGCGACGGGTAATGCCCGGTGACCTGGAGGCTTCCGGTGCCCCGTGCGATCTCACAGGGGGCACCATCAAATGACAAGAAACCTCGGTGCTGCCAGGACGAACCAGACAATCACGGGCTCGGACGTTCCCGCGGTGGGCTGAGCACGAAGATCCACGCCGCCGTCGACGGCATGGCCGGGCCCTGGCCATCCTGCTCACCCCGGCCAGGACGGGCAACGCCCCCATGATGCTGCCACTGCTGGCCCAGCTCCGGGTCACCGAGCGACCGGGCGTCCCCGGACGCGCCCGGACCGGGTTCTGGCCGACAAGGCCTACTCCTCCCGCGCGATCCGCACCCACCTGCGCACCCGAGGCATCACCGCGGTCATCCCCGAACCCGAGGACCAGAAACGCAACCGCACCCGACGCGGATCCACCGGCGGACGACCCGTCAGCTACGACAAGGCCGCCTACAACGCGTGTGATCACCTGAGTTGGCCCCACTTCGGCCGTGGTTCTGCATGAATGTTGGCTCCACCTGGGGTGGTGATCATCCCGCTCGGGTGGGTGCGGTGTGTCGTCACGAATGTTGGCCCCACCCTGGTTCAGATCTTCCCGTCCGGTTGTCGGCGGGGAGGTCGGTCAGGTGCGGTCGAGGGTGGAGCTGTTCGAGCAGATCAGGCGTGATCGGCGGCGTGAGGAGTTGTCGATCCGGGAGCTTGCCGAGAAGCACGGTGTCCATCGGCGCACGATGCGCCAAGCGCTGGCTGCGGCGGTGCCGCCGCCACGCAAGAGCTACCCGCCGCGAGCGAGGCCGGCGATCGACCCGTTCGCGGCGGTGATCGACGGCTGGCTGCTCGAAGATCAGAACGCACCGAGCAAGCAGCGGCACACGGCTCGGCGAGTCTGGCAGCGGCTGGTCGCCGAGAAGGGCGCGACGGTGTCGGAGGTGACGGTGTCGCGTTACGTCGCCCGCCGCCGGGTCGAGCTGGGCCTGGTGCACCGCGAGGTGTCGATCCCGCAGACGCATCTGCCCGGTGCGGAGGGCGAGGTCGATTTCGGTGAGTTCTACGCGGCCGTCGCCGGGGCGTGGGTGAAGTGCTGGATGTTCGTGATGCGGTTGTCGCACTCGGGTCGGGCGTTCCACGTCGCGTTCGGCACCCAGGCCCAGGAAGCGTTTCTGGAAGGTCATGTGCTGGCGTTCGAGCACTTCGGCGGCGTCCCGGGTCGGGTGCGTTACGACAACCTCAAACCCGCCGTCGTCCGCGTCCTCAAAGGCCGTGACCGGACGGAGTCGGAGCGGTTCACCGCGCTGCGCAGCCATTACGGGTTTGACTCGTTCTTCTGCCGGCCAGGCATTGAGGGCGCGCACGAGAAGGGCGGTGTTGAGGGTGAGATCGGCCGCTTCCGTCGAAGGCATCTCGTTCCGGTCCCGAAGGTCGACTCGCTGGCGGCGTTGAACGAGCTGCTCGCTGCCGGCGACCTGGCCGACGACGCCCGGGTGATCACCGGACGGCCGGTCACCATCGAGGCGGCGTTCACCGCCGAAGCACCGCACCTGATGCCGCTACCGGCCGAACCGTTCGAGCCGGCACGGCAGCTCGAAGCCCGGGTCGACAACCGGGCCAGGGTGTCGGTGCGGCAGTGCTTCTACTCCGTCCCCGCCCGCTACGTCGGCCGGCGGCTCCCGGTCCGCCTCGCCGCTCGAACGGTCGAGATCTATGACGGGACCAAGCTGGTCGCGCGCCACGAACGCGCGGTCGGCCGTTACGTCGAGGTCCTGACGCTGGATCACTACCTCGAGGTCCTCAAAACCAAGCCCGGCGGACTGCCCGGAGCGACCGCGCTGGCGCAGGCCAAAGCCAGCAAGGCGTTCACCGGCTCGCATCAGGCCTACTGGGACGCCGCCCGCACGGCGAAGGGTGACGCGGCTGGCACCAGGGCCCTGATCGAGATCCTGCTCGCCCACCGCACCATGCCCGCCGCCGCGCTGAGCGCGGCGATGGACCGCGCCGTTGCTGCTGGCTGCCTCGACCCACAGCTGGTGCTGATCGAGGCCCGCCGCGACACTAGCAGCACCGCCACCAGCGAGGTCGCGCCGGTCGTCCCGATCGGCGCGCTGGCCCGCTACGACCGACCGGCACCCACCCTCACCGACTACGACCAACTACTCACTGGAAGCGGAACATGACCACCACGACCACCTCGAAGGCCTCGACCCTTGACGCGGCAGCACAAGCCTGCATCGGCGCGGCGGCCCACGAGCTGCACCTACCGACCGTCCGCACCGAAGCCGCCCGGCTGGCCGAGATCGCCAACCGGGAACGCCAGACCCATCTGGCCTACCTCGCTGAGGTCCTCGCTGCCGAGGTCGATGAGCGCACCGAACGCCGCCGCACCCGGCGCATCAACGACGCCAAGTTCCCGCGGCTCAAACGGCTCGCCGACTTCAACGTCGACGCCGTCCCGTCGATCCAACCCGCGACCCTCGGCCACCTCGCCGCAGGGCACTACATGGACGCCGGCGAACCCGTCGTGCTGCTCGGCGACTCCGGCACCGGCAAGACCCATTGTGAGACTCGCTGACGGGTGCTCACCGGGTGAGGACCGCCGAGTTCTGTTGTGGTTGATGCTGGCCCGAATTGAGCCATTGGCCGATGGTCGTGCCTTGCGTTTGGATCTGCCGCTTCAGCCAGAACGTCTGAGCTCGGTTCGCGACACGCTTGGTGCGTCACCTTGGTGCGACGGTTGCTCCGCTGTCGCTGGCAGGGTCGGCGTTGGCTGGTGCAGCTGACCCAAAAGTCACATGGCCGCCACGAGAGTGGGGTGCCTTTGCGTTGGATATGTCGCTGCACTGGTCGGCGCCGGCCCGGCCCACCTACCGCTGGCTTGATCAGAAGCCTGGCCGATGGTGCTCCGTCGTGCCTCATCACAGTCCTGCCGCGTGGTGACCTTCATCCGGGCCGGCGCCTGTCCACGGTCGTCCACGATAGGAGAACCGCATGTCCATGCTCGCAGGAACCGTCGACGCCGTCATCGGCGTCGATACCCACCGAGACCATCACACCGTCGCCGTCGTCGACACCACCGGAGGGGCAATAGCAGCGATCGAGCTCGCCACCGACGCCTTCGGCTATCGGCGGATGCTCGCCTTCGCCAAGGAACACGCACCTGGTCGAAGGGTCTGGGCGATCGAGGGCACCGGCAGCTTCGGTGCTGGACTCACCACCTACCTCCTCGAACACGAGGAGTGGGTCGTCGAGATTGACCGACCGGCTCGCCCGGCCCGACGCAACGGCGCCAAGACCGACGAGCTCGACGCCGTGCGGGCGGCCCGAGAAGCGCTGGCCCGTGACCATCTCGCGCAGCCGCGTCAACGTGGTGACCGCGAAGCGATGCGCGTGTTGCTCACGACCCGCGCCGGCACCGTCGTCGCCCGCACCAAGGCGATCTGCCAGCTCAAGGCGCTCATCGTCGGCGCACCCGAGCAGCTGCGTGACCAACTGCGACGCGGCACGACCGACATCCAGCTCGACCGCTGCGCGCGGCTACGGACCCTGCCGCAGCACAGCGTCGAGCACCGCTGCACGGTCCGCGCACTGCGCACCTGCGCCCGGCAAGCGCTGTTCCTCGAGGCCCAAGCCGCCGACCTCGAGACCGAACTCGAGGAACTCGTCACCGCAGCCGCCCCCGAGCTACTCGCACTGCCCGGCGTCGGTGTCGTCACCGCGGCCCAGATCCTGATCAGCTGGTCCCACGCCGGTCGCATACGAAACGAAGCAGCGTTCGCGACGCTCGCAGGCGTTGCACCGATCCCCGCCAGCAGCGGGCAGATCGTTCGCTACCGCCTCAACCGCAGCGGTGACCGGCAGCTGAACCGCGCTCTGCACACCATCGTGCTATCCAGGCTCATGCACGACCCCAAGACGAAAGCCTATGCGGCTCGGCGCACCGCCGAGGGCAAGTCGCCACGCGAGATCAAACGGTGCCTGAAACGAGCCGTCGCCCGCCAGGTCTATCGGCTGCTCGAAGCATCTGCATCCGCTCGGACGAACGAGATCAACACCGGAGCCGCCTGACACCGGAATTAGACGACCCAACTCCGCCGTCACCCGAGCGCCGGAGCGATCAATTATGCCCAGAACCTGGACAAGTCGACGACTAGCGACACCCTTGACAAGTCATAGAAGCATCCTGCTCATCGGCCTTGGCCTCGCCGCCTGCGAACAAGGCCGCCGCGTCCGCTACGCCACCACCGCACAACTCGTCAACGAACTCGTCGAAGCCGCCGACGAACGAGTCCTGTCCCGAGTCGTCGGCCGCTACGGACGCCTCGACCTGCTCTGCCTCGACGAACTCGGCTACGTCCAGATCGACCCCCGCGGCGCCGAACTGCTGTTCCAAATCATCACCGAACGCGAAGAACGCGCCTCCATCGCCATCGCCACCAACCTGCCCTTCAGCGAATGGGGCACCGTGTTCCCCGACCCACGGCTCGTCGCCGCCATCGTCGACCGCGTCACCTTCAACGCCCACATCCTCGAAACCGGCACCCAGTCCTACCGGCTACGCACCAGCAAGACCACCGGTCGCCGGCGAGGACAGTCTGCCGCGCAACGGTGAGGCCCCGGGCCTGATCTGGTGCGACGATCATCGGCATGGACCGCACAGCTCTGGCCCGTGACATCAATGCCGCCTGCCGCCTTGAGGGAAACTTCCTCCTGCGATCTGGACAGACCTCCAGGGAGTACTTCGACAAATACCTGTTCGAGTCACAGCCGGCGCTGCTACGCCGAGTCGCCGAAGCGATGATCCCGCTCCTGCCGGCGGACACCGATCTGCTCGGCGGCCTCGAACTCGGGGGCGTCCCCATCGCCACCGTCGTCAGCTCCCTCACCGGCTTGCCCGCACTATTCGTGCGCAAGCAAGCCAAGACCTACGGAACCTGCCGCCTGGCCGAAGGCGCGGACGTCACCGACAAGACGATCACCCTCATCGAAGACGTGATCACCACCGGCGGAGCGGTCCGCGACGCCACGACCGCACTTCGCACTCAACGCGCCCGCGTGAGCGTCGTGGTCTGCGCCATAGACCGAAGCGGGCGTCCCGACGGCCCACTCGGTGACGTCGACGTCCAAACCCGCGCCGTTCTAACCCGAGATCAACTCGTCACTGCCTGACCCCAAGACCCGCTGGCGGGGGCCAGCATTCAAGAGGCAGATTCCAGTGAACGTCGCAACACGACGACCTCGACGGCACGATAGCGGCATCCGAGTGGACGTGCACCAACGCGCGGCGTTCCGCGCCTTAGAACATTCCGATCAGTTCGACAGCCGGTCGTTCGACTCTGGGCTTGAAGTCGCGCTGAACCCAATCGGCGTTGGTCGTGGCGACAACAGTCCCGCCGCCGTCTCGGACATGCTCGATGAAGTAGCGGTTGTCTGCGACCTTGGGCCGCCCGTAGTAGAGCCACTCCCAGCGCACTCTGCTTGCGTTGTTGATCCGAAACTCGTGCGCGCTGACGATGGCATGGTCGGGATCCCAGACTTCGAGGGTCTCGCCCTCGTTGAAGCCGACAACGAGCCGCTGCGGATTGCCGGACACCGTCGCGGACGTGACGACGTGGATGTTGTCGATGCGCCCGCCAAAGATGTCCCCGTAGACCACCAGGGAGCCGCGCTTCACATCCGGGAGACGGCGCGTGATCTCCGAAGCGAGGTCAGCGGCATTGGTCACCGGCCAAGCGTATGCAAAATGGTGAGCCGGCTGCGTGGCGGTCTTGATTCACACTGGTGACATGGCGGGCTTGCCGGAGACGGACGTTGTTCGGTTGCAGCGGTGGTGTCGTGCGCGGGTGCCGGAGCATGTCCGGGACGAGGTGCGCGTCGAGGTCGATGTCGCCGGGCGGCATTTGACGATCGTGGAGTGCCGCCCGCCGTGGCGGGGCGAGACGGGTGCTGAGTGGACGCGGTTCCCGATCGCCAGGCTGCGTTACACGAAAGCTACGCGGTTGTGGTCGCTGTATTGGCGCGACCGCAATCTGCGGTTCCATGAGTACGACCGCGTGCCGGCCACCGAGAGCGTGGAGGAGCTGCTGGCCGAGGTCGACCGCGATCCGACCGCGATCTTCTGGGGATGACCTTTACGCGCTAGCTGACTGTGATTCGCCGGCGAACAACTGGGCCGGTCGTGCCCAGCCAAGGCTCTTGCGGGGCCGGTCGTTGATCTCGTCAGCGACCCGCGCAAGCTCCTCCGGAGTGACCTCGCGCAGGTCGACGCCTTTGGGGAAGTAGTCGCGCAGCAGCCCGTTCATGTTCTCGTTGCTGCCGCGCTGCCAGGGCGAGTGCGCATCGCAGAAGAACACCTTGGCGCCGGTCTGCTCGGTGATCTGCTGGTGCAGCGCGAGCTCTTTGCCTTGATCCCAGGTCAACGTGCGCCGCAGGCATGCCGGCAGGTCTGCCAACGGTGTCGTGATGCCCGCGCGCATCGCCTCGGCGGTCGGCCGGCCAGTGGGGACATGCACGAGGATCACGAAGCGCGTGCGCCGTTCGACGAGCGTGCCGATCGCAGACCGGTTCCCGACGCCCATGATGCAGTCGCCCTCCCAATGCCCGACCTCGATCCGGTCGGCCACCTCGAGTGGCCGGTCGGCGATCATCGTCATCGCGGTCAACCGCCCGCGCCGCTCCAAGCCCTGGACCCGGCGACGCCGCCTGCGCCGACGTCGTTTGGCCGGACGAGTGACGGGCACGTCAGGGTCGTAGATAGCTTGGTAGATCGACTCGGTGCTCAGCAGCCGGTCCGGCTGATCAGCAAACCGTTCGCGCAGCTCGTGGGCAACCTGCTCTGGGCTCCATCGCTTGGCGAGCAGTTCCATCACGACGGCGCGAAGTTCGACGTCGACCACCAGTCGGCGTCGGCGCGGGCGAGGAATTCGTTCGGCGGCGAGCCGGTCCGCGGTGCGCGGCAGGTAACGCCCGGCATGGTCGACGTTGCGACGGAGTTCGCGACTGACCGTCGCCGGCGACCTGTCGATCGCCACCGCGATCTCGCGCACCGTCTTCATCTCTCGGTGCAGGTCGGCGATCGTTGTCCGCTCGGCCAACGACAAGTACCGAGGATGCCGCTTCGTCGGCGTGGCAGTGCGCACGGGCGGATACTGCACGCTCTCTCCGGCGGTGTTGAGGACCGTGCGCCCGAACCGCCACCGTGTCCCTGTTCGCCGGTTGATCCCCACGACACGGCACGCCTCAGAGTTACTGACGCCCTGGCCCATCAATCGGACGAACCTGTCCTGCTTCTCCGTCATCGCTCGGCTCGGCCGGCGCCGTCGACCCTGTTCCATCGCAACCTCCGCATAACCTCGGTGTTGCGACGTTCACTGGAATCTGCCAGACGACAGGTGGGGCCAGACCACTTGACGAAACGCACGCCGGCAACGTCGGCGACGCGCGCGCTGCTGAACACCTGATCTCCGACCTGCTCGACGATCCCACCGAGGACTCCACTGAGGACGCCGTTGCCCAGGACATGGGTGGTCCCGACGTCAGCGATCCGGGCGAGGGTGATCCGGGCGAGGGCGACCGCGGATCGGGTGAGTGTCTAGTGCGACTGTGAGACTGTCGATCGTCTCTTGGCGGCCTGACTCTTGCTGACGACTGACCCCGAAGTTGGGTGTCCTGGCTGTTGATCTGTCGTCCGCCAAGAGGCGCACCATCCCTTGGTGCTGGCCGGG
>JALYVF010000094.1 GCA_030853385.1 Actinomycetota bacterium | reverse complement strand
CAGCGGTCCATGATGTCCATCCACTCGGCCGTGCTGCGGTCGACGAATTTGTCCCTGATCCTGGCGTACACCTCGTCCCGATGGTCGGTGGGTGCGCCGGGATCGGTCAGCGACCGCAGCCAGTCGTCGTCCAGGGCCTCGCCGAGGTTCGGCAGGTAGCACATAGCCATCGTCAGCCAACCGTCCGCGGTGCTGTACACCCCGTACGGCGCGCCGATCGACGCGTGCGCCGAGTCTTCTGCCGAGCGTCGTGGGCTGATCCCTGAGTTGAGGAAGGTCACCAACTCCTGCAGTTGAGCATCGAGTACCACCGAGAGCATGTCCACCTCCACCTGCTGGCCGAGTCCGGTGTGATGCCGCGATTCCAGGGCAGCAAGGATGCCGATCGCCGCCTGGTATCCGCTCATCACATCGGCCGCCCACAACGCTCCGGGGATCGGCGGGTCGGAATCCTTGCCCACGGCCCACATCGAGCCGCTGAAACCCTGCAGCACCAGATCCTGGCCCGGTCGGTCGCGGTAGGGACCGTCGGGGCCGTAGCCGGTGATGGAGCAGTAGATCAGTCGCGGGTTGATCGCATGCAGCGCTTCGTAGCCGATGCCGAGCCGCTCGGCGGTCCCGGTCCGGAAGTTCTGGATGAGCACGTCGGCCGACCGGACCAGATCCAGCAGAACACCAAGCCCCTGTTGGTCTTTCAGGTTGATGGCGACGCTGCGCTTGTTGCGATTGACGGCCAGGAAGGTCGACATCTCGCCCTGCACCACCACGTTCTGGAAGCCGTGTGTCCTGTTGAACTCACCGGATCCCGGTGGTTCAATCTTGAGCACGTCGGCGCCGAGATCGCCCAGCCTGGTGCAACACAGTGGACCGGCGAGCATCTGCGTCACGTCAAGGACGGTGACCCCTTCGAGCGCGCCAGGAGCCGTCGCCAGTCCCGCCGTGGCGGAAGCCGATGTTCCGCGATTGATGCGCTGTCCCATGCCCACCCTCTCTCCTCACTGATCTTATAAGATTACTAATGTTGGGTGAGGGCTGTCAATATCCGGCTCGCAAGCGGATGGTGACCTGGTCTTTTCAGGTTGGCAGCGCCAGGCGTTGGGTGGGGCCGAAGGGAACGGTGTACCCGAGGGGCCTGTCTGGTGATTCGCCGTAACGTTGGGTCGGGAGAAGTGGTCGGCACCAATGTCGTGGTGGTCGGCGTCGTTGGTGGGTGATCAACGAGCATGCCCGGTAGGTTCCAGATCGAGTAGCCGATGGTGGTCAACGCTCGATAGGCCACCTCGGGGACGTAGAACCTGTGCGGGGATAGCGGCGGCGCAGTCCGGGCGCGTTATCAAGAACTCGAGAGGATGTGCGATGCAAGCACCATCAGAAGCGGCTCAGGATCGGCAGCGAACCGCACTGGTAACGGGGGGAATGAGCGGCATCGGCGCCGCGGTGGTCGACCGGCTGCGGTTCGACGACGTCCGGGTGATCGTGGCCGATATCGATCCGGCAGCGGAGGTGGTGCTCGACGTCAGCTCTCCGGAGTCGGTGGCCGCCGCAGCTGCCGTCGCAGGCCCGGTCGACATCCTGGTAAACAGCGCCGGAATCGTCGGCCCGAACGGCCCCTTCCAGCAGATTAGAACCAGTGACTGGGACAGCGCGCTCGCGGTCAACCTGTCCGGCACGTTCTACATGTGCCGGGAACTCATCCCGCAGATGGCGGTCCGCGGCTGGGGCCGCGTGGTCAACATGGCGAGCATGGCCGGCAAGGACGGCAACGCCGGCCTTGCCGCGTACTCGGCGTCCAAGGCCGGCGTGATCGGGCTGACCAAGTCCCTCGGCAAGGAACTCGCGACCTCGGGAGTGTTAGTCAATGCCGTTGCGCCAGCGGTGATCGAGTCCCCGATGAACGCGTCGACCTCGGACGAGGTGCTGGCCCGACTCACCAGCCTCATCCCGATGCGTCGCCTCGGTCGTGCCGATGAGGTTGCGGAGCTGATTAGCTGGCTGGCGTCGGATCGGTGTAGCTTCTCGACCGGCGCCGTCTACGACATCAGCGGCGGCCGGGCTACCTATTGATTGCCCACGCCTTACGCAAAGAGTGGGGACCCACTGGTGAGCCAGCCGCTCTGATGAGAGTTGGATCGCCGGTAATGCTCAACCACGACACCGACTACCACGACCTCGGCGCCCACCACTTCACCCAAAGGCGAAGGTCTTCCACCTCCGCTCGGTTACACAGCGCCTCGTGGCGCACCAGTCGGGTAGAGGTAGACGGTGTCGGCGATCTCGTCCTCGTCGCACTCGTCCAGGGCGGTCGCGCAGTCCTCTACAACGTCCGGGTGACGGTCCATCAGGGCTGTTATGCGCTCGAGCCGACTGGCACCGGCGTTGAGGGCCTTGATTGTGTCCGTACGCGGGATCCAGGAGAGCGGCAGTCCGTCATCGCGGGCAGCGACCAGCACCGACTGGTTGGCCCCGGTCCCCCACCAGTTGCTCGGCCTGGCGAGGCTCAGCGCTGCCTTGAGGGCGTCGGCGGTCTTCGCGCGTTCGGCTGCGTCGGGGTCGTCGACATGCTGCAGCTACGCGATGGTGTCACCGACAGCCAGGTAGCGCATGACGCCGATTCTGTCCGTGCAGGATCGCGCTCTGGTCCTGCGATGTCGAGATCATGGTGCCTCAGCTGATGGACGATGAGTTGCCGATCCCGAGGAAGTCCAGAGCCGTTTCGGCGAAGATGCCGGCCACCACTGCCCGTAAGAACAGCGCCGAGACGATCCCGGTGAGAGGCGGCAGCATCTCGGCAGGTACCACCCGCCGGCGGGACTCGCCAAGCATCTTCACCACGACGATAGAGTCGCGATTGCGAAGCGACAATGCCTGTGCCCGAATGTATCGGCCCCACCCGGCCACTCGAAGATGCCGATGATGAACGCGATGTGGCGATCCCACGGCCGCCGAGGGAGCCGGCGATGATCAGCGTCATCGCGAAGCTCGAAAGGGTGAGGAACAGATTCGTGACTACGGTGAGGACTCGATCGGTGGCGCCACCGAAGTAGCCGCCGGTCAGTCCCATTCCCACTACGAGCGCCGTGGCCAGCACACCGGAGACCAGCCCCACGACGACCCAGCCGCGGGTTCCGACGATCAGCTGGGTGAGAAGGTCCTGGCCCCGTTGGTGGTGCCGAGCGGATGGGCGGAACTCGGTGGCGCCGCAATTAAGCCATAGTCGACTTGGAGCGGCGTGTAGCCCAACATGTGCTCGATGGCGTAAGGGCCGAACGCGGCCGTCAGGATGAACATTGCGAAGACCGCCAGGCCGGCCCGCACCGACCAGTTCTTGAAGAACTCACCCACATCGTCTATGCCGTCTCTCTGGTACGCGGATCCAGCAGCATGTACAGAGAGTCGACCAGGAAATTGGCGACCAGGACGGTGAGAGTGATCATCAGGAATACGGTCTGCATCACCGGGAAGTCATGGTTCTGCAATGCCGTGAACAGCAGGTAGCCCATTCCTGGATAGGTGAAGACGATCTCGGTGAGCAGCACCCCGGCGAGTACACCGCCGATCGCTGTCCACGTCGTCAACGGCGAGATCCGGGTCGGCTGAACCACCGCGACCGCCAGTCTCGACCAGCACAACACCCCGGCAATAACCAGACGACGACCTTCAACCTCGCCCAGGAATCGACGATCCGGCTCTGCTTCGTCGGGATTTCACCCAGTGCGAGTGGTCCAGAGAACGACCGGCCGCGAGCCAGCCGAGGCGGTGGCGTCTCGGTGATCGGCACGGCGGTTACGTCATGTTTTGGCGAGGTCGACCGATCCCACATGACGACGCAGATCAGCCCGGGCCTCGGTGGTGAGAGGCGCAGTCTCACTGGGTGTTTGACCGTTGGGCCAGGAGTAGCAGTGATACGGCGCCGAGACCGGCGGCGGTGAGAGCTAGAACCGAAGGTGATGCGATGAAAAGCTCGCGGGCCCCGATGAATGCTCCGCCGGCGATGCCGATGTTGAACGTCGCGTTTACCACGGCGGGTGCGGCGTCCCGGGCGTTCGGTACTGCACGCAGTGCAACGCTCTGTATGAGGGTGGGCAGTGCGCCGAAGGCTATCCCCCACACGATCACGACGGCGACGGTGGGTGTCGAGGCGTGCACGTAGCTGAGGGCAAGTAGGCACGCTGTGGTCAGCGCGGCCGCCGCCTGAAGGGCCCGACGGGGATTCCGGTCGGCCGCGGCGCTGGCTAGGCCGAGGCCGAGGATGCCTGCGGCGCCGTAGCCGAACAGGACCAGGCTCACCGCGCCGGTGCTCACACTGGCGTGTAGTAGTAGTGGGCTGATGTAGGTGTACAGGGTGTAATGGCCCAGCATCAGGATGATGGTGAACGTCGCCACTCTGAGCAGGGCCTGCTCGCGCACCATGGTCAGCACGGGAATCTGCGGCGACGCCGAGGGCGGAGGCTGCGCGCTGGGTAGCACCACCGCGGTGAGCAATGCGAGTAGCAGCATTACCGCGGCGGCGCAGGCGAATGCCCAACGCCACCCGATCGCAGTGCCCAACGCGGTGCCCAGCGGAACCCCCAGGGCCAGGGCAAGGACGTTGCCGCCCAAAACCAGGGCGACCGCCTTGCCGGCCTTCGCGGGAGCCACGATGCTGACTGCAGCAGCAATCACGAGCGAGAAGAACCCGGCGTGGGCCAAGCCCCCGAGTAGTCGCGAGCACAACGCGAACCAATAGTTGTTGGTGCTGGCCAGGGCCGCGTTGCTCAGCGCATATAGACACAGCAATGTGCACAACACGTGACGGCGTGGCCAGCGCGCGACCAGCGCCGTCAGCGGAATGGATCCGATCGCGACGACGACGGCGTAGGCAGAAACCAGCAGCCCTACCCGAGACTCACTGGTCTGGAGGCCCCGGCTGATCTGTGGCAACAGCCCGACCGGAAGCACCTCGGTGCAAATCGCGGCAAAGACCGCAGCTGCTAACACCAGAAGCACCCACACCGGCATCGAAGTGTCGCTCTTTGTTCGGACTGGGCGCCCAGTGCGCAGCCACCTCATGCCATCGCCGCCGACATCAGCGGGCGGATAGGGCGTTGCGGGAGGTCCGCTGTCCGGGTGACGGCCGTCGGCGCGCCCGGGGTGAACACCAAGGCGAGAGCAGCGACGCCGACGAAGGCGCACCGTAGGGACGTCTTATCGGCGAGGGTTCCACCGAATACCGCACTAAGCAGGAACCCGAGATCGGCGGTTGTCGATACGGTCAGAGTTGGCGGGCTCCGGCGCTCCACCGCTGCCGAAACCAGGATGAGCAGCGTCGGGAACAGGACAGCTACGGCGGCTGCAGCCAGCGGCCAGCCGAGCAGCGCCACGACCACATTCGGGGCGGCGACGACAGTGAGAGTTCCAATGATGAGGATGATGCTGCCACCGAACAGCAGCCGAATCCGGGAGTGCAACCGGTCCAATCCGCTGCGATCTGGGCGACAACCGCGAACGTGGCGAAGATCTCCGGCGCGGCAGCACTCAGACCAGTCGGCGCATCGAGCGCATTGAGCGTGTCGCCGGGGAAGACCGCGACGCAACCCCTGGTGGAAATCCTCAACGGTGGAAGTCCTCGACCGCGAACGCCAAAGGGCCGGCAATCCCGCGCGGATCAACATCCAGAACGCGGTAGTGCGGTTCCAGTCAGCCCCTCCACCAATGATTCCGGATCGGAGTCCCGCCCGGCCGGACGTGTCGGTGTCGTCGGGGCTGGGGTCCGTTCGGCTGGGGCTGTGCCACCGTGGTGGCTGGGAGCAGTGCCTGCGTTGCGGTGGCGCATCGGATCCAATCCATAGGACGACCGCCGCGGTGACGCAGTTGGCCACGACCAGTCGGAGCGCCACGACGAGTTCGGCGCCGAGCCATCGCAGTGCGATACGCAGGCTGGGATGAGCGCGGCAAACGAGAAGCAGCCGTGCGCTCTGGTGATCACCGATCTAACGGCCGCCCTTCAGCGGAACCGGCGGAGGGTTCACCGACCTTGGCGGAATCTGTTGACTGCTCTTAGGTTCCGGTGGTTGAGTGATGGGCAATTTACAACGTTGGAATGGCCGATACTACGAGAGGTTCAGGTGTCCCGATGCTCAGACGCTACACTCGTTCGGGAACGCCACGTGGACGCGTGGCCCAAGCGGCGACGCTAGCAGGAGCGCTGGTAGCCGTGCTCGCGCTGGTGTCGTTCGGACCACAGAAAGCCGCCGCGGCCGCGGCGGCAGCGCCGGCGTGTGCGATCCGCAATCCCATCGTCGGTGCCGGCGCGGACCCCTCGGTCTGGTACGACAATGGTCGGTATTACCTGGTCCAATCCGATGGCAACCGCAGCATCAACCTGCGGTCCTCCCCCACGGTCGGCGGCCTAGGAACTGCCGCCCCGCACACAATCTGGACCTCCCCCACGAGCACCGATCACAGCGCCGAGACCTGGGCGCCGGAAATCGAGAAGCTCAACGGTCAGTGGATCATCTACTTCGCTGCCGCCACCGCTCTGGGCGCGGATCCAGCCACCAACAACACCCACCGCATCTTCGCCATCACCGCGAACAGCGGCGACCCGATGGGATCGTGGTCGTTCTTCGGCAAGATCGCCGACTCCACCAACCAGTGGGCCATCGACCCGACCGTGTTCTACTACAACAGCAGCTGGTGGATGCTCTGGTCCGGCACTCCGACCAACAACGGCGGAGCGGCGCCGCAGCAGATCTTCATCGCCCACATGCGGGACCCGCTGCACATTCAACAGGACTACCGCCGGCTCATCGCCAACCCAGACCAGAGTTGGGAAACCTCAGTCGCGGCCATCGAGGAAGGCCCGGAAGCCTTCATCGGCCCGAACAACACGCTCACCATCATGTACAACGCCAACGCGAGCTGGACCAGTTCCTACAGCCTGGGCGAATTGCGCTATCACGGCGGCGACCTGACCAGCTACACCTCCTACACCAAGCACGGCCCGGTGTTCTCCTCCGCCAACGGCGTCTACGGACCCGGCGGCGAGTCGCTCCCGGTGCCCGGCAGCTACGGCGGCGGCTGGTTCATCTACCACGCCAGCACCTCCCCCTCAGGTGGCTGGGGCAGCCGTAAGATCTTCGCCCAGCCGCAAACCTGGAACTCCGACGGCACCCCGAACTTCGGCTCAGCCCCGGCCGGGTACGCCTCCTTCGACGAGAACACCGGCAACCGCTGCTGACACTCGCGTAGCCCACCAACGCGTTGATCCCGGCGCACCTCAGTCCCGTCCGGGTCCTGCTGCGCACGGAGCACGTCCAAACGGTCCGCGCGCAGAACGCCGCCGACCGCCCGTCGCTTGAGGCGCCATCCGGCACGCCGGCGAGTCGGATCGTTTTTGCGCCTACGGAGTTTTCCGGATATCTACTTGGGGATAGGTAATTGTTTGATTGACCGGCGACTGGACGGGGTATGTGCTTTCCTCGGAGCAATGCACAGCCGAAGAGGAGATGATCGTGATGACGGGATCGCGGAGCGTTCGCCGGTTGACCGTGGCCATCGGGGTGGTAGTGGGTGTGCTGGGCGCCATGGCCCCGTCGGCTGCTGCGGCGGCGCCTTCCACACAGCCGACCGTGTCGGCGCGGGCTGCCGCCCCCGCTGGGGTGCCGGGCGCGCTCACCCCGATGGTGAGCCCGGCTGCTGCGGGGCCGAAGACCCACGCCACCCTGGTCACCAACAGGTACGCCGCCGACCCCGGGCTGTCGAAGTTCGGCTCGACGTATTACCTATACGCCACTGGCGGCGGCCCGCTGCCGGTGTTCAAGGCATCGAAACCAGCGCAGCGCTTCTACCAGTATGTTCATCCTGCGGTCCGGAATTCCGCGCTGCCCCGCGGGATGAACAATCTGTGGGCGCCGCACGTTACCCGCATCGGCACGACTTTCGTCATGTTCTTCACCGCTGCGATCGGCGGCGCACAGCACTGCATCTGGTACGCCACCGCCGCCTCACCAACCGGCTACTTCGGCCAGCTGCGCAAGCTGCAATGCGGCAGCTCCAACTACCGCGTGCCGACTGCCGCCGGGGATCCGTGGGAGGCCATCGACCCCTCCACCTATCGATCCGCGGCGGGCCGGCTATACCTGGTTTACCGGCGCGGCTACTACAACAACGGCACACCGCAGCAGTTCCAGGTGATCGGCCGCCCGATCACCTTCCGCGGCGGCCGAGTCCGCTTTGCCAACACCAGCCACCTGCTGCTGGCCAGTTCCAGCGGCTCGGTCATTGAGGCGCCGGACGTGATCCTGCACAACGGGCGGGTGTGGCTGTTCGTGGCGCGCCACTCCTACCAAGGATGCAGCTACGACACCGCGGCGTACTCCGCCAAGTCGATCACCAGCACCTTCCGCTACTCCAATGTCGTCGTGGACGACCACACCAGCCAGCATCTGTGCGGACCCGGCGGCGCCGAAGTGATCACCGACGGTACGACCAGCAGGATCGCGTTCCACGCCTACGTGGACACAAAGCACACCGTGCGGGAGACCTACCTGGGCACCATCGACTGGCGCGCCAGCGGCCCGCACCTGCACTAGCCGGACAGGCAATGTCCGTCACCCAGGCGTCGTGCGAGTGGTGACGCCAGGCCGGCGCCGTACGCCGGGTGGCCGGCTTCACCTGGGTCGCGCCGATCGGGTGGTCGCCTTCGGGAACTCACCGCCGAACCCGAAGGCCCGGCACGGCCATGGAGATGACGCGCCTCGGACCGTGGGTAACAAGTCGGTCTCGGAATTGGCCGTTGCGCCGCGAACCGAGATATGTTGACGCGCACAACATTCGATTTCGGTCGGCTGGCATCGGGTCGGCCCCTGGATCGCGAAAGGCGGAAAGCCATGCGCAAGAGCGCACTCGGCCTGCTCGTTGTTGGGGGGGTCGCGGCGTCGCTCGTCGTGAGCGCGTGCTCCTCCAACAGCAACTCGAGTAGCCCCAGCTCCAGCGTCAACTCCTCATCGGGCAGCGTCACCTCGGCCGCTGCCGGCTCATCGGGGGCTGCCACCTCGGCCGCTGCCGGCTCATCGGGGGCTGCCAGCTCGGGCGCCGGCTCCTCATCGGGGGCTGCCAGCTCGGGCGCCGGCTCCTCATCGGGCGCTGGTAGCTCGGGCGCAGCGAGCTCGTCGTCCGGCGGCGCACTGAACGGCAAGGGTGTCAAGGTCGGCATCATCATGCCGGACACCCAGTCCTCGCAGCGCTGGGTGACCTCTGACCCGGCCGCGTTGAGCGCGCAGTGCAAGATCGACAACCTCAGCTGCGACATCCAGAACGCGAACAACGACGCGCAGAAGATGAAGACGATCGCCGAGGGCATGGAGAACGACGGCGTCAAGGTCCTGATGATCGTCAACCTGGATAGCGCGTCGGGTGCGGCGATCGAGAAGGAGGCCACCGGTAAGGGCATCACGACCGTCGACTACGACCGGCAGACCCTGGGCGGCAGCGCGGCGTTGTATGTGTCCTTCGACGGGGTCAAGGTGGGTCAGGCGCAGGGCAACGCGTTGACCCAGTGCCCGGAGGTGAAGGGCAAGAGTGCGGTGAATTACGTGCAGGTCGACGGCGCACCCACGGACAACAACGCCACCCTGTTCAAGCAGGGCTATGTCAGCGTGTTGTCCAAGGCCCCGGGCTGGAAGCTGCTCGACGATCAGGCCATCGCGAAGTGGGACAACCAGACTGCGGGCACGACGTTCCAGTCCATTTTGCAGTCGCACAAAGACCTCAACGCGGTAATGGTGGCCAACGACGGCATGGCCAACGCGGTCATCGGCGTGCTGAAGGGGCAGGGCCTCAGTGGGAAGGTCGCGGTGTCCGGGCAGGACGCCACGGCGCAGGGTCTACAGCACATCCTGGCCGGTGACCAGTGCTTCACGATCTACAAGCCGTCCAAGAAGGAGGCCATCCCGGCGATCGACGCGATCACCCAGATCGTGACCGGGCAGATCCCGAAGACGAACGCCACCAGCAAGGACACCAAGACCGGCAAGGAGGTGCCGTCGATCCTGGCGACGCCGGAAGCGATCACCAAGGCAAACGTCGCCACCCCGATCAACGACAACTACACCCCGAAGTCGCAAGTCTGCACCGGCTCCTACGCGGCCATGTGCACGGCGGCCGGCATCAAGTAGGCAGGCAGCCCAGCTGGAGGGGTCGCACCCGGGCGGGCCGGTTCCGGATGTGACCCCACGAGCAGTACTCTCGACCCGCGTCCGGGCGTGCTCGCTTGGGCGCCCGGCCTCACCCCGACGAGTGGACACGAGGTGACCAGGTGAGCGACGAACCCATCCTGCAGCTGCGCGGCATCAATAAGGGCTTCGGCGCGGTCAATGTGCTGCGCGACGTCGAGTTCGACGCGCGGGTCGGCGAGGTCACCGCGCTCGTCGGCGACAACGGGGCGGGCAAGTCGACACTGGTCAAGTGCATCGGTGGGACATACCCCATCGACAGCGGTGAGTACCTGTTCGACGGGCGGCAGGTGTCGGTGCACAGTCCACGCGAAGCCGCGGCGCTCGGCATCGAGATCGTCTACCAGGACCTCGCGCTGTGCGACAACCTCGACGTCGTCCAGAACATGTTCCTGGGCCGCGAGCGGCACAACGGGATCCTGCTCGACGAGATCGCGATGGAGAAGGCCGCGCAGGCCACCCTGAAGTCGCTGTCGGTGCGTACGGTCGCCTCGGTCCGGCAGCGGGTGGCCAGCCTGTCCGGTGGGCAGCGGCAGACCGTGGCCATCGCGAAGTCGGTGCTGTGGGATTCGAAGGTGGTGTTGCTGGACGAACCCACGGCGGCGCTGGGCGTGCAGCAGACGGCGCAGGTGCTCGATCTGGTCCGCCGGCTGGCCGACCAGGGGGTGGCCGTGGTGCTGATCTCGCACAACATGCTCGATGTCCTGCAGGTCGCCGACCGCATCGCCACGCTGTACCTGGGCCGGATGGCCGCGGTGGTGAACCGCGCGGACACCGACCAGCAGCAACTCGTCGAACTCATCACCACCGGCCGCTCCGGCGACGTGGGGTTGGCCCCCGAGTCGACCGCCGCCGCGGCGCAGGTCGGCGGATGACTACCAGCGACCGGCAGCCCCCGGCCCCCGAGGCTCCACAGCCTCCTGAGGCTCCACAGGCTCCTGAGGTCGGCGACGCAGCGTCGCGCCAGTTGGCGGCCGCGGCGGCCACCATCCCGATGGGTGGCGGACTGCGCGAGCACGCGAGGACCTATCTGCAGCGACTGCGCGGCGGCGAGATCGGCGCGCTGCCTGCGACGTCCGGCCTGGTGGTGCTGGTCATTATTTTCTGGGTCCTGCACCCCTCTTTCGGGTCGCTGGGCAACTTCGCGGCTCTGCTGGACCAGTCCGCGTCGACTATCTGCCTGGCCATGGGCCTAGTGTTCGTGCTGCTGCTGGGTGAGATCGACCTGGCTGCCGGTACCGCGGCCGGAGCGTGCGCGGCGGTGATGGCGCGGCTCTCGGCCGGGTACAACGCCCCCTGGCCGGTCGCGATCCTGGCCGCGATGGTCACCGGGCTGGTGATCGGCGTGCTCACCGGCTGGTTGTGCGCCAAGGTGCGCATCCCGTCCTTCGTGGTGACCCTCGCGCTGTTCCTGGCGTTCCAGGGCCTGACGTTGATCGTGGTCAACAACTTCCAGGGCACGCAGGGCAACATCTCGATCGACGACAGCTTCATCACCGGACTGGTCAACGGGCAATTGTCCGCCTGGCTGGGCTGGTTGGTCGTCGCCCTGGTCGTGGTGGGATATGCGCTGGTCAAGCTGACCGGCGTCCGGGCCAGGGTGCGGGCCCAGCTGCCGGCGGAACCGATGACCTTGGTCGGGCTGAAGGTCCTCGCCCTCGCGGTGATATCCGTGGTGGCGGTGTATCTGCTCAACCAGGATCGGGCGCTGAACGCCGGCCAGGTCCAATTGGAAAACGTCAACGGGCACCTGGTCCAGGTCAAGGTGGCGGCGCTGCTCGGCGTGCCGTGGGTGGTGCCGATCGTGCTGGTGCTGTTCACCGGGTGGACGTTCCTGCTGGGCAAGACACGCTACGGGCGGCACGTCTACGCCGTCGGCGGAAACCGGGAGGCCGCCCGCCGCGCCGGCATCGCCGTTGACCGGATCCGCATCTCGGTCTTCGTCATCAACTCCTTCATGGCCGCCATCGCCGGTATCTTGCTCGCCTCGAACGTGCGGGCGGTCGACGCGAACACCGGCGGCGGCAACACCCTGCTGCTGGCGGTCGGCGCGGCCGTTATCGGCGGTACCAGCCTGTTCGGCGGGAAGGGCAAGCCCCTGGACGCGATCATCGGCGGCCTGGTCGTCGCGGTCATCGCCAACGGCATGTCCGACCTGGTGCAGGGCATCAACAGTTCCGCGGTGCAGTTCCTGATCACCGGCGCCGTGCTGCTGTTGGCCGCCGCCGTCGACGCGCTGTCGCGGCGCCGGGCCGGAGCCACCGGCCTGGGCTGACCCAGCCGGCCCCCTGGTGAGCTGTCCGCAGTCATGCCTGTGGTCGTATCAGGCCGCTTCCGGCTGGTCTTAGCGGGCGGTACCGCCCGCCGCGACCAGCGCCAGGCGGCGAGGGGATTCCGCTCGGGCCAGCGTGGCCGCGCCCAGCACCTCGGCGTGTTCGGCGAGCTTGCCGCAGGTGACGGTCACCGCCGCGGCGATCGCCGGCAGAACCAGGCGGCGGATGGCGGTGCGGACCGGCTGCAGCAACGTCTCACCCGCACGAGCGAGGTCCCCGCCGAGCACGACGAGTTGCGGGTTGAGCACATTGACCGCGGCCGCAACCACCCGGCCGACGTATTCGGCGGCGTCCTCCACGGCGCGCAGCGCACCCGGGTCGCCCGCCTCGAGCAGCTCGCCGAGCTGCGCCGGCGTGACGGGGCGGCGACGGCTCCGGCCGATCAGATCGGCGATGGCCGCGGTGCCCGCAACGGTCTCCAGACAGCCGCGGTTCCCGCACCGACAGATCAGCCCGTCCTCGACGGCCTTGACGTGGCCGAGCTCGCCGGCCAGGCCGGCGACACCACCCAGGCGGCGCCCTGCGGTGACGATCCCGGCGCCGACGCCGGCCGACAGGCGAAGGTAGAGCAGGTCGTCGACGCCCACCCCGGCCCCGTAGGTCCGCTCCCCCAGCGCGCCGGCGTCGGCATCGTTGATGACCCGAACCTCGAATCCAGTTCGCGATCCGAGTTCGGCGACGGGGCTGACCCCCACCCAGCCCGGCATGATGCCGACGGCCTCGATCGCCCCGGACTCGGCGTGGACGGGGGCGGCGATCCCCAGACCGAGCCCGATTACCGCCCGGTCGTCGATCTGGCCCTCATCCAACGCCTGCCGCACCTTGGCCGCGGCCAGGTCGAGGGTCTCCCGGGGGGCCAGGTCGACCTCGCGGTGGGCGGCATAGTCAGCGACACGATTGCCGGCGAGGTCGCATACCGCCACCCGGACGTGCTCGTGGCCGATGTCGACGCCGACTGAGTAGGCGGCGGTCGGGGCCAGCGCCACCCCGCCAGCCGGCCGACCGATCATCCGCAGGCCCGGCGCCGCCGATGGAGTCGGCCGCTCGACGACGATGCCTCGCTCGATCAGCTCGGCCACCAACGACGCGACCGTTGATCGACCCAGGTTCGTCAGCCCGACAAGTTCGGTGCGCCGGCAGGTGCCGTGATCGTGCAGAGCCTGCAGCACCCGCCGGCGCCCCTCGTCGCGCAGGCCCAGCGGGGTGTCCGCCACTGCTGCTCCCTTCCGGCCACAAACTCCCGGCTCCGGACGTCCGGACTCGGATCCATCCAGACGAGGTCCCTCGAAGACCGCGGCGATTCAACTCGGTTAATCCGACATCAGCCACTGCCGGTGGTGAACAGTTGCTGGGGCCATTGACTTTAGGTACGAACGAAGAGTAACTATAGCAATCGACAATCTTGCTGC
The DNA here is from genome assembly GCA_030853385.1 of Actinomycetota bacterium. GTDB lineage: Bacteria > Actinomycetota > Actinomycetes > Mycobacteriales > Nakamurellaceae > Nakamurella. Next base: position 4,689 of record JALYVF010000094.1, on the reverse strand, counting down.
GGAACGGTCCGCAGGTGCCGCCCCCGGTCTAGCGTTTGGCGTCGGGCATGCCGAAAATCCACCGCCGCCGCGGCCACCGCCGGCAAGCACGAAAGGGAACTGCTGATGAACCGAGCACCCCACCCCGGCCGGCTAGCCACCCGACGTCGAGGCCCCCGGCGACCCGTCGCAATGCTCGCGGCCGCGGTGACCGTGCTGGCCTCCGGCATCGTGGTACTCGGTGGGCCGCCAGCCGCCGCGACCACAGCCGCGGTCGCGGCGAGGCCGTCCCCAGCTGGGCCGATCTACCTGAACACGCACTATTCCTTCACCGAGCGGGCGGCCGACCTGGTCTCGCGGATGACGCTGCCCGAGAAGGTCTCCCAGTTACGCACGAACAGCGCCCCGGCGATTCCGCGGCTGGGCGTGCAGCAGTACACGTACTGGAGCGAGGGTCAGCACGGCATCAACCGACTCGGCGCGAACACCAACCCCGGCAGCGTCACCGGTGGGCCCCATGCCACCAGTTTCCCGACCAACTTCGCCGCCACCATGTCGTGGGATCCGAGCCTGACCTATCAGGAGACCACGGCGATCTCGAACGAGGCTCGAGGCATGTTGGACAAGTCCCTGTGGGGCACGGGCCAGAACAACATCGGCCCGGCGAAGAGTAACTACGGTGATTTGACCTACTGGGCGCCCACCGTCAACCTGGATCGCGACCCGCGGTGGGGGCGCACCGACGAGGCATTCGGCGAAGACCCGTACCTGGTCGCCACGATGGCCGGCGCCTTCATCGACGGCTACCAGGGTCAGACCCTGGACGGCAAGGCGACCAGCACCTACCTCAAGGTCGCCGCCACGGCGAAGCACTACGGCTTAAACAACGTGGAGAACAATCGCGAGTCAGGCAGCTCCAATACGACGGACGCGAACATCCGCAACTACTACACCGCGCCGTTCAAGAGCCTGATCGAGGATTCGCATGTCGCCGGCCTGATGACCTCGTACAACGCGATCAACGGCACGCCGGCCCCGGCCAACACCTACACCGCCAACGAACTGGCGCAGCGCACGTACGGGTTCAACGGCTACACCACCTCGGACTGCGGCGCCATCTACGACATCTACACCTCGACCCGGCACAACTGGGCCCCGCCGGGCTGGACCACCAGCACTTCCGGTGGGTCGACGGTCTGGACGAACACCGCGACGGGCCAACAGCTGTCCGGTGCGGCGGGCGGGCAGGCCTACGCCGAGCGGGCCGGCACGCAGCTCAACTGCACCGGCGCCGAAGAGACACTGTCGAACATCAAGGAGGCGATCAACGCCGGGGTGCTCAGTGAAGGCGTCATCGACAACTCCCTGGTGCACCTGTTCACGGTGCGCATGCAGACCGGCGAGTTCGATCCGCCCAGCAAGGTGGCCTACACCCGCATCACCAAAGACCAGATCGAAAGCCCGGCGCACCAGGCGCTGGCCGAAAACGTGGCGGCCAAGTCGATGGTCCTGCTCAAGAACGACGACCTGGCCGGCACGACCTCGCGACTGCTGCCGGCCGACCCGTCCCAGCTCCACAACGTCGTCATCGTCGGCGACCTGGCCAACAAGGTCACGCTGGGCGGCTATTCCGGCAGCCCCTCGCTGCAGATCAACGCCGTACAGGGCATCACCTCGGCGGTGAAGGCCGCGAACCCCACCGCGTCGGTCGTCTTCGACGCGTGCGCCACCTCCACCCGTGCCACGTCGCCGGCGGCCTGTTCGGCGCAGACCCAAGCCGATATCCGAAGCGCGGACCTGGTGATCGTTTTCGTCGGCACCGACGCGAACAGCGCCGGCGAGGGCCATGACCGGTCCACGCTGGCCATGCCCGGCAACTACGACTCGCTGATCAGCGAGGTGAATGCCCTGGGCAACCACAAGACCGCACTGGTGATCCAGTCCGACGGCCCGGTCAAGGTCGACGATGTGCAGGCCGACTTCCCGGCCATCGTCTTCAGCGGTTACAACGGCGAGAGCCAGGGCACCGCCCTGGCCGACGTGCTGTTCGGTAAGCAGAACCCCAGTGGGCATTTGGACTTCACCTGGTACAAGGACGACTCGCAGCTTCCAGACATACAGAACTACGGCCTCAGCCCCTCGCAGACCGGGGGCCTTGGCCGGACCTACCAGTACTTCACCGGGACGCCGACCTACCCGTTCGGGTACGGGCTGAGCTACAGCAGCTTCAAGTACGCCAAAGTGATGGCCGACCGCAAGGCGACCAGCGCGGACGGGCGGGTCAACGTCCGCTTCGACGTGACCAACACCGGCACCGTGCCCGGAGCGACGGTCGCCCAGGTCTACGCCGCGACCCCGTTCACCGTCGCCGGCGCCGAGCTGCCCGGCAAGCGACTCGAGGGCTTCCAGAAGACCGCAGTGCTCAAGCCCGGCCAGACGCAGCGCATCGCGGTGCCGGTCAAGATCAGCGATCTCGCCTTCTGGAACGAGCAGCAGCACAAGAACGTGGTCTACGACGGTCGCTATCAGTTCCAGGTCGCGAGCAACGCCGAGGACGTGATGGGTGCGGCCACGGTGGCAATCCGCGGGGCGACCAGGCCGCGCGTCAGCTACGTCACGGTGCAGCCCGATCAGGTGATCTTCACGCCGGGCCAACGGCTCGACCTGACCGGCAAGAACCCGTGGATCGCCGACGACACCACGCAGGCCACCCAGCACGTGCCCGCCGACAACATCGTCCAAGCGGTCAACAACGACGAGACGTTCGTCGACCTGGCGCACACCCACGTCAGGTACCGGAGCAGCAACACGAACGTGGCCACGGTCAGTAAAACCGGGACGGTGCAGACGATCGCCGCCGGCGTGGCGACCATCAGCGTCACCGTCAAGGGCGTCACCGGATCGACGCCCGTTCTCGTCAAGCAGCCGTTCACCCTCGCTGCGCCGGGGGTCGCGCAGCCCGGCTCGACGTTCGTCGCCACCACCACCCTGCCCAACCCGAGCAGCGGCCGCCTGACCAACGTGAGGATGAGCCTGGATGCGCCGAACGGCTGGCCGGTGCGGGCCACCTCGCCGGCGTCCTTCCACACCGTCGCCCCGGGCCAGACGGCGCAGACCAGCTGGAGCGTCACAGTCCCGACCGGCACCAGTCCCGGCAGCTACGCCCTGTCTGCGCAGGCCGACTTCACCGACGCCAACGGTCGCGGCAGCTCCTCCGACGCGACCACAGTGTCGGTACCGTACCCGTCGCTGGCCGCGGCCTTCGACAATCCGGCGATCACCGATGACTCCAACCCGACGGCCGGCAACCTGGACGGCGCCGGACGCAGCTACTCGGCGCAGGCGCTGGCCGCGGCGGGACTGATCCCCGGCGGCTCGGTCACCCACGACGGCGTCACGTTCACCTGGCCGGCGGCCCAGCCAGGCACCGCGGACAACGTGGTCGCCGGTGGCCAGACGATCAAACTGTCCGGGTCCGGCACGACGCTGGGCTTCCTCGGCACCGGAAACAACGGGACCGCGACCGGCACCGGGACAATCACCTACACCGACGGCAGCACCCAGCCGTTCACCCTGTCGCTCGCGGACTGGTGGGCCAACGCGGCGGCCGGGGGCGGCGACATCCTCGCCACCATGCCCTACATCAACAACCAAAGCGGCAGCAAAGTGACCCGAAAGGTCAGCGTCTACTCCGCGTCCGCGCCGCTGCAGCAGGGCAAAACGGTCGCCTACGTCACGCTGCCCGACCTAAGCCAAGGCGCGGCATCCGGTCAGATAGCCATGCACATCTTCGCGTTGGGCGTGGGTACCGGCACCGGGCCGGCCACGGCCGCGAAGTCGGCCTCGACCATTCCGCGGCGCCGACCGTGAGCCCCGCCCGAAAGGACTGCGCACGCCCGGGTAGCTGCCGCGCGCCGCGTCGGCATCGGAGTGCGGCGACGGTCGGTGCGCGCCGAAATGGACTCGCCCCGACAGACAGGTCATGGTGATGGTTCCCTTGCCGACACCTGCGGACCGGTTTTCCTTCGGGCTGTGGACGGTGGGGTGGCCGGCGCGCGACCCGTTCGGGGATCCGACCCGCCCGCCCCTGGATCCGGTGGAGTCGGTCCATAGGCTGGCCGAGTTGGGTGCCTGGGGCGTCACCTTCCATGACGACGATCTGATCCCGTTCGGTTCCTCGGACGCCGAACGGGAAAAATTGATCGACCGATTCCAGACGGCGCTGACCGAGACCGGCCTGGTCGTGCCGATGATGACGACCAACCTGTTCACCCATCCGGTGTTCAAAGACGGCGGGTTCACCAACAACGATCGGTCCATCCGCCGGTTCGCGCTGCGCAAGGTGCTTCGCAACCTCGACCTCGCCGCCAGGCTGGGCGCCGAGACGTACGTGTTCTGGGGCGGGCGTGAAGGGTCAGAATCCGATGCAGCCAAGGACATCCGGGCCGCGCTGGACCGGTACCGCGAGGGCATCGACCTGCTCGCGCAGTACGTGATCGACCGCCGCTACGGCATCCGTTTCGCCATCGAACCCAAGCCCAACGAGCCGCGCGGGGACATCCTGCTGCCCACCGTCGGGCACGCCCTGGCGTTCATCGCCGAACTTGAGCACCGCGACATGGTCGGGGTGAACCCGGAAGTCGGCCACGAGCAGATGGCTGGCCTGAACCACGCCCACGGCATCGCGCAGGCGCTGTGGGCCGGCAAGCT
>JALYVF010000060.1 GCA_030853385.1 Actinomycetota bacterium | reverse complement strand
CTCGCGGGCACGTTCTGTGCCAACGATTCCGGAGTTCCCACCTCATCCATACCGACAATGCTACGAACCAGGTCCGACAGCCGACCCCCCAGAAGCCCTGCAGAGCAACACTTCTGGTCACAAGTCGATAACGATCTCGTCGCAGGCCCTCAGGGCTCCCACCCGATCGAAATCCGTAGGTCGACGGCGCCAATCGACGACGACGCCGGTTGGTCGGGCCGCACCACAGGCGACGTGAGCGCAGGTCATAACAACCATCAGACCCGCGAGGTCGGGGTAGCTCGCGGAGCCAGAAATCAGCGCTAGGCCTTCGCGGCCTTCGCCGCGGCTTTGGCCGCCTTCTTCGCCGCCCGCACCTGCGCCAACGATTCCGGATCGGTGACGTCGGCCACCGAAACCCGGCTGCCGTCATCGCCGTAGTGGCCGGCAGCCTCTCGCCAACCGTCCGGCGTCACCCCGTATTGCTTGCCGAGCAGCGCGGTGAAGATCGACGACTTCTGGTCGCCGAACCCGGGGAGGGCCGCGATCCGCTTCCTCAGCTCCGCACCCGAAGCCGCTGTCCCCCAGAGGTTTTCGGCGTCACCGCCGTAGGAATTGACCAGCACCGCGCACACCGCCTGCACCCGGCCCGCCATCGAACCTGGGAACCGGTGGACGGCAGGCGGGGTGGCGCATAGCTCGGCGAACTTCTCCGGCTCGGCAGCCGCGATGGCGGACACGTCCAGCTTTCCGCCCATCCGGTCGGCGATTACCGACGGTCCGGTGAAGGCCTTCTCCATCGGCACCTGTTGATCGAGCACCATGCCGATCAGCAGTGCGTTGCCGTCCCGCGCCAACAGCGCGTCGGCAGTGGGATTACCGGTGAGATACAGCGACGTTGCGGTCATCCGGTCAGGATTGCAGGCCTGGTCCGCTGGCGCCACTACCCTGACTCGGTGACGTCAGCCGCTCGCCCACCTCCATTGCGGGACTTCGCCGTGATCGACGCGCTCGGCGCCGATCTGCGGGCCGCCGGCTTCGATGCGACCGGCATTCCCCTGCTGCTCGGCCCGAGCGCGAATCAGGCGCTCGGACGCGGCGAATATTGGCCGGCCCTGCGCGCCACCCGAGGGGGCGCTCCGCTGGACACCCTGGTCCGGCTGTTCCTGTTGGGCACCAGTGAGTCCGACGAGGCGGTCGCCGCAGCGCTGCCGGCCACCGGCAGCCAACGGGCCATCGACCAGCAGGTGCTCGAACGCCACGATGGCGCCCTCCGGGCGGCGTTGGATATTCGGCCGCACGCCGACGATTCCGCGGAATTCCTGGTCGTTTCCGACCAGGATTCGGACACCCGCGAGGGGCCGTTGGCTCACGATCACGTGCTCGGCATCGGTGCGGCGTCGATATCCCTTGCCAGGGCGGTGATCAGGCGCCCGGTGCGGACCGCATTGGACCTCGGTACCGGCTGCGGCATCCAGTCCGTGCACCTGAACTCGCACGCCGGCAGCATCGTCGGCACCGACACCAACCCACGGGCACTTGCGCTGGCCGCGGCCACCGCCCGCCTCAACGGCATGAGCTGGGAGCTGCGCGCCGGCAGCCTGTTCGAGCCGGTCGACGGGCAGCGGTTCGACCTGATCGTGTCGAACCCGCCGTTCGTGATCGGCACCGGCGACCAGCAGTACAGCTACCGCGATTCGGGGATGGTCGGCGACGCCATTTGTGAACGCATCGTGCGGCAGGCACCGCAGCACCTGAATCCCGGCGGGACAGCGCAACTGCTGGCCAACTGGTTGGTGTTCGGTGACGACGACTGGCGGCCGCGGGTCGGCGAGTGGGTCGCCTCCACCGGCTGTGACGCCTGGGTGGTGCAGCGCGAGTTCGCCGATCCCACCCAGTACGTGTCGGTCTGGCTCGCCGACGCCGGCGAGGACAAGGCCGCCGCGGCCGTGCGCGGCGCCGAGTGGCTCGACTGGTTCGCCGAGCGCGACGTCCGGGGCATCGGTATGGGGCTGATTACCTTGCGGCGCAAGGATTCCGGTGACGATTCGGCACCGGATCAGATCCTCGACGAGATCGCCGGAGCCGGCGAGGAAGTGACCGGCGACGAGGCCGATGCCTTCCTGGCCCGGCGCCGCTACCTGACATCGACGTCCGATCGGCAGCTGCTGTCCAGTCGACTGTCGCTGGCCGACAGCGTGTTGCTGGAGGAACGCTCGCTTGCCGGGCAGGACGGGTGGACGCCGGTGCTGCGGATGCTGACCCGGCCGGGCGGTCCGGGCGCGACCCTGCAGCTGGACGAGTGGAGCAGGGCGCTGCTGGCCGGCTGTCGCGGTGAACTGACACTGCAACTGTTGGTGGACCTGCTGGCCACCGCGAACGGATTGGACGCTGCTGCGCTCGCCGCGGCGATGCTGCCCAGTATCAGGGACGCCATCGGCCGCGGACTGCTGCATCCGGTCCCCGATACCGGCACAGGCGAATCACGGTGAGGGCCGTCGTCAGCAGGGTCAGCTCGGCGTCGGTGTCGGTTGCCGGCGAGGTTGTCGGAGCGCTGGGTGGGCCGGGCCTGCTGGTGCTGCTCGGCGTCACCCATACCGACACCGCCGCGACCGCACGTCAGCTGGCCGTCAAGGTGTACGAACTGCGGATTCTGCGCGACGAGCAGTCGTGCGCCACAACCGGAGCCGGCCTGCTGGTGGTGAGCCAGTTCACCCTCTACGGCCGTACCGCGAAGGGCAGACGACCGAGCTGGTCGGATGCCGCAGCTGGCTCGGTCGCCAAGCCACTGGTGGACGCCGTCATCGCGGAGCTGCGCAGGCTGGGCGCCACCGTAGGCACTGGGGTTTTCGGCGCCGAGATGGCCGTCAGCAGCACCAACGACGGTCCTTTCACCGTTCTGGTCGACCTGGACTGACCCGGCCACCGGCTCAGAGCACCGCAGGGCTCGCCGTCACCGCTCGTAGGCCAAGCCAACAGCGTCTCGCACGTCACAGCCATGATCGCCATTCCCATGACGTTCTCATCCCGGGCACAGCGGACACCCTGCCTCGCGGGTTTGAGTAAGCACCAGAAGCAACCGACCGGCCACCCGGAACGTCCCGCATCTGGAGATCCGAAGACTTCATCCGCTGCAGTCTCGGGAACGAAACAGTCCGTTGAGGCGTTTATAGGTAGGCGTGATGAAGGGAGCATTACATGTCCGCCGCTCCGGTAATGACCGATTCCAGCAAGAGCACGAAGGCCGACCAAGCCACGACGAAGGTCGTGACGAAGACATTGAACAGCAAGACGCGCACGGGCCAGCCGGCCCAGCCAGTTGAGGGGGAGATCACCATGACTGCAGCCGTCGCAGACGACGCCCCGCAGGACAGCTTCAATTCGGAAGCCGAAGCCCGGGTAACGGCAGCGGATCTGGATGCCCAGAGCCCCGCCGCCGACCTGGTACGGGTCTACCTCAACGGCATCGGCAAGACCGCTCTGCTCACCGCGGAGCAAGAGGTGGTGCTCGCCAGGTCTATCGAGGCCGGGCTGTACGCCACCCACAAGTTGGAGACGGGTAAGCGGCTGTCGGCGAAGCGCAAGGCCGACCTGCGCGCGGTCGTCCGTGATGGCCGGCGGGCCCGCCAGCATCTGCTGGTGGCGAACCTGCGGCTGGTCGTTTCGCTGGCCAAGCGCTACACCGGCCGCGGCATGCCGCTGCTCGACCTGATCCAGGAGGGCAACCTCGGCCTGATCCGCGCTGTCGAGAAGTTCGACTACGCCAAGGGCTTCAAGTTCTCCACCTACGCCACCTGGTGGATCCGGCAGGCCATCTCGCGTGGCATGGCCGACCAGGGCCGCACCATTCGGCTACCCGTCCATCTGGTCGAGCAGGTCAACAAGCTGTCCAGGCTCAAGCGTGAGCTGCACCAGCAGTTCGGCCGCGACGCCACCCTCGAGGAACTCGCCGAGGAATCTGGTATCCCGGTCGAGCGGATCAACGAGCTGATGGATCACGCTCGGGATCCGGTGTCGCTGGACATGCCAGTCGGCGCCGACGAGGAAGCGCCACTCGGCGACTTCATCGAGGACACCGAGTCGATGTCTGCCGAGGCCGCCGTGGTCGCAGGGTTCATGCACGACGACATCGACAAGGTGCTCGGCACCCTCGATGAGCGCGAGCGCACCGTTGTCCGGTTGCGCTACGGGCTGACGGATGGTCGTCCGCACACCCTCGACGAGATCGGCCGGGTGTTCGGCATCTCCCGCGAGCGAGTGCGGCAGATCGAGCGCGAATCGATGACGAAGCTGCGCGCCGGCGAACGCTCCAATGCCCTGCGGGCATACGCCAGCTGAGAGAGTGAACTCTGCCGAGCTGACCCTCGGGTCCATCCAGCCGGTCGCCGTCTGAACCACCGACTTCCGGCAGCGACCCAAGGTCGGGGGGCGCCCTCCCCCAGGGCGGTCCCCCCGACCGACAGCTTGAGTCGGGGGGCGAGTCTCACGACTCCACACAAGAAGGGCCGGGTCCGTCCGCGTGACGGACCCGGCCTTTCGCCATCCCCGCGGTCAACGATGCCTCGGTGGCGCTGTGCCTGCGGCTCGGGATGCGCCACGAGGCCGACTACGTCAAGGACATGACGGTCAAGGGCGAGTGGGCCCCTCCCGGTGGTACGCGATTCTGCGCGACGAATGGCCGGCCCGTCAGAGCCGAGCGCCCAGCACACCGAACACCGCGTCCCGGACCGCGCCGATGGCCAGATCGACAGGATGGCGGCTGCCCGGATGCCACGGCTGCACCTCGATGGTGCCCGGATGGCCGTCCGTCATCGACGTCGGCGGAGCAATGTCCGGCCGAGCCGTCGTGGCTGCGGCCCGCCAGGCTGCCGGGGTTGGCGTGTGCGGGTCGACGTCCCGGTCCAGCACCACAGCCAGCAGCTGAGTCCACGACCGCGGCACCACCCTGACCAGCGAATAGCCACCGCCGCCGAGAGCCAGCCAGCGACCGTTCGCATGGGTCTGGGCGAGCTCGCGCAGCAGCTGGTAGCTCTGCCGGTGGCCGTCGACGGTGAGGTCGAGGTCGGCCAGCGGGTCCTCACGGTGCGAGTCGGCGCCGTGTTGGGTGACCAGGACCTCGGGGCGGAAGGCCGCCAGCACTGGCGGCATGATCGACTGTAAGGCGCGCAGCCAGTCGGCGTCACCGGTCCCCGGCGGCACCGGAATGTTCACCGAAGTGCCGGCGGCCGCCCCGCTGCCCACCTCGTCCGGCCAGCCGGTACCCGGCCACAGGGAGGCCGGCGATTCGTGGATCGACACCGTCAGCACCCGCGGATCGTCATAGAAGGCTGCCTGCACCCCGTCACCGTGGTGCACATCGGTGTCGACGTAGGCGACCCGGCCGACGCCGGCGTTCAGCATCGCGGCAATCGCCAACGAGGCGTCGTTGTACACGCAGAACCCCGACGCGGCATCAGGCATGGCGTGGTGCAGGCCGCCGGCGATGTTCACCGCGCGGTCGACCTCGCCGCGGGCGATCGCCAACCCGGCCGACACCGACCCGCCGGCGATCAAGGCGGCCGTCCGGTGCATCAGTCCGAAGGCGGGGTTGTCCAGGGTGCCAAGACCGTGCCCGACCGGCAGCCGAGGATCGGCGGACGCTCGTTTGACGGCGTCGATGTAGGCCGGGGTGTGAATGGTCGCCAGGGTGTCGTCGTCGGCCGGCTCGGGGGCGAACAGTTCGACGCCGTCGAGCACCCCGAGCGAACGGGACAGCGCCCAGGTGAGCTGCCAGCGCAGCGGATGCAGCGGGTGCAGGCCACCGAGGTCATAACCCAGCATCGCCTGATCCCAGATCACCATCGGCGCTGCCATCACCCCAGGCTAGGCGTGCCTGCTGGGTGGGCGCTTATCAATCCGCACCGACTTCGCGATCCAACGGGCAACAGTAAGCCGTCACTGATTTCGGTCTATGCTGTCGATTCCGCGTTGGCCATTTGCGCGGCGGTCGACCGGGACGCTACGTACTGCAGGGGGCGATCGCCTCGCTGTACGCAGAGGCAACGACCTACGAGCAGACCGATTGGCCGCAGATCGTGATGTTGTACGACGGCTTGCTGGACGTGTGGCCGTCACCGGTGGTGGCGTTGAACCGCACGGTGGCGGTGGCGATGGTCCGCGGCCCCGCGAGGGCGCTGGCCGAGGTCGAACAGCTGGAGCAGGACGCGCGGCTGGGGAATATCAGTACCTGCCGGCGATCAAGGCAGAGCTGTTGCAGCGGCTGAACCGTCCCGATGACGCTCTGATCGCCTACCAGCGGGCGCTCGGGCTGACCACGAACGAGGCCGAGCGGCAGTTCCTGGCCGAGCGCATCGCCCGTTCTTGAGGTGTCCCCAGCTGCCCGCTGGCGGGTTCAGGGGCCGGTGGCGACGGGGCGGTGCGCGGCACACCAGCCGGAATAGGAACCGGGATACAGCGCCAGGTCCAGGCCGGCGATCCGGCCGGCCAGGATCAGGTGGCAGGCCGTCACCCCCGAGCCGCAGGAGGCAACTGCAACGGGCGCAGGTGTACCGGCATCGGTCGCCGAGAGTCCGGCCGCAGTGAACCTGGCGACCAACTCCTGTACCGGCCGGAAGGTGCCGATCGCGGTCACCAGGTCGGTCAGCGGCAGGTTGACGGCACCGGGAATGTGGCCGGCCACCGGATCGACCGGCTCGGTCTCTCCCCGGTAACGCTCGGGCGCCCTGGCATCCAGCAGTATCTGATCGCTGGATTCGCCGGCTGCTGCCGCGCCGTCGATGTCGACGGTCGACATCCCGCCAGGCTGCACGACGGCGGTCCCGCTGCCGGGGTCGACGGCGAGCCCGCCGGTCGCCGAGCCGAGGCCGGCGCGCTGCCAGCCGGGATACCCGCCATCCAGCACCCGAACGTCGTCGTGCCCCGACCAGCGCAACAACCACCAGGCGCGAGCAGCAATGGAGGAATTCGCGCCGTCGTACACCACCACGCTGGTGTCGTCTGAGATACCCACCGACCGCCAGAGTCGTTGCAGTGCTGCGGGTTCCGGCAACGGGTGGCGACCATCGGCGCCGGGCGGTGCGGCCAGGTCGGCGTCCAGATCGATGAACACCGCGCCGGGAATGTGTCCGGCGAGATAGGCAGCGCGCTGCGGGCCGGCCAGTGTCCACCGGACGTCGAGGACCACCGGCGGCAGCGGCCCGTTCAACTCGGCGGCCAGTCCGACGGGGTCGATCAGCAGTTGCTCGGTCATCGCTCCATTGTCTTCCGCGCGATGCCGGCCGCTGCCGCCCGGCCCCAGTGAAGCCGAATCGACGGGAATATCCGTGCTCACCCGCGGGGTTCAAGACATGAGATGTTGGCGGCGCTCGGTAGGATCAGCACCGGCCGGGAAATGCGCTGGGAACCACGCTCCGGGATGTCGGCCCACCACATGGGAAGGGGTGCACAGGGTGAACGACCTGATCGACACTACGGAGATGTACCTGCGGACCATCTTCGAGTTGGAAGAAGAAGGCATCGTTCCGCTGCGCGCCAGGATCGCCGAGCGACTGAGCCAGAGCGGGCCAACCGTGTCGCAGACCGTCGCCAGGATGCAACGCGATGGGCTGTTGGTACTGGACGACGATCGGCACCTCGAACTCACCGACGCCGGCCGGGAACGAGCGATCGCCGTGATGCGTAAGCACCGGCTCGCCGAACGGCTGCTGCTGGACGTGATCGGACTCGACTGGCGAGACGTACACGTCGAGGCCTGCCGGTGGGAACACGTGATGAGTGACGATGTCGAGCGCCGGCTGGTCGAATTGCTCGGCCATCCCCAGCTGTCGCCGTACGGCAACCCCATCCCCGGCCTCGGCGAACTCGGGTCGTCGGCACAGCCGGTCGCCGAGACACACGCAGATCTGCAGGGCGCCGACGCCGCCGCCAGCAAAGGCGGCAAGTATGAGGTGCGGCGGATCATCGAGATCGTGCAGAACCAGCCGGCGGTGATGGCCGAACTGCACGACGGCGGCATCGTCCCAGGCGCTGTGCTCGACCTGGTGGTCGACGGGTCGGCGATCTTCGCCGACATCGACGGCCACCGCACCGAACTCAACGGCGACATTGCGCACGGCATCCACGTGCGGCCGGCACCGGTCGGCTGACGATCAGCCAAGCTGTGCCCAGCCTTGCCGCGCAGACCCCCGGCACCCGGGCCGGACCGTCGACGCTGACGGATTTCCTGGAAGCGTTGACCGGCCCGCCCATCGTCCTCACCGGCGCCGGCATCAGCACCGACTCCGGAATACCGGACTATCGGGGTCCGCTGGCACCGGTGCGGATGCCGATGACGATCGCCGAATTCCGGTCGGGACCCGTTGCCAGGCAACGGTATTGGGCGCGCAGCCATCTTGGCTGGCAGCGGATGCACCACGCCGATCCGAACGCCGGCCACCTGGCTATCGCCGATCTGCAACACCACGGCACGCTCGGGACCGTGATCACCCAGAACGTCGACGGTCTGCATCAGCGCGCGGGTAGCGGCCCGGTGATCGATCTACACGGCCGCATCGACAGGGTCATCTGCCTGGACTGCGGCACCGTCAGTGGAAGATCAGAGCTGCACAGCAGACTGCTGGTGCTCAACTCCGGTTTCGGTGCCGGCCTCGACCTCGTTAACCGGCCGGACGGCGACGTCGAGCTCGAGGACACCAGCAGCTTCACCGTTGCCGACTGCAGTGTCTGCGGCGGCATCCTAAAACCAGACGTGGTGTTCTTCGGCGAGAACGTGCCGCCGGCGCGGGTGGCCGAGTGCTACGCACTGGTCGAGGCAGCAGCCGGCCTGCTGGTGCTCGGGTCGTCGCTCACCGTGCAGTCCGGCCTGCGCTTCGTCCGTCGCGCCCACCAGCGCGGTATCGGCATCGCAATCGTCAACCGCGGCCCGACCAGGGGTGACGAGTTCGCGACCCGCCGGCTCGAAGCCGGCTGCTCGCAAACGCTCTCGGCGCTGGCCGCGAACTCGCCGCGCCCCACTGCCTAGCGCGCCGGGCTGCCTCACTGGACCGCTGATGCTGCGGAAGAGCAGCAGCAGCGCTATAGTTGCGCGATGGCGACAATCCAGGTGCGAGACATTCCCGAGGATGCCTACGAAGTGATCCGTAAGCGCGCCCGGGCCAATGGGCGGTCTATCCAGACCTACATGCGTGAGTGGATTGTTGACTTCGCCGGCCATCCAACGTCGCAGGAGACGATAGCGGCGCTAGAGGCTGAACTGGCCAGGCACGACACTCCCGGCGCGACTCGTGAATCGATCTGGGCCGACCTCGCCGCAGATCGCCGGTGAATCACTGCGTGCTCGACGCCTCGGCCCTGGTGATGGCCCTCGGTGGCAAGAGCGACGCTGCGCGGGCACTGCGATCGCGGCTGCTGGACATCCGCAGTCATGCCCCGCATCTCATCGACGCCGAAGTCGGCAACATGCTGCGACGTGAGGAACGGCAAGGTCGCCTCAGCGCCGACGAGGCGCTAGCCGGCTTGCGGGCTGGACGTGCGCTTGTCGATCACCGCTACCCGCATGCCGGGCCGCTGGCTGAGCTGGCGTGGACGTGGCGGCACAACCTGAGCTTCTACGACGCGCTCTACGTCGCCCTTGCGGTGCTGCTGGATGTCCCGCTGGTCACCGCAGACGTTCGGTTGAGCCACGCAGCTGAGTTGCCCTGCACGATCGAACTCGTCTGACAGTGCTGCCGCCGGCGGGCGCCGTCGCTCAAGCGACCGGTGTCACCCGCACCCGGACGCTCTCGTTGTCCCCCACCGATCCAGACAACACACCAGGGCCGTCGGCCAGCGAGCTGCGCTGCACCGACACCGCCAAGGTCTCTGCCTTCACCTGCTCGACCCGGTCGGAGACGTGCTGCCACAACGCATCCGAGACATCAAGCGACAGTGAGATCCGGTCCGAGACCTGCAGGCCGGCATCCTTGCGAGCCTGCTGCACCAGCCGCAGCAGGTCCGCGACGGCACCGTCGGCCCGCAGCTCATCGGTGAGTCCGATGTCGAGGGTGACGAAGCCGCCGGACGGGAGCATGCCGACCGCGGTCGACGAGCCGGCAGCCGCACCGGCGGCAACCAGCTCCAGTACGTACTCGTCGCCGGTGAGTGGGACGCCGCCGCACACCACCGAGCCGTCGTCACCGACCGACCAGTCGCCGGCCTTGGCTGCCTTGATCACCTGCTGTACGTCGCGTCCCAGCCGCGGTCCGGCGGCCCTGGTATTCAGCGTCAGGCTGCGGGTCACCCGCTCGTCGGAATCGGCCAGCTCCGTCAGTTGCGCGGTGCGGACATTGACTTGGTCGGCCAACAGCGACGAGAACTGTTGCAGAGCAACAGGATCGGCGACCGAGACGGTCATGGTGGCCAGCGGCTGCCGCACCCTGAGCTTGTTCGCCTTCCGCAGTGACAGGGCCACCGACGCGACGGCGCGCACCTCGTCCATCGCCGACACCAGCGTGTCGTCCCTGGGCAGCGCGCCTTCTCCGTCGGCCGCCGGCCAATCGGTGAGGTGCACACTGCGCTCTCCGGTGAGGCCGCGCCAGATCGCCTCGGTGGTCAGCGGCAGCAATGGTGCCGAGACCCGGCAGAGCACCTCGAGCACGGTGTGCAGGGTGTCGACGGCGTCGGCGTCGCCGTCCCAGAATCGCTGCCGCGACCGCCGCACGTACCAGTTGGTGAGCACCTCTAGAAAGCTGCGGACGGACGCGCAGGCACCGGCGATGTCGTAGGAATCGAGCTGCGGGGTGACGACCAGCACCAGATCGGCGGTTTTGGCCAGCAGATACCTGTCCAGCACATCGGCGGAATCGGTGCGCCAGACACCCTGGTGACCGGCGGCGTTTGCGTACAGCGACAGGAAGTACCAGGCATTCCACAGCGGCAGCTCGGCCTGCCGGACGCCCTCGCGGATGCCCGCTTCGGTGACGATCAGGTTGCCGCCCCGCAGGATCGGGCTGCTCATCAGGAACCAGCGCATGGCGTCGGCGCCGTCCCGCTCGAACACCTCGAAGACATCCGGATAGTTGTTCAGCGACTTCGACATCTTCTGCCCGTCGTCGCCCAGCACGGTGCCGTGGCTGATGCAGTTGGCGAAGGCCGGCCGGTCGAACAGCGCGGTGGCCAGCACGTGCAGGGTATAGAACCAGCCGCGGGTCTGAGGCATGTACTCCACGATGAAGTCAGCCGGGAAATGTTCGGTGAACCAATCGGCGTTCTCGAACGGGTGGTGCACCTGGGCGTAGCTCATCGAGCCCGAGTCGAACCAGACGTCCAGCACGTCCTCTACCCGGCGCATCATCGAGTTGCCGGTCGGGTCGTCGGGGTTGGGCCGCACCAACCGATCGACGTACGGCCGATGTAGATCGACCGCCTGCTGGCCGGTCTGCTCGTCCGTCCTGGTCGGCAGTGTGCCGAAGTCGCGTTCGAGTTCGGCGAACGATCCATAGACATCGACCCGCGGGTAGGCAGGGTCGTCGGAGGTCCATACCGGGATCGGGCTGCCCCAGAATCGATTGCGGGAGACCGACCAATCGCGGGCGTTGGCCAGCCATTTGCCGAACTGGCCAGGCCCGACATGCTCTGGCACCCAACAGATCTGCTTGTTGAGCTCGACCATCCGGTCGCGGAACTTCGTCACCGAGATGAACCACGACGACACCGCCATGTAGATCAGCGGGTTGCGGCAGCGCCAGCAGTGCGGGTAGCTGTGGTCGTAGGTCTCCCTGCGCAGCAGCACCGTTCCCGCCGTGCTGTCCCCCATCTCACCCGCACCACGGGTGCGAGCCAGCAGGTGATCGATGATGTGTGCGTTGGCGTCGAAGACCAGCATGCCCTCGTACTCGGTGACCGGGAACCGGAAGCAACCGTCGGCTCCGACCGGGATCACCGGTTCGATGCCGTTGGCGTCGGTGACGGTCTTGTCCTCCTCGCCGAAGGCGCCGGCGTTGTGCACCAGACCGGTGCCGTCGGTGGTGGTGACGAAGTCCGCTTCCAGCACCCGGTGCGCACCATGGTGCCCGACGAAGTAGCCGAACGGCGGGGTGTAGCTCCGGCCGAGCAGCTCAGATCCCTTGAGCCGCTTGACGATCCGCTCACCGGCATTCTCGCCGAACTCGCGTGCATAGGCGGGAAGCCGGGCCTCGGCGATCACATACCGCTCGTTAGTCCCGGTGTAGGCAGGGTGCGCAGCTTCCACCACCAGGTAGTCGATGTCCGGCCCGACCATGATCGCCAGGTTGCTCGGCAGCGTCCAGGGGGTGGTGGTCCACACCAGTGCCAGCGCACCGCTGAGCGGGTCGCTCGGCTCCGTGGTCTCCAGCCGCAGCCCGACGGTGACGGCTGGGTCCTGCCGCATCTGGTAGACGTCGTCGTCCATCCCCAGCTCGTGATTGGACAGCGGCGTCTGGTCGTTCCAGCAGTAGGGCAGCACCCGAAAGCCTTGGTAGGCAAGGCCTTTGTCGTACAGCTGCTTGAACGCCCAGATCACCGACTCCATGTAGTCCGGGTTGAGCGTCTTGTAGTCGTTGTCGAAGTCGACCCAGCGGGCCTGCCTGGTGACGTACTCCCGCCAGTCGTCGGTGTACTGCAGCACCGATCGTCGGCATGCCTCGTTGAAGGTACCGATGCCCAGCTCGAGGATCTCTTCCTTGGTCTTGATGCCTAGCTGCCGCATCGCCTCCAGCTCGGCCGGCAGGCCATGGGTGTCCCACCCGAACCGGCGCTCCACTCTGCGCCCGCGCATCGTCTGGTAGCGCGGCACCAGGTCCTTGACGTACCCGGTGAGCAGGTGGCCGTAGTGCGGCAGCCCGTTGGCGAACGGCGGCCCGTCGTAGAAGACAAACTCGTTGGCGCCGTTCTCGCCGGCGTCGCGATGAGCCACCGAAGCGGCGAAGGTGCCGTCGGACTTCCAGTAGTCGAGGACGGCCAGCTCGAGCTCGGGGAACCGCGGATGAGCACTGACAGACTGGTCGGCAGAATCGTCGCTGCCTGCCCGGCCGCCGGTGCTTGCCTGGGGATACGCCATCGGTGTTGCTCCTCGTCGCTCGCTGCTCAGGTTCTGCGCATCGTGTCGATGCCCTGTGCAGGGACGAGGGCCGCCGGCCGGTTCACCGGCCGATGCTCCCGCGGTACCACCCCGCTTTGCCCGCCGCCGGAGAAAGCCGGTGAGCCACTTGACTTCCGGCTGTGTCGGGCCGGACCCGCTCGGGTCTAGTGAGGAGGTTGCTCGCGACGAGCAGCATCCCGTTCTTCCGATGTGGCTCGCCGGTGATGGCCGGGTCGGCGCCAGTGGTCGAGTTCAGTTGTCTGGTCATCATACGGTGCGCCGCAGCGAGTGGCGACTACCGCCACGGCCAGCACACACACCACTGCGGCGGCCGAAGTAGTTCCGGCCGCCGCAGTGAGGTGTCTGTGCCGCCGTGTTAGGAGTGAGCGCCGCCCTTGACGGACTCGTCCGAAGCGCCGGCGTTGGCCGAAGCCGCTGCTCCTGCTGAGACCTTAGCGCCCGCGGTACCTGCAGCACTCTCAGTGCCCTCATCGAGTTGCGCCAGCTGCTCGGTGATCCAGCCCTTGAGCCGGCTGCGGTACTCGCGCTCGTAGGTGCGCAGGTCGTCGATCTTCTTCTCCAGCGCGGTGCGCTGCTCGGTGAGCTGCGTCATCACCTCGGTGTACTTGCGCTGGGCCTCCCGGTCCATCGCCTCAGCCTTGAGCTGGCTGTCCCTGATGGCCGCCTCTGCACTGGCGGTTGCGGCGGTGACCAGCTGCTCGGACCGGTTCTTGGCGTCCGCGAGCTGCTGCTCGGACTTGTTCTTGGCATCCGCCAGAGTCTGCTCGGACTGGCTCTTCGCGTCGGCGATCGCCTTCTCGGACTGGCTCTTGGAATCGCTGAGCAGCTTGGTCGACTCTGCCTGCGCAGAATTGCGGGTGTTGTCGGCGTGTGCCTGCGCTTCGCTGGTGAGCCGCGCAGCGGTTTCCTCGGCAAGGCCGAGCAGTCGCGCGGCGTGCATCTGATGATCGGCCGGCGTCGTGCTGGCCACCGCTGGTGGAACCGCAGCGACGGGCGCGACAGCAGCTTCCGGTGCAGCAGCCGCTTGCTGAGCTGCTGGTGCGCCCGGCGCTGCTGGCTGAGCCGCCTGCGCGTCGACCACTGCCGGCTGTTCTGCCGTCACCTCGGGCGGGGACCCCTGCTGCACGTCGGAGATGTCCTGCTCGACCAACTGGCTCGCCGCCTGATCGGCGGCGGACTTCGCCGCCGCCTGGCTGGCCGGATCCTTGCCGAACGAAGCAGCGGCTTCGCTGCCTGGCTGCAGCGACCCGGAGTCGTAGGCGGTCATCTTCTGGGTGAGCTCGTTGTTCTCTTCGATCAACCGGCTCAGTTCGGCCTCGACCAGGTCGAGGAAGGCATCGACCTCGTCTTCGTCGTACCCCCGCTTACCGATGGAGGGTTTCTTGAAGGCGACGTTATGCACGTCTGCGGGCGTCAGCCGCATGATTGGACTCCTCACAGATGAAGTTGATGCCGCGGGCGGGCCACGGTGCTGCTGTGCCACTTCGGTTGGTGCCGGATGCACCGTTGGTATCGCTGACTACCGTGCCATGCCCACCGCTGAATGTCAGATCGTGGACACCGCCAGATTGCCGACGACCTGCAACAGTATGACAATGACGATCAGTAAAACCATCACGCTGAGGTCGAACCCTACCCCGCCGAACCGAATCGGCGGAATGATCTTGCGTAGCAGCTTGATCGGCGGATCAGAGGTCACATAGAGAGCCTCGATGGCCACCGCGCCAACCCCGAGCGGGCGCCAGTTGCGCGCGAACATCCGGACGAAGTCGAAGACGAGTCGCCCGAGCAGTATCCAGCGGAAAAACCAGAGCAGCAGATAGACGATCTGCCAGAGGATGTTCACCCGTCCACTTTTACCTGATTGTGGGCGACTGCGACGACCCGGCCTGCGGAACCGACCGACTTGTCAGCGGCTGGCGAACGCCAGCTCATCGCTTTCGGCCGACACGGCACTCTCCGGCGGATGCAGCATGAAGACCTTGGTCGTCACCTTGTCAATGGAACCGCGCACCGCGAACGCCAACCCGGCGGCGAAGTCCACCATCCGGCGGGCCTCGGCATCGGTGAGGTCTGTCATATCGAGGATGACGGCCTGACCCTTGCGGTAGGTCTCGCCGACGTCACGGGCATCGGCGAACCCGGTGAGGGTGATGGTGGCCGGTTTCTGGCTCGATCCGGTGATCTCGGCGGGTGTCTCCAGCCGGACCTCCGGCTGCACGGCCAGCGAGCCCTGCACCTGGTAGTCGGGGGTGTCGGCCGGCTTGCCACGCTTGGACGAGCGGCGCGCCGGACGACTATCGGCCGCGGACTGCTGCTGGCGTGGGTGGGACGCCTCGGCCGGGGCGGGAGAATAGGCCGCGTCGGAGTAGGCCGCGCCGGAGTAGGCATAGTCGTGACCGGCCGCTGCCGACTGGTATTCGGTGTCGTGGTGCTGATCGGCCGAGTAACCGGCGTAGGCACCCGTCGACTGCCGGTCACCGTCCGACTCGACGGCGTAGGGGTCGGCGGCGTAGTCGGCGTCGGGGGGGACGCCGGTGTCGCGAGGATCGGCGTACCCGGAGCGCGGATAGCCGGAGTCGCCGTCGACATAGCCGTGCTCGTCGTAGTAGCCCTGTTCGGGGTAGTCGCCGCTGTCGGCATGGTCGGCATACTCGTGCCCAGCCGCGTCATATCGGGCGTCATCGGGAACGAGGCCGAGGAAGGCCCCTACCTTACGCAACGTGCTCATGTCGTTACCTTTCCGGACTCGCCCTGTGACGCATGGGGTTGCTGATGTTTCACGCTAATGGCCCGTCCGCGACCGCTCACGTTGCGACACGCGCTTGCATGCAGTGGTCAGCCACTTGGCATCCAGATCAACCCGGCGAGTCGCCCGGTGGGGGCGCTCCTGCGGTGGCTGAACAGTTCTGGATCTTCCCTGGTGCATCGTTCGTCGACAGCGACGGCGGCCACTCCGGCGCCGACGAACTGCCTGGCGAGGCCGGCGCGCAGATCCAGCCCCGTCGTGCCGCTCGAGGTAGCGCAGGCGGAGCCAGGCAGCAGCTTGTCCACCTCGGCCTGCATGCTGGCCGGCACCTCGTAACAGCGGCCGCAGATCGCCGGCCCGAGCAGCACGTCCATCGCGGCAGGATCTGCACCGGCCTGCGTCATCACCGAGAGCAGTTCGCCGGCGATACCGGCGGCCGCGCCGCGCCGGCCGGCATGAGCGGCGCCGATCACCCGCGCCGTCGGGTCGCTGATCAGGATCGGCACGCAGTCGGCGACCAACACCGCCAGCGCCAGGTCGGAGCGCGCGGTCACGATGCCGTCGCTGCCCGGCAGCTGTCCAGGCCCGTCAACGGACACCACTCGTGTCCCGTGCACCTGCTGCATCCAGACGATCCTGTTCGCCGCCACTCCGGCCGCCGCAGCCAACCGCGCCCGGTTCTCGACAACGGCATGCGGCTCGTCACCGACGCCGCCGCCCAGGTTGAAGCTGTCGTAGGGCTGCTTGGAAACGCCGCCGGCCCTGGTGGTGACGATCCTGCGCACCCGCCCACCGTGCTGTCCCGCCCCGCTCACTGCGTCGGAGGTCACCGCTTCATGAACGGTGGGACGTCGACGTCGTCGTCTTCCATCGATACGGTCTGCCGCTGCGGCGGCGTCGCCGGCGGGGTGGGAGGCACGTAGGGCTGGCCGGCAGGACGGCCATGGCCGTCGTCGTGCTGCTGACCGGCTGCAGCACTGCCGTTGTTGCCATATCCGTTGCTGCCACCCACGTTCCGGCCGTTGGGCGGAGTGGATGCACCGTTCGCCTGCCCGTTGGCCGCACCGTTCGCGCCGGCGTTGACCGGTTCCCTGCGCAGCTGGCCGGCCGCCGAGTCGGCCATCGGTCCGCGGGCAAGTGCCCCGCCGCGGTTGCCCTGCTCGCCACGATCCAGCGGCGGCAGCGTCGACGGCGTCGAGTCGAAGCCGGCGGCGATCACCGTCACCCGCACCTCGTCGCCGAGCGAATCGTCGATCACTGTGCCGAAGATGATGTTGGCCTCTTCGTGCGCGGCCTGCTGGACCAACGACGCGGCCTCGTTGATCTCGAACAGGCCAAGGTCGCTGCCGCCGGCGATCGACAACAGCACGCCGTGGGCGCCGTCCATCGACGCTTCCAGCAGCGGCGAATTGATCGCCTTCTGCGCGGCCTCGACGGCGCGACCCTCACCGCGGGCCGAACCGATGCCCATCAGCGCGGTGCCCGCTCCGGCCATCACGCTCTTGACGTCCGCGAAGTCAACGTTGATCAGCCCTGGGGTGGTGATCAGGTCGGTGATGCCCTGCACGCCGTTGAGCAGCACCTCGTCCGCCGACCGGAACGCATCCATCAGCGACACGCCCTGGTCGCCGAGCTGCAGCAGCCGATCGTTCGGGATGACGATCAGGGTGTCGCACTCGTTGCGCAGCTCCTTGATGCCGTCCTCTGCCTGGCCGCCGCGACGCCGACCCTCGAAGGTGAACGGCCGGGTGACGACCCCGATGGTCAGCGCACCAAGGCTGCGGGCGATGGAGGCGACGACCGGAGCACCGCCGGTGCCGGTTCCGCCGCCCTCCCCTGCGGTGACGAACACCATGTCGGCGCCCTTCATCGCGTCCTCGATGTCGGAGCGGTGATCTTCGGCGGCCCTCCGACCGACCTCAGGATCCGCGCCGGCACCGAGGCCACGGGTCAGGTCGCGGCCGACGTCGAGCTTGACGTCGGCGTCACTCATCAGCAATGCCTGGGCATCGGTGTTGATGGCGATGAACTCGACGCCGCGCAGGCCGACCTCAATCATCCTGTTGATGGCGTTCACGCCACCGCCGCCGATCCCGACGACCTTGATGACGGCCAAATAGTTGTGCGGAGGCGTCATGATCGGACCTTTCCCTCGTTGCAGTGTTGGCGGACCGTTGTCGGCTTCGAATCGCCCCGGTCTGCGCTTCCCCGCGCTTCCGAGCCAACTCTCAACCTCAACCAGACCCTTATAGTTATGTCACGTGGCGCTGGTGAAACGGTAAGTGCGGCAGCGGTTTTCGCGGGGATGACGCGCCGAGTGTCGGTCCGAGTTTCGCTTTCCGCCGAGCACTCTGGTGAGCCGTTAGCGGACCGGCATCCCGACCAGCGCCAGCTCCAGCGCCAGCGCCACCGACCAACTTGGGCACTTGCGCTGACAATCCGGCCCGGCAGCCAACCGCCGCGACCGACTTGGGCACTTGCGCTGACAAACCGTGCCGGCAGCCAACCGCCGCGACCAACTTGGGCACTTGCGCTGCGCGCCGAGCTGCGGCCGATCTCGATCCTGGAAAGCCTCTACCGAAGGTGAATCGTCAGATCGTTATCCCGCTTCGGAAGTACTGACGCCATTGTGGGTCCGGGTCGGGAATACGCATCCCCTGCGCTCGGGCGGCCTTGACAACGCGATCCAGAATTCCCCCGGGATCGGGGTAGAAGTGCTGGCCGATGACAATCACCAACCGCCAGCCGTGGCCATCGAAGTACTCGCGCCGATTGACGTCGTGCAGCCATTGGGAGTCGGACTCGGCATGCTGCCTGCCGTCATATTCGATTCCCAGCTTGTACTCCTCGTAGGCGAGATCAAGGTGAAAGAGCACCCGCCCAGCTGCAGCGTAAATGCGGAAGTCGATGGTCGGTTCCGGCAATCCGGCCAGCACCAACAGCAGCCGAAGGCGGGTCTCCCTGGGAGAACCGACTCGTTGTCGGACCAGCACGGCAGCCTCTCTGGCCAGCGCCACGCCGACGCCACGCCACGTTCGCGCTGCCTCAATCAGTTCCGTCGGCGAGCTCAGTTTCTTGGCGACGAGCGAGTCACCGAGAATAACCAGGTCGACCAGATCGAGCTGACAGGCAAGATCCAGAAAAGTCTGTACCGCGTCGGTCACCTTGAGATTCCGAACGACGGAGGTCCTGATGCGCCGGCGTGTCCGGTGGGTGACGACTCCCGGTCGCCGGACACGTTTCGTCCCGGGCACGGTGACGTGAATCTCCGAGCGATGTGGCACAGCACCACCCAGCAGCCGCGCTGCAGTGAAGTGACTCAGAATCGCTGTCTCCCCCGACGCCACCTGCACGGCGCGAGCGCGCGTACTCAGTCCGATCGGTTCCTTGCCGCTCGCGTAGATCCCGCGAGTCAATCGACGGCGGCCCTGTTGATCGAGCCCATACTTCGTCATGCCTCTGCGCAGTGCCTCGGCGGTCATCACCACTGCTTGCTCCGACCTCAGGTTCTCCCCCACGCTCTGATGATCCATCTCAGCGGACGACTCATTCGAGTTATCCACAATGGATTTGTCCCGACCGTTCCGACGCAGCACGAATCGATTGGCTCGGCGCGTTACCGGCAACTTCGCATGCGGAATTGACCAACTTGGGCACTTGCGCAGTCGAACCGGCCTTCAGACCAACCGCAGCGACCAACTTGGACACTTACGCTGACGAACCGGTCTTCAGACCAACCGCAGCGACCAACTTGGACACTTACGCTGACGTGCCCACCCCGAACGCGCAGCGAACGCTACTTGACGGTGACCATCGTCGGGTCGGACAGGTCGAAGGTCTTGCCCGGCCTGGCCAGCACCGCCGGCAGCACCTTGGCCTTCTGTGCGGTGTTGCTGCCATCGCCCCAGATAACGGTGCGACCGTCGGTCAGCACCAACGTGACGTCGTAACCGGTGGTGGCGGTGACGTGGGCAACCAGCAGCTTCACAGCGGGCGGGAGCGCCTTGACCACCTGCAGGGCGGCGCGGGTCGCCGGGTCATTGGGACCGGGCATGGCCAACTCGATGTCCGGCAGGGCGGCCGGTTTGGTCTTGCTCGATTCGTAGGCGACACCGCCGACATCCAACAACCACCAGGCACCGTTGGCGTTGGTGACGGCCACCGCCACCCGAGCCCCGACGGTGACGGTGAGCGCATTGGGCCATTTCTTGACCACCTTTACGGTGGCGACCTGCGGCACAGCAGCGATCTTCGCGGTGACGGCGTCGATGTCCACCGATACCAAGGGGGTGCCGATTTCGCCAGCGGTCGCCTGCTGCACCGTGGTGGCAAGTGCGCCCTTCGCCCCGCTGATCTCGACCTGCTTGACCGCGAACATCGGGGTCTTCCACACGACGTAAGCAGCGCCACCGAGCAGCACCAGCACCAGAGCAAGGGCCAGCACCCACGGCCACCTGCGGCGCCGATACTCCCGCGGAACGTCGTAGTAATCGTCCGGCAGGGCGGGGCGGCGCCGCTCGCTGGTCGTCACGATGGTTCTCCCGAGGTGTCGGCCAACAGATCCAGCAGCTGCGGCCCGAGCATCGTCACATCGCCGGCGCCCATGAAGATCACCAGATCGCCGGGACGCACCAGGCCGGCGATGGTCTGTGGGGCCGCGCCGAAGCTGGGTTCGAACAGTGCTGTCGCGCCGGTGATCTTGTCCGCGATCAACGCGCCCGTCACCCCTGGCTCCGGGTCTTCGCGAGCGCCGTAGACATCGAGCACCACTACGATGTCGGCCAGGCCGAGCGCCGCGGCGAACTCGTCGGCGAAGGTCCTGGTCCGGGAATACAGATGGGGCTGGAAGACCGCGATCAGCCGGCTGCCGGGGGGCGCGACGGTTCGTGCGGTCCGCAGTTGGACGGCGATCTCGGTCGGATGGTGGGCGTAGTCGTCGTACACGCTGACGCCGGCCGCTCTGCCCTTGTACTCGAACCGGCGGCGCACCCCTGTGTAGCTGGCCAGCCCCTCGACCATCGCCTGCCGATCGACGCCGAGCAGCAGGCCCGCCGCCATCGCACCAGATGCGTTCAGCACCATGTGCTCGCCCGGGACCGACAGCCGCAGCGCGGCTGTGCTGCCGTCCGGCAGCGTCAGCTCGGCGCTGGTCTGATGTCCGTCGGCGGTGGATGGGCCGAGCCGGATGTCGGCACCGGCACCGCGGCCGTAGCTGACGATGCGTGGGGCGCCGGGACGCGACCGAACCCGGTCCAGCAGCGCGACAATGCCTGGGTCGTCGGTACAGGCGACCAGGAATCCGCCTGGCATGATCCGCTCGACGAACTGATCGAAGACTGCCGCGTAGGCCTCGGCGGTGCCGTGGTGATCGAGGTGATCGGGTTCCAAATTCATGATGATCGCGCCGTGCGGCGAGAACGCCAGGAAGGACCCGTCCGATTCGTCGGCCTCGGCGACGAACACATCACCGGAACCGTGATGTGCCCCCGAACCCGACTCGTTGAGCTCGCCGCCGATCGCGAACGACGGGTCGAGTCCGGCGTGCTGCAGGGCGACGGTCAGCATCGAGGTGGTCGAGGTCTTGCCGTGGGTGCCGGCGACGCAGACGCTGCGCCGGCCCTCCATCAGCGCGGCCAACGCGACGGCTCTGTGCACCACCGGGATGTGACGGCGGTGCGCCTCCAGGACCTCGGGATTGTCGGGGCGGATCGCCGTCGACACCACCACCGCCGTCGGTCCGCCCTCGATCAGGTCCAGGTTCTCGGCCCGGTGACCGACGGCGGTGTGCACACCGCGGACGGCCAGGCCGGTCAACACGTGCGAGCCCTTCGCATCAGAGCCGGAGACGTCCATCCCGCGGTCGGCGAGGATCCTGGCGATCGCGTTCATCCCGGCGCCCCCGGCACCGACCAGATGCACCCTCGACAGTTCGGTGCCGTCCGCGGTGCGGGGCGCCCCCTCAAAATCCATCATGATCGCCGCCCACGTCGGAGCCGGATAATCCGTGTGCCAACAGGTTTCGTGGCGGCAGCTGCCCGCACCATCGCCGCGAGCTCGCCGCCCACATCGTGGTGGCCGACGCCGGCAGCTGCCTTCTGCATCGCAGCGAACCTCGCCGACCCCGCCGCATCCCTGCCGGACAGCAGTGGAATCAGTTGCGCCACCACGGCTTTGCTGTCCATCGCAGCATCGTCGATGAGGAACGCCGAACCTGCCTGTAGCTGGCCGGATGCGTTCAGGCTCTGCTCGCCATTGCCGTGTGGCAGCGGCACGTACACCGCGGGCAGACCGACAGCCCCGGTTTCGGCGACGGTCATCGCACCGGACCTGCCGAGTACCAGATCGACTGCCGCGAAGGCCAGGTCCATCCTGTCCAGGTACGGAACGGGGACATACGGCGGCGCGTCCGCCGATCGGTCGGGGAGTTCGATGGTGTTCTTGTTGCCGTGGGCGTGCAGGACGCCGATCCCGGCTGCCGCCAGCTCGCCGGCAGCTCCGCTGATTGCCTCGTTGATCCGTTGGGCCCCTTGGGATCCGCCCCAGACCAGCAGGGTGGGCGCGTTCGGATCCAGCCCGAAATATTCGCGGGCTTCGGCGCGCATGGCCCGACGATCGAGGGTCGCCAGTGCCGGCCGTACCGGAATGCCGATCACCCGGGCATTGGGCAGGCCGGAGCCGTCGACCGCCGCCGCAACCGTGGTCGCGAACCGCGCCCCGATCTTGTTGGCCAGCCCGGCCCTGGCATTTGCCTCATGGACCACGATCGGCACTCGCCCGCGGGCCGCAAGATAGGCCGGCAGCGCGACATAACCGCCGAAGCCGGCGACCACATCGATCTCGTTGGCTTCGATGATCGCTGAAGTCGCCCGGATAGCCGATCGCATCCTGGTCACCAACGTCAGCAGATCCTTGGAAGGCTTGCGCGGCAACGGAACGGCCGGGATCAGCTCGAGGGGGTAGCCGCGTTGCGGTACCAGGGTGGTCTCCAGTCCGCGGGCGGTACCGAGGGCGGTGATCCGGACGTCCGGGTTGTCGGCCCGCAGCGCGTCGGCGACGGCAAGTGCCGGTTCGATGTGCCCGGCCGTGCCGCCGCCTGCCAGCAGCACCGACAGCGGTCGTTCACCGGGACCGCCACTCACTTGGCTGAACCCTGGCGGGCGCCGGCGCCGATACCGAGAAAGCGGGCGAACCTACCTGGACCATTGGCGTGCAGCGCGGTCGCCGCCGCCGGCTCCCGCCGAGCGAAGTTGGCCAGCAGCCCGAACGCCGTCATGGTGACGATCAATGACGAGCCACCGGAGGAGATCAGCGGCAACGTCAGCCCGGTCGTCGGAAGCACCCCCACCACGTAGCCGATGTTGATCGTGGCCTGGCCCACCAGCCAGACGGTGATGGCACCGGCGGTGATCTTGGCGAAGGGGTCGACGTTGCGGCGGGAGATCCGCAGGCCGGTGTAGGCGAGCAGGCCGTACAGCAGCACCACCATGCCGGCGCCCAGCAGTCCGAGTTCCTCGCCGATGATCGCGAAGATGAAGTCGGAGTCGGCGTACGGCAGCCATAGCCATTTCGCGAATGACTGGCCGAGCCCGACGCCGAGCCAGCCACCGCGACCCATGCCGTAGAGCCCCTGCGTCAACTGGTAGGACTGGATCGGGAACTTCGACGGGTCCATCAGTGCCAGGATGCGGTCGAGCCGGTACGGCGCCGAGATCGCGATGTAGCCCATACCGGCGACACCGGCTAGCGACGACATGATGAACAACCACAAAGGAGCGCCGGCGAACCACATGACGGCGGCCAGCACGATGGCCAGCGTCACCAGGGTGCCGAGGTCGGGTTGCAGAAAGATCAGGCCGGCCATCAGCAACGCGACGGGGATCACCGGGATCAGCAGCTGACGCAGTGAACCCAGCGACGAGCGCCGCGAGGCGAGCACGTGCGCCGACCAGATCAGCAACGCCAGTTTGGCGAACTCGGATGGCTGAATCGTGTAGCTGCCGACACCGATCCAGCTGCGGGCGCCGTTGACGTATTTGCCGATGCCCGGCACCAGCACTGCCACCAACAGTACGAGGCTGATCATCACGAAGGCGGTCGACCAGGCCCGGATCACCCTGATCGGCAACCTGGCGGCGAAGAAGAATCCGACGGCACCGATGGCGGCGAAGATCAGCTGTCGCTCGAAGACAGCGAACGACGAGTCGTCGTGCTGGAAGGCCGTCACCGACGACGACGAGAGCACCATCACCAGGCCGATACCCAGCAGCAGCAGGAAGACCGCGACGATCAGGTGGAACGACGTCATCGGCCGGTCGAGCCAGTTGCGCAGCGTTCCGATCGGTCCCGAGCCGGATCGCGACGACGATTTCGCCGGCTTACCCGATCTGGTTTCGGCCGGGCGCCGACTGGCTGACCGGCGGTCGGTGGTGCCGGCCGGAGCACGGACGGCGCCGCGCGGCGACTGTGGGACAGCTGCCCGGCGCAGTGGCGGGACCGTCCGCTTGTGGGGTGGGGGCACCTCCCGCGACACGGGAACTCCCCGTCTGGGGGGAGTTCCCGGATTGTGGGGGACAGTCGTCGTCACGCGCGATCCAGGGCAGCGACCGCGTGGGCGAACGCCTCACCCCTGGCGGCGTACGAACGGAACATGTCAAGGGACGCAGCGGCAGGGGCCAGTAAGACTGTTGTCCCTGGCGCGGCAAGACTCCTGGCCGCGCGCACCACCTCGTCCATCGCCCTATCGTCCGTTCTGGTGACGGAGATCCTTGGGACATCTGGCGCGTGTCGGCGCAATGCATGATCGATCACCCCCGCATCGGCGCCGAGCAGCACCACACCGGCCAGTCGATCGGCCGCCGCGATCACCAAATCGTCGACCTCGGCGCCCTTCAGCTGGCCGCCGGCGATCCACACCACCCGCGGGTAAGCGAGCAGCGAGGCCGCTGCCGCGTGCGGGTTGGTGGCTTTCGAATCGTTGACGAAGCTGACCCCGTCCACCTCGCCGACCGGTTCATTGCGATGCGGCGACGGGCCAAACCCGGCCAGCGCGGCGGCGATGACGGGCGGCTTGCTTCCGACGGTCAGCGCCATCGCGGCGGCGGCGGCGGCGTTGGTCAGATTGTGGTTGCCGGCCAGTCCAACGGACGATGCGGCGAACAACGCTCCGTTACCGAACGCCCGGTCAACGACGGTGCCGCCCTGCACCCCGAGCTGGCCTTCGGCCGGCGCGCCAAGGGTGATGCCGATCTTGGTGCCGGCCGGCGAGCCAGCGAGCAGCCGAGCCGCACCAGGATCGTCGACCACCGCAATCGCGATATCGCCGGTGAGGGCGAGCGCCTTCGCCGCCGCGTAGGCGTCCATCGAGCCGTGCCAATCCAAGTGGTCCTCGGCGAGGTTGAGCACCACCCCGGTGTGCGGGGAGATGCTCGGCGCGTAGTACAGCTGGAAGCTCGACAGCTCGGCGACGATGAACTCCTGCCGGGTCCGTCCGGGCCAGCAGGCCAGCACCGCATCCAGCACCGGCCAGCCGACGTTGCCGCAGGCGGTCACCTGCCGGCCGTCGGCGCGCAGGATGGCCTCCAGCATGGTGACCGTCGTGGTCTTTCCGTTGGTCCCGGTGACCACCAGCCATGGCCGCGGTCCACCGATCCGCTCCGGCTGTTGATCGACACGCCAAGCCAGCTCGGCCTCGCCGATCACCTCGATGCCGGCAGCCACCGCCGATGCCAACAGCGGGTGGTGCGGCGGAATGCCGGCCGAGGTCACCAGCAGGTCGGTGCCGGCCGGCACCGTCTGCAGATCGCCGACGAAGGTCACCTCGCCCTGGACCGCTGCGAGTTCGTCGGGAGCCGGCCGGTTCGAGGTCACCAACACCCGCGCGCCGCGGCCGGCCAGGAAACGCACGACCGGCAGACCGGTGACGCCGGCACCGGCGGCGACCACCAGCTCGCCGGCGCCCGGAAGCGGGCTTCCGATGATCATGACGCGCTGCCCGGCAAATCGGACATCCGTTCGGCGCGTCGCGGGCTGACAGCCATGATCATCGCGCTGCCGGCGGACGACGACTCGCCAGCGACCGGAGGTGCTGCTATCGCCACGTCAGCCGCCGGTCAGCGACAGCCAGTCGGCATAGAACAGCCCCACCCCGAGGGCAGCAGCCATCGCCGCGAGCAGCCAGAACCGCACCATTACCGTGGTTTCTGCCCACCCGGACAGCTCGAAGTGATGGTGGAACGGTGCCATCTTGAACACCCGGATCTTGCGGGTCTTGTACACCACGATCTGGATCAGATCCGACAACATCTCGATGGCGAACAGCCCGGCGATCACCACCAGCAGCATCTCCGTCTTGGTGAACACCGAGATGCCGGCGATCAGACCGCCCATTCCGAGCGAGCCGGTGTCACCCATGATGATCCGCGCCGGATGGGCGTTCCACCACAAGAAACCGAGACAACCGCCGAGCGCGGCGGCCGCCACGACGCCGACGTCCAGCGGATCGCGGACCTGATAACAGCCCTGCGAGGCAGCCTCCGACAACGGCCGCCAGCAGGCGTTGCGAAACTGGAAGAAACAGATTGCGACGTAGCTGCCGAGCACCATCACCGAGGAGCCGGCGGCCAGCCCGTCCAGCCCGTCGGTGAAGTTGACCGCGTTCGACCAGGCAGCGATCAGCAACACAGCAAAGATCACGAAGCCGATGGCGCCGAAGGTGAGGAACTTCAGGTCGTGGGTGTACGAAAGCCGCACCGACGCCGGCGTCAAACCCGGCTGTCCGGTCGGGTGATTTCTGAACAGCAGCCCGCCGATGGCGAAGGTGGCGGCGATGAACGTCTGGCCGATCAGCTTCATCCGCTTGTTCAGGCCGAGGTTGCGCTTCTTGCGGATCTTGATGAAGTCGTCCAGGAAGCCGACAAGGCCGAGGCCGGTGGTCAGGTACAACAGCAGCCAGGCGGACGCGGTCGGCCCGCCGGTGTTGTCGGTGATGGCGTTGACCAGTATGGACGCCAGGTAACCGGCCCACATGGCGATCAAGATCGCCGCGCCACCCATGGTCGGGGTGCCCCGCTTGAGCAGGTGCGACTGCGGGCCGTCCTCCCGTATTTCCTGGCCGAATCCGGCCCCGGAGAACACTTTGATCAGCACCGGGGTGAGCATGATCGCCACGATCAGCCCGACCACCGCCGCAATCAGGATGCTCTTCATCCGGTGCTGTCCTCCGCTACTGCCGCCGGTGTGGCGATCTCCGCGCCCGAGTCGAGGGCGATGCGATCGCCAAGGTAACGCAGACCCGCATCGCGGCTCGACTTGAACAGCACCACGTCACCGTCGCGCATCGATGCACGCACCAGCAGGTAGGCGGAATCGACGTCGCCGACCGTGTCAATCCGGTGGACACCAGTGCCGGCGCCGACCGCAATTCCGGCGGCACCCGGTCCGACGACGATCAGAGCGTCGATGCAGAGTTCCGCGGCCAGCCGCCCGACGCCGTTGTGTGCCGCCGCCGACTGGTCGCCGAGCTCACGCATCTCACCGAGCACTGCCACCGTCCGGCGCCCGGCGCCTATCTGCGCCAGTGCGCGCAGCGCAGCAGCCATCGAGTCGGGGTTGGCGTTGTAGGCGTCGTTGATCAGGGTGACTCCGCCCGGCAGGGTATGGACTTCCATCCGCCAGCGGCTGATCGGTTTCGCCGCCGCCAGGCCGCTGACGATGGTCTCGTCCGGCACACCCAGCTCGTCGGCGCAGGCCAGCACCGCCAGCGCGTTACCGACCTGGTGGCCACCGTGCAGCCCGAGCTGCACCTCAAGATCGGCCCGGCCGGTCCTGGTCACGGTGAAGCCGGCCCTGCCGAGCGCGTCGAGTCGCACGTTGGTCGCTCTGACGTCCGCATCCGCGGCCATACCGACGCGGATCACCCTTGCGATGGTCGCCGAGGCCATCGCGGAGACGGCCGGATCGTCGGCATTGAGGATGGCCAGACCGTCCGCCGGCAGCGCCTGCACCAGCTCCGACTTCGTCTTGGCAATCGCTGCCACCGATCCGAACTCACCGACGTGTGCCAGCCCGACGTTCAGCACGATGCCGATCCGCGGCGGCGCTATGCCGGTGAGGTAGGCGATGTGACCGACGCCCGACGCGCCCATCTCAGCCACCAGGAATTGGGTCGTCGGGGTAATCCGGCAGACCGTCAGCGGCACCCCGACCTCGGAGTTGAGGGAACCGATCGGCGCGACGGTCTCCCCCACCAGCTGAAGTAATTGGCCGAGCATGTCCTTGGTGGAGGTCTTGCCGGAACTACCGGTGACCCCGACAACGGCCAACCCGCGGCAGCGATCGATCACCCCACGCGCCAGCAAACCGAAGGCCAGCTGCACATCGGGAACCACCACCGTCGGCATCCCGTCGATGGGGCGCAGTCCGAGGGTCGCCACCGCGCCGGCCGCTGCCGCCGCCTGCGCGAAGTCGTGGCCGTCCGCGAACACACCGACTCTCGCCACATACAGACTGCCGGCCGTGGCCTCGCGGGAATCGGTGACGACTGGGCCGTCGATCAGCACGTCGGCGCCGTGCCTGCTGCCGGCTGTCAACGCGGCCACCTCGTCAAGGGTCAACGGGATCATCTGCCGGCCAACGCTTTCCGCAGCTCCTCGACGTCGGAGAACGGGTACTTGACGCCGTCGATCTCCTGCCCTGTCTCGTGTCCCTTGCCGGCGATCAGCACCGCGTCACCGGCGCCGGCCTCGGCGACTGCCGCGCCGATGGCCGCCCGCCGATCGCCGATCTCCTCGACCTTAGCGGTGCCGTCACCGCCGGTCGTGCCGGCCAGTACTGCCTGCCGGATCCGTTGCGGGTCCTCGGATCTCGGGTTGTCGTCGGTGACGATCACCAGATCGGCGCGGGCCGCTGCGGCCTGGCCCATCAACGCCCGCTTGCCGGTGTCTCTGTCCCCGCCGGCACCGATGACGGCGATGATCCGGCCGGGCACGCTGCCCCGCACCGCGTCCAGGACGGCCGCCAGCGCTGCCGGCTTGTGCGCGTAGTCGACCACCGCAAGAAAGTCCTGCCCAGCATCCACCCGCTGCATCCTGCCGGGCACCTGGACGGTGGAGATCGCCTGTGCCGCAACGACTGCGTCAAACCCTGCAGCGTGCACGCAGGCAATCGCGGTCAGCGCATTGGCGGCATTGAAGGCTCCGGGGATCGCCAGCTCCGGTGCCAGCTGTAGGTTCTCCGGGCCGACGATCTGTAGGCGCTGGCGGCCGGTCGGATCCGCGGTGAGGCCGGTCAGCCGCCAGCTGGCCTCGGCTCTGCCCGAGGTCGACACCGTCCAGGCGTCGCGATGTTCGGCGGACAGCCGCCGGCCGTACTCGTCGTCGATGTCGACGACCGCTGCGGCCGCCCGGCCGTCGAACAGCTTCGCCTTGGCGCGGAAGTAGTCCTCCATATTGGGGTGGAAGTCGAGATGATCCTGGCTCAGGTTGGTGAAAGCGCCGACGGCGTAACGGGTTCCGCCGACCCGGCCGAGCGCCAGCGCGTGCGAGGAGACCTCCATGGCCACCGCCTGTACGCCGCGTTCCAGCATGATCGCCAGTAGTGCCTGCAGATCCGGCGCCTCCGGTGTGGTGAAGGCACTGGGCAGCACGTGCTCTTGCCGGCCCCTGCCCTGTTCGCCGATCCTGGTCAGCACCGTGCCGATCAGCCCGGTACGCAGGCCCTGCGCGCGCAGCGCCGCCTCCAACAGGAAGCACGTCGTGGTCTTGCCAGAGGTGCCGGTGATGCCGAAGATCGGCAATCGCGCGGACGGGTCGCCGTAGATTTGCGCGGACAACGGTCCCAGCGCCTGCCGTGGATCGTCGACCACCAGCACTGGTACCCGGCCGGCGACGGACGGCGGGATCAGCCGGGCCCCGGCCTGGTCGGTCAGCACGGCGACAGCACCCGCGGCGATGGCCGCGTCGGCGAACCGGGCGCCGTGCACGCGGGCGCCGGGCAGCGCACCGAACAGGTCGCCCCTGCGAACCTCATCGGCGCGCAACGTCGCCCCGGTGACGGTCGGGTCGGCAGCAGTGTTGGCAGGTTCGTCAGTGCCGCCGGCGAAGGTCGCTCCCGCCGACCGGGCGAGCACGGAGAGCCCCATTCCGGCGGTAGAAACCGGGCGCGGCGGTGAACTGGGCACAACTGCCAACGCTACCCGCCCAGGTTCACGTACAGGGCACGGAGCGGCGGCTGCGACTTCGACGGCGGAACGTCCATCGCGTTCATCAGATAGGCGCCGAAGTTGTGGAACAGCGGAGCCGCGCTGGTGCCACCCTCGCGGTTTCCGCTGGGCCGGTCCAGCGAGATGGCGACCACGTACCGCGGGTTATCGGCCGGCAGAATACCGGCGAACGTAGTGGTGTACATCGACTGCGAATAGCCCCTTGTCTTCGGGTCGACCTGCTGCGCCGTTCCGGTTTTGCCGGCCACTTGGTAGCCGGTGATCGCGGCGGCGGGCGCCGTGCCGTCGTGCACCATGTCGCCGCCCTGGGTGGTGGCGGTGAGCATCAGCCGCAGCGCCTGCGAGGTCTTGGCACTGACCACCCTGGTCCCAGGCATCGGCGCCGCCTGGGTGGTGACCCCGTTCTTCGTGGTCGACTGGATCAGTGTCGGCGGCATCCGCACGCCGTTGTTCGCGATGCCCTGGTACATCGAGGCCAGCTGCAGCATGGTCATGCTCACGCCCTGCCCGATCGGCAGGTTGGCGAATGTCGATGCCGTCCACTTCGACTTCGCCGGGTCGGCATTCCAGGTGGGGACCCGGCCGGCTGCTTCGCCGTTCAGTTCGACGCCGGTCTTGCTGCCAATGCCGAACTTGATGAGCTGTTTGTAGAACGCCTGCTCACCGACCTGCTGAGCGATCATCAGGGTGCCCACATTGCTGGATTTGGCCAGGATGCCGGTGGCCGTCATGTCGACCGGGTCGTGCGACCAGGCGTCGCCGACGGTGATCCCACCCATGGCG
Organism: Actinomycetota bacterium; assembly: GCA_030853385.1. GTDB lineage: Bacteria > Actinomycetota > Actinomycetes > Mycobacteriales > Nakamurellaceae > Nakamurella. Next base: position 32,350 of record JALYVF010000060.1, on the reverse strand, counting down.
ATCTGACCGGGAACCCTGAGCACCGTATTCGGGGTGATGATCCCCTTTTCCAGGGCCGCCGAGAAGGTCACCACCTTGTTCACCGAGCCCGGTTCCACCGGGGTGTCGATCGTCATGTTCGAGATCTGTGCCGGCAGCTTCCCCGGGACGTACGAGGCCAGCGCGACAACGTGACCGGTGGTGTCCATTACCAGCATGTTGCCGCCGTGCGCGCCAAGGCTGTCGACGGCCCGCTTCAGCATCTGCTGCACGGTGAATTGCACGTCCGCGTCGATGGTCAGCTGCACCGAGGTGCCATTGGTCGGATCGGACTCGTTCGTCACGGTGCCCGGGATCGGATCGCCATGCGGGTCCAGCTCGACGGTGCGAGAGCCGCTGTGCCCGGCAAGCGTCGCGTCGAAATGGTTCTCGATGCCGGACAGGCCCTGGCCGTCCCAGCCGGTCTTGCCGATGACGCTGTCGGCGATACCGGCGTTCGGGTACTCACGGATGTCCTGCCGCTCGGTGACAACGGCATTGAGCGCTGCATCCTGCTGTTTCGGAGTCAGGTGCAGCCGCTTGTCCAACAGCAACGGGCGCACCCTGGCGAGAATGGAGGTGGCCTGCTCAGGAAGCAGATTGTCGGCAACGTAGACGTACTTCTGCTTGTTCTTCGCCGACATCTGGGTCAACAACTTGGCCTTGGTCACCTTCGCCGCTGCCGACGTGCCGGTGACGGCTGCCATGATCACGTCGGCCACCTGGCCGCGCTGGGTGTCGTCGGCGAACTTCGCCGGCCGGATGGCCAACCGGTCGCCCTGGATGGTGAAGGCCAACTGGACACCGTTTCGATCGGTGATCTGGCCGCGTTGGGCCGGCAGGTCGATGGTGGTCTCACGCTGGTTCTGGCCGGCCGCCGCATACGCGGAGGCATCGACGGTTTGGATCCAGATCAATTTGGTCAGCGCGACCGCGAGCAGCGCCACCAACACCACCAGCGCGGTGCGGCCCCGCGCCTTGTGGTTCACCCTGGCCGCTGTCGATTTGCGAAGTCGCCTGCCGCGCACCGACTTCGGCTTCCTGGTCTTCCGCGGCACGCTGACCACCCTGGCCTGCCCCCCAAGCTCATCGCCCGCCGTCCTGCCGCGAGCCGGTACCGGTCGGGACGATGGCTGGCGCCGGGTCTGACGAGTGGTGCCGCCGCCCACGCGTTCGGCTCGAGGGGCCCGCTCCGACCATGGGACGCGCTCGGTCCCACCTGCTGGGGGGGTCCTGGAACTGGCGTCGGCTCGCGGCACCCGCACTGTTCTCTCGGTGCGCGGGGTCCGTTCGGTCCGTTCAGTTCGACCGGCGCTGTCGCCGCGGACCGGCCGACCGGGTCGCCCGGTGGAGCCGGCGCCACGAAGCGGCGGCAGTCGATTGCTCTTGGCCGGCTGCGATCCCGGGCCGGAGTTCGGCCGACGGGCAGGTCCATCGGCACCGCCGCGCCGGCGATCTGGAGGTTCAGGACTGCGCCGGTTCATCATCATCGACCTGCCGTTGTCGTCGCGGTGGTGAGCGCTGTGCTGGTATGCCCGGCGCTGGTATGCGTTGCGGCGCTGGCCCGATGGGTCTGGGGTGCGGTAGTCGGGGGCGCACTGTTCGGTGCGGCCGAGTCCGGGGCCGGCGCCGGCACCGGCGTGCCGATCACGGTGGCTGCGCCCTTGGCCGGCACCACGATGATGGCCGGGTCACCGACCTGCACCAGGCCCATTTCCTCCGCCTTGCGGGCGATCTCCGGCGTCGCGTCCATCGCCGCGATGTCCCGTTGCAGGGATTCGACCCGCAGTTTCAGAGCCGCGGATGTTTGCTGCGATTCGGTCGTCCGCATTCCGCTCTCGTCGGTTCTGGTGTTCAGGTACAGCACCCCGAATCCGCCGACGGCCAGCAATCCGATGATCACGATGACGAACGGGATCTTCGCCATCGCCTCCCGAATCGGCAGCCCGACGCGCACCAGCCGAGGATCGGCGGTGAGCGCCAAGATGCGCTGTGTCCGCCTGCGCCGCTTGTCGTAAGCCCTGTCCACCGTTGTCTTCGGCCGAGCCGGTGCGCCCTTGGTGTGCTGTCGAGTTCTCGTCACCGTCACCGTCGCCGTTGACCGCTCCACACGCTGCGAGGTGGAGCCGGTCCTGGCCTTGCGGCCGGCCGGGCCGGCCGAGGTCGTCGGCCGCTTGCGGGGCTCTGTGGTCGTCATGCGGCTCTCCGAATGCGCTCGGCGGCCCTCAGCCGCGCAGATGCGGCCCTCGGGTTGTCAGTGATCTCGATGTCTGTCGGCGCCTGCATTCCGCGCACCAGCAACCGGAACTCCGGGTCGTGACCCGGCAGGTCGACCGGCAGGTCGAGAGGCGTGGTATTCACCGTTCTCGGTGCGATGGCGCGCTTCACGATGCGGTCTTCCAGCGAGTGGTAACTCAGCACGACCAGTCGCCCACCCACCGAAAGATGGTCAAGCGCAAGGGGAATCGCTCGCTCCAGCACCCCGAGCTCGTCGTTGACCTCGATCCGCAACGCCTGGAAGGTGCGCTTGGCCGGGTTGCCGCCTGTTCGTCTGGTGGCGGCCGGAATGTTGTCCCTGATGAGCTCCACCAATCTGGCGCTGGTGGTGAACGGCTCCTTGTCCCGCTCCCGCACCACCGCGCCGACGATGCGCGGCGCGAACCGCTCCTCGCCGTACTCCCGCAGGATCTTGACGAGCGCACTCGCCGGGTAGGTGTTGAGCACCTCACTGGCCGGTCGTCCTGTTGTCGGATCCATCCGCATGTCCAGCGGAGAATCCTTGGAGTAGGCGAAGCCGCGGTCGGTCTGATCCAGCTGCAGGGATGAAACCCCGAGATCGAAGAAGATGGCGGCGACCTGTCCACCGGCGAGATCCGTTGCCACCTCTCCGATCTCGTCGTACACCGCGTGCGTCAACTCGACCCTGCCGGCGAAACCGGCCTCACCGATCCGGCGCCGGGCGATGTCCAGCGCCGCCGGGTCGCGATCCAGGCCGATGATCTTGAGACCGGGATGCTCGGCGAGCAGTCGCAGCGAGTGACCTGCCATTCCGAGCGTTGCGTCGATCAGGACGGCGCCCTGTTGGTCGAGAGCAGGGGCGAGCAAGGTGGCGACGCGATCGATCAGCACCGGGATGTGGAGGCCGGCTAGTGACTCCGACGGATCCTGCTGATCCACCTGTCCCCTCCCGGGTCGGCTGATGTGCTGGCGATGGTCGATGCGGGCGGGTGGCTGGCGGGTGCTGCGGCTGGGAGCGGCTGCGCTGCTCGGGTTCCTGCTTCCTGGTCCCCACCCGCCGCGACCTGGCGCGGGGGAAGACGCGTCAGGGACTTCGGCGGGTGCAGGCCGGGCGGCAGGGAGGCCGGGCCGGTTGCGCCCTTGTCGTCAGCCTGGTGGGTGCAACATCCCCCTCTCCGGGCTTGAGTACGGGGTCTCGTGTTCCGCCTGGTAGGTGACGAACTCGGCGGCGTTCCAGATCTCCACCCGTCGGCCGGCGCCGGAAATCACCACGTCCTTGGTGAGCCCTGCGTACTGGCGCATCCGGGCCGGAATGCTGATCCGGCCCTGGGCGTCCGGCACCTGCTGCTCGGTATTGGCGAGCATGTAACGCTGGAATCCGCGGGCCTTCTCATCGGTGATGTCGGCGTTGATGGCGGCGTCCGCGAAGGACTCGAAGCCGTCCTCGGTGAACACGTAGAGGCAGCGATCCTGCCCGGTCACCAACATCACCCCGGCCAGCAACGGCGGGCGGTAGCGCGCAGGCAGGGTGACCCGACCCTTGTCGTCCATTCGAACGTCGGAAGAGCCGGCGAAGAAATCACGAATCGCCACCTCCCACCTCCGCTCGTACCGATCGGGCGTCCCACCGCTGAATCGTCTGCCCGGTGACCCCAGACTGTGCCACATTCACCCACTTTCCGCCACCATATGCCGGCGGTTCCTCGGATGAATCGCCGAACAGAATCTTGACCTGTTATTTACCCAGTTCAACACGGTGGGGATTGGTGGGGAGATGCGATCGCCCCCTCGATCCGCGACGACGAATCGACGGGTCAGAGGGCTTCCCAAGTCCTGCTGGACTCCCGCTGGACCGCCGCACGTCCCGCTGGACCGCCCAAAAAACCGGCCACGGTGCCCGGCTCGTCACTGTTGGGGGCCGGGTGGTGGACAGTGGGACGCGGTGTGGTGGCTGGCGGGAATCCGGAGGTAGCAATCCTCAAATTGCGGTCAGAACGCCGTTAACAGGGACGATCCGGCCACCGATTCGGAAAACCCGACGCCGTCCAATGGCCACCAACCGGCCGTCCTTTGGCAGACTGTGGTTGGCCCCACACCACTGGAAGGCGTGGCGGTCCACACATTCTGAAAGGTCGGGAGGGTAATTCGTGGCACAGCACCTGCATTCCGAAGCACCGCCACAGGGGCTCAGTGCGGGCGCGGACGAGGGGGCCGAGCATACGAGCAACGGCAACGGTGGCGCGGCGGACCATCAGCTCGAGGCGTTGACCGTTGAGCAGATCGCGCAGGTGGGGCAGCGGATTGCCGCGTCGGTAGGCAAGGTCATCCTCGGCAAGCCCGACGTCATCAGGGTGACGACGATCGCCATTCTCACCGAGGGCCACCTGCTGATCGAGGACGTGCCAGGCACCGGCAAGACCAGCCTCGCCAAGGCGATGGCGAGGTCGGTGGCCGGGACCGTCAGCAGGGTGCAGTTCACCCCAGACCTGATGCCGTCCGACGTCACCGGCGTGAGTGTCTACGACCGGCCCTCCAGCCAGTTCGAGTTCCGGCCCGGCCCGGTCTTCGCGAACCTGGTGGTCGCCGACGAGATCAACCGGGCCTCCCCCAAGACGCAGTCCGCGCTGCTGGAGTGCATGGAGGAACGGCAGGTCACCGTGGACGGCACCACCTACCCGCTGGCGCGGCCGTTCCTGGTGTTGGCTACCCAGAACCCGGTCGAGATGGAGGGCACCTACCCGCTCCCCGAAGCGCAGCGCGACAGGTTCCTGGCCCGAACGGCCATCGGCTATCCGGATCCGGCGTCCGAGATCGCCATGCTTGCCGAACGCGATCACCTCGACCCACTCGACGCGCTGTCACCGGTGGCCGATGCCGCCACCGTTGCCGGGATGATCGCCGGTGTCTCGAAGGTGCACCTGGCACCCGAGCTGCGGGCCTACATCGTCGAGTTGATCGGTGCCACCCGCAACACCCCCGAGGTCCGGCTGGGCGGATCCCCGCGGGCCGTGCTGCACCTCGGCAGGGCAGCGAAGGCGGCGGCCGCCCTCGAGGGTCGCGCGTTCGTAGTGCCGGACGACATTCAGCGGCTGGCACCGCTGGTGCTGAGCCACCGGCTCCTGCTCACGGTCGAGGCGCACGCTGCGCACCGATCGGCGGAAGACATCGTCCGCGGCCTGCTCGCCAGGGTGCGGGTGCCGCGGGGCAGCGGTGGCTGACCAGCGGGCTTCCCACTCTGCTTCCCGTGGGATGACGACCCGCGGTCGTTGTCTGCTGGCCGGCGGCCTGGCTGCTGCTGTCTGCGCAGTGCTGCTGGACGAGCGGGATCTGCTGCGCGTCGGCATCCTGGCCGTGGCGCTGCCGTTGGCCGCCTATTTGATCACCGCCACCAGACGGCCGAAGATCGAGGCGACCCACCAGGTGTTGCCGGACAGGCTCTCGCCCGGCACCGTCGGCCAGGTGACGCTCACCGTCGTGAACGCCGGCACCGCAAGAACCAGAACCCTAGAGCTGTCCGAACCAGGAACGGCGGACCTGACCGCGGGGATGCGCTGTCTGCTGCCCGGGCTGCGCAGGGGGCGGACGGCGCAAGCCACCTATCGGCTCTACGCCACCCGCCGTGGCCGTTTCGAACTAGGGCCGCCGCAGGTCAAGTTCTCCGATCCCTTTGCCTTGTGGGAGGACGCCCGCAACCTCGACCTGCGCACCGAGGTGCTGGTGGTGCCCGCTCCGGTCCGGTTGACAGGGCTACCGGCCGGCGCCGGCAACCGCTCGGCAGCATCCGGAACCGCCGCCCTCGGCTCTGTCGGTGGCGATCCGGACGTCACTGTTCGCGGCTACCGCAACGGCGACGACATCCGCACCATTCACTGGCGGGCGTCTGCCAGGCACGACGAGCTGATGGTCAGGCTCGAAGAACCTGTCTCGCACGGCGGCGCCGTCGTGTTGCTCGACCACCGAGCGCAGGCACACCGCGGCGCCGGCGCCGGCGCCAGCCTGGAAGTCGGCGTCACGGTGGCCGCCTCCATCAGCCTGCATCTGCTGGCCACCGACCACGAACTGCGGCTGACGGGTCATACCGGGACGGTGATCGCCCACGGTCACGACGTCTCCGACGACGTACTCGCCGGACTCGCGATCGTGGAGACCGATTCCGAATCGGAACTACAGCTGCCGCCGGTGGGGACCGCGGGCATGCTCATCGCGATCCTCGGGTCCGTCGACGTGGCGGCGGCCCGCCGGCTGGTCGGTAGCCGGCCACGTGGGGTGCAGGCGGTGGCGATGATGCTCGACGTCACCGACTGGGCGGGACCGACAGATCCGCCGGTCGCGCCGGTCGCCGACGCCCGCAATCTGCTGGAAGCCGGCGGCTGGCGGACAGTGATCATCCGGCGCGGTGACGACCTCGGGGAGGCCTGGCGACGGGCCTGTCGCTCGGGCGACGGCTTCGCGTCCAGGTTCGACGCCTCCTCGGCCGGCCAGCGCAACGAACCACGACGACAGATGACGACGACGCCATGACCATCACCTCGCCACGACCGGCGCCCCCTGGTCCATCGCCGGCCGCTGCGGTGGACCAGGAGCAGCCGCCCGTTGACCGGCTGTGGATCGGGCCGTCGCTGGTAGCGGCACTGTCGGTGATCGGCGGATCGACCGCCCTGTCGGCAACCGTCACCGGCGGTAGCTGGGTGGTGCCACTGATCGAGGTGGTCGGCGTCATCTGGCTGCTCGGCATCGGCTGTCGACTGCTGCGGTCGCCGGCGCCCATCACCGTCCTGGTGCAGTTCGCCGGGCTGGTGATCGCCTTGACCGGCCTGTTCGCCACCAGCGGCTGGCTCGGGTTCATTCCCAACGGCAGGGTGCTGCACGAGACGGGCGATCTGCTGTCTGGCGCTTGGCAACAGATCCTGGGCACCGTGCCACCGGCGCCGGTCACCATCGAATTGTCGTTCCTGATCTGTCTGACGGTCGGCACCACCGGGCTGATCGTTGACTTCCTGGTGGCCGAGGCCCGCTCGCCGGCGCTGGTCGCGTTGCCGCTGCTGTGCTTGTATTCGGTGCCGGCATCCATCGCCACCGATCAGCTGCCATGGTGGTCGTTCGCGGCGCCGGCCGCCTTATATGCCGTACTGCTGGCGATCACCGCCCACACCGGCGCCAGGTCGCAGGGCAGGACCACAGTCGGACTGGTGGCGACCGCATTGGTGATCGCCGGTGTCGGCATCACCGTTGCGATTGTCGGCGGCGATTCCGTCCATGGCATCGGCACCGCGGGCCGATTGCCGCGGACTGCGACCGGCACCTCCGAAATCGGACTCTCCCCCTTCATCTCACTGCGCGGCGATCTGCAGCGAGGCACGCCGGCGAACCTGCTGCGGGTCACCGGGCTGCCCGACGCCGACTACCTGCGCACCGTCGCGCTGACGACCTTCGACGGCGCCAAAAGCGAGTGGTACCCGACAGGACTGTCGGACGACGGCGCCGCCGACGGCACCCTGCCGGGAGTTGATCCGGACGGAGCCAGCGCGGCCCAGATCAGGGTCACCTCGCTGCAGTTCTCCGACGTCTACCTGCCCATCTACGCCCGCACCGTGTCGGTTTCCGGACTGGCCGGCGGCTGGCAATGGGACAAGAACTTGAGCGCCGTCCACCGGGACAGCAAGGTCAACCCGAATAGCTACACCATGCGGTCGGCCTTCCCGAAGCTCACCAGCACCGAACTGGAGCAGGACACCACCACCCCGACGGCCGACACCGTCGCACTGCCGAACATCCCGGAGTCCGTCCACCAACTGGCCGAGAACGTCACCGCCTCCGCCAGCACCGATTTCGACAAGGCAGACGCGCTGCGCAAGTACTTCACCGATCCGGCCAATGGATTCAGATACTCGCTGCACGTGCCGCCCGGCAACACCGGCAACCCGCTCACCGATTTCCTGGCCAACAAACAGGGGTTCTGTGAGCAGTACGCCTCAACCATGGCGGTGATGCTGCGGACGCTGAACATTCCGACCAGGGTCGCCGTCGGCTTCACCCAGGGCGAGCGGCAGGCGGACGGCAGCTACCTGATCACCACCAACGACGCCCACGCCTGGGTCGAGGTGAAGTTCAACAAGTACGGCTGGGTGCGGTTCGACCCCACACCGCTGACCGGCGGCGAGGGCAACCAACAGGGCTTCGCGGAGGCCGCCGGCGGAGCTGGTGCCGGAGCAGCCACCTCGTCTGCCGTCACCACGTCATCGCAGACCGTCACGCCTGGCAAGGGGCTGGCGGCCGACACCAACACGTCGAAGGCCCAGCAAACCGGGAGCAGCGCGACGACGGACTCGTCGGCGGCCGCCGCACCGACCGGCCTCGCCGCGGTGCCGACCGGCATCTGGTGGGCCCTGTCCGTGGTGGTACTGCTGGCCGTGCTGCTGATCCTGCCGACACTGGTGCGCCGGATGCGGCGCCGTGGCCGGCTGACCTCCGCAGGTTCCGGTGGCTCGGGGGCGGCCACCGCTGCCTGGGCGGAGATCGAGGACCTGATCCTCGATCATGGCCTTCCGATGTCGGCGACCGAATCGACAAGGGCGACTGCCAACAGGCTGGCCCGCACCTCCCGGCTCACCGAGAACGCCAGGAGTCGATTGCGCGGGTTGGTGATCGCTGCCGAGCAGGAGTGGTACGGCGCCGAGCCGGGCAACTCCAACGCCGACGGCAAGGAGCTGGTCGCCGCGGTGTCCGCAGTCGGTGAGAGCCTGGACAGGTCGTCACCGATGTCGCTGACCGATCGACTACTGCCGCGGAGCGTGCGGCCGTCGTCCAGGGACTGACCGGCGACCGACCTGACTGACCGGCAACGGTCGACGCGCGTCCAGCCGGGGCGCGGCTGTCCCGCGCGGGGCCAGTAGGTCGCGAGTGGGTCAGCTGTCCTGATCGAATCGGCGACGCAGTCGCTCTTCCATCCGCTCGGACAGACTGGAACTGGCGCGGACCGCTTTCGGGCTCGGCTCGGCGGCGATCCGGCCACGGCTCGGAATGCCGAAGACGAACAGCCCGACACCGGCGACCATCACCAGGAAACCGACCACCGACACCACCACACCGAGCGCCAGGATGCTCTGGGTGGCAATCACTCCGACAACAAGACAGACCAATCCGATGACGAAAACAATGGCCGCCGCGATGGGGCGTCGTCGCCGGATCCTGGTGACGTCGACACTGGTGGCGAACTTGGGGTCGTCGTCGTACAACGCGCGTTCAATTTCGTCGAGCATGCGCTGCTCGTGCTCGGAGAGCGGCATCTCGGTCCCTCCTGAAGCACCTGGGCTCAGGCCTTGGTGATCGGTTACCCGCAAGTACGGGCAGGTTGTCGGTAGTCGAACGACTGCCTCACACCCAGGATACGAGCAGGAAGGCGTCGCTACCAGCCGCAGCGACAATCTGCCCGTGATTCTGGCCCCTGATCGACACAATCGGCCGACTATGGGGTCGATATCGGCCGTTCGCCGCCCGGTTTCCGGGCATTTTCCCGCTGTCCAGCTGCCGGCAGGACGCCGGACTGCGACCGTTTCGGCCTCGGCGTTTCCCGCTGGCCGTCCCTGCTGGTCCCGCCGGCCCTGCCGAGCAGGCTGGCCGGCCCCATCGCGGCCGCGCCGAATCTGGCCGAGATCTGATCGACGGTGGTCTCTGCCTCCCGCCAGCTTGGCCGCGATTCGCGGTCGTCAAAGCTCAGCTGTTCACTGACGACGCTGCCATTGGTCAGCCCCTCCAGCCGCACCCCGACCAGCCGGACCCTTCTGCCCTGGCCCAACCGGTCCAGCAGGGTGATCGCGGCGGCATGGATGGTGCGGGCCATATCGGTAGGCGCGTCAAGGGTCACCGATCTGGTGAGGGTGGTGAAGTCGTCGTAGCGGATCTTGATCGCCACCGTCCTGCCACGTTGCCCGCCCGCCCGGGCCCGTCTGGCAGTCCGGTCGGCGAGGGCCAACAGCTCGCGGCGCAAGAACACGAGGTCGGCGGAATCGACCGCGAAGGTGGTCTCGGCACCGATCGATGCCTCGCTGACATCGGTGCTCACGGACCTGTCGTCCTTGGCCCAGGCAAGGTCGTGCAGTTTGCCGCCCATCGCCGCGCCGAGCCGGCGGATCAACCAGTCCCGGTCGGTGTGGGCGATCTCGCCGACGGTGGTCAGGCCCAGTCCGAGCACTCTCTTCTCGACGGCAGGGCCGACACCCCACAGCGCCCGCACCGATAACGGGTGCAGCAGCCCGACGACGTCGTCCGGCGGCACGATCAGCAACCCGTCCGGTTTGGCCAGCCCGGAGGCGAGCTTCGCGACGAACTTTGTCGACGAAGCACCGACCGTCGCGGTCAGCTGCAACTCCTCGTGGATGCGTCGCCGCAGCGCGGCCGCTATCGCGCCTGGCCGGCCGCCGGTCCGGCCGGCGCCCGAGACGTCCAGGAAGGCCTCGTCGACCGACAGTGGCTCGACCAGCGGCGTGACGTCGGCGAAAATCGCCATCACCTGCTTGGAGACCTGGTAGTACAGCGCATGGTCGGGCTGCACCACCGCGATTCCCGGACACAACGCCTTCGCTCTGCCCAGCGGCATCCCGGACCGCACCCCTGTCGCCCGCGCCGGATACGTCGCCGACAGCACCACGCTGCGACCGCTGGTGCCGGCGACCATCATCGGTCGGTCGCGCAACTCGGGATGGCGCCGCAGCTCGACGAAGGCGAAGAAGGCGTCCATGTCGACGTGCAGCACCGTGCAGGCGCTGTCGTCGACGGCCGCCGGGTCGATGGTGACGTGCCGCCTGCTGTCAGCACTGGCACCCATGGTTCCGCTGCTCCTCCCTGTCCTTGATGGTTGATCTTCGACCGCTGCTCAGCCCGTTGGCACCGCCAGGATGTGCAGGTCCGCAGCGATGTCCCGCAGCGGCGGCGCCGCGGCGAGCTGCCGTTCCAGCGCGGCCAGCTCTGCCGAACCCTGCAGCTGTGCCTGCATCACCGCCCCGGAGACCAGTGCGCTGACGACCCGTACCCCGCGCACCTCATTGATGGTCAGGCCGGCCCCGGACAGCAGGGCCGTCACCGAGTCGATGTCGTAGCGGCGGCGCAGTGGGTCGCCGTCACCGAACCGACCGTCGGGATTGGCGTGCACCGCTGCTGCCTCGGTGAACCGGCCGGCGATGCTCAGCGCCAGCACCGCCGCGAACCTGCCGGTGACCAGCAGCGACAGCGTGCCGCCCGGCTTGAGGGCAGCGGCCATCGCGGCCGTGGCGGCCTGCGGATCGTCGACCGATTCCAGCACGTGGTGGCACAACACCAGGTCGGCGCTGTTCGGCGGGACGGCACCGCCTAGCGCATCGGTGTCGGCCTGCACGCCGCGTACCCGGTCGGCGACTCCGGCCTCCGATGCCCTGCGGCGCAGGGTGGCCAGCGCGTCGATGGACGGGTCGACGACCGTCACCCGGCAACCGGCGACGGCGAGTGGGACGGCCCTGGTACCGCTACCGCCACCGACATCGATCACCTCGAGCTGGCGACCTGCCGCCAGTTCTTCCAGCGCCCTGCCGACCTCATCGCCGCGCTGCTGGTCGATCACCACGGCACCCGGCCGATGCACCCGATCACGGCGCCTCCGCATCTTCTGGGCACGATGCCTGCGCACCGAGCAAAAGTGTTGTGCTGACGAGCGTATCGGCGCCGGCCGACGGGCAGCGGCGGCACGCCTGGCGGCGGACCAGCGGTTGAACCCGGCCGGCCATCTTCACCGGATAGGTTGTGGACGTGCTCGTCGCCGCTGTGCTCAGTCTGAAGGGTGGAGTGGGCAAGACGACCGTCGCCCTCGGGTTGGCGTCTGCTGCCGTGTACCGGGGCGTGCGCACGGTACTGGTCGATCTCGATCCGCAGGCCAATGCCAGCGCCACGTTGGCCCCCGACCACGATCCGTCGCTGCGATCCGCAACCGGCACCGTCGCGGAGGTGCTGGCCGATCCGAAACGCTCCGTGGTGCGGGCGGCGCTGCGGCCAACGGCCTGGGGCGACAGCCTGCGGCTGCTGGTCGGCAGCGAGCGCACGGAGGCGTACAACCACCCGGATCCAGCGTCGAAACGGTTGTCGCGGCTGGCTACCGCCGTCGGCAAGCTGCCAGCCGATCCGGAGTTGGTGCTGATCGACTGTCCGCCGTCACTCGGTCAGCTGACTCGCAGCGCACTGATTGCCAGCGACCGGGCGGTGCTGGTGACGGAGCCATCGCTGTATGCGGTGGCCGGGGTGCAACGGGCGTTGGAGGCGGTGCAGGCCGAACGGGCCGCGCACCACCACGGGCTGCAGCCGCTCGGTGTGGTGATCAACAGGGTGCGACCGCGATCCCCCGAGCACGCCTTCCGGCTCGGCGAACTGCGCGAGTTGTTCGGACCGCTGGTGCTGCAGCCGGTACTGCCGGAGCGCGGCGCGGTCCAGCAGGCGCAGGGCGCAGCGGTACCGATCCACCAGTGGCAGACCGCCGGTGCCGAGGAGATCGCTGACATCTTCGACGCCCTGCTCGATCGGCTGCTGCGGGCCGGCAAGCGAAAGTCGAGCAGCCCCAGCTGACGATCGGCGCAGCATCTGACGATCGGCGCAGCATCGGACGGCGTCCTCGGCTCAGCCCGTCGCCGCCCGCCGCGACTCAGCCCGTCGCCGCCACCCTCGGTACGAGCCGGCCAACGGCCGTTGGCCCCTGCCTGCCGCCCGCTGCCGGCGCCAGCCTGGCCTCCACCAGATCGAGGAACTCGGCGGCCTGCCGCAGCATGTCGTCCGCCTCGCGGGCACTGATCGCCCTGCCGATGCCCGCCTCCGCCAGTTGCCTCTTGCCGGCGCCCGCCCGGAAGAAAAGCGCCCACTCCGCCAGATCGGGAGCCACCCTGCCGAGCAGTTCCCAGGCGTTGCCGAGCCGGCCGCGACCTGGCTTGGCGCGCGAGGCGAGCAAGGCCGCCGCTCCGCGCAGCGCCGCGAGATGGGCTGCGGCATAACGATCCGCAGCATCGGTGGCCCTGATCGCCGTGCCCAATCCACGACCCGCATCGGCGAGCAGATCCTTTGAAGCCCTGGTGACCGGCGGGAATCGCCCGCTCGCCACCGTCCGCAGCTCCGCCGGAGTCGCCATCGTCTGCAGTGCCATCGTTGTGCTCCTTTCGCGGGTCGCGGCTCGTTGGTCGTCAACCCAGTTCGAACGTTTGTTCGATACTAGCCCGAGGATCCGACACCGGCCACCCAACCAGCCCTGGATCGTGGTCTGATGGAACTCATGCTGGTCGAGCACACCGACAACGCGCGGTCGGACCTGTCGCTGCGAACGCTCGGGGGCCCCGAGTTCACCGCCCGCGCGGACCAGCTCATCGCCATCTACATCGACGCCATGGGCTATCCGCGGGGTACCGGAGCCGGCCGTCGTCACCTGTGGCTGGAGCATGCGAAGCGGCCAGGCTTCAGCTGCGTTGCCGCCTTCGGCTCGCGCGGCGCGCCACTCGGGTTTGCCTACGGCTACACCGGTCAGCCGGGGCAGTGGTGGCACAACGAGGTCCGCCGTGGGCTACCGACTGCCGCGGCCGACGAGTGGCTCACCGACTATGTCGAGCTCACCGAACTGCACGTCCATCCGCAGGCCCAGGGCAGGCAACTCGGTGAGAGAGTGCTGCGGCAATTCCTGCGGCAGTGCCCAGAGCAGCGGGTGCTGCTGTCGACGCCGGAGGGCGAGAACAGGGCCTGGCGGCTCTATCGCCGACTCGGCTTCGGTGATGTGCTGCGGCAGCACCGCTTCACCGGTGATCCGCGGCTGTTCGGCATCCTCGGGCGCACCCTGCCGCTCCCCGACTGAGCTGCGGCCGCTGAACCCCACCCCGGCGAGGATCGACTTCGACTCGCATGTGACAGGCGAGGCAGAACGAAACAAACAACTCCTCCCCAGAGAGGTCCTCGGTAGCTGAAGTCGATCCTCGCAGTACTGGGCGGGAACCCTTGGCGGCTCCGCGCGAATCCAGTAGGCCACGCTGGACTGGACGGACTAGAGCGTGCGCAGCAGGGTCGCCAGCGGGTCGAGTCCCATCTCTCCTGCCCGCAGGGCTGCGGTGTGAAAAGCCTTGGGGTCAAAGGCATCTCCATGCCGAGCCTTGGCCGCGTCCCGTCCCTGCAACCAGACCCGCTCGCCCACCTTGTAGGCCGGAGCCTGACCCGGCCAACCCAGGTAGCGGTCGATCTCGTCCTTGCTGTGCGCAGGATCGGAGATGGTCCTGGTGAGCAGGAACTCCAGCCCGAGCTCGGGCGTCCAACGCTCCCCCTCATGGAATCCGGTGCCGGCCGGAATCGCCAGCTCCAGGTGCATCCCGATGTCCAGCACCACTCGAGCGGCGCGGAACAGCTGGGCGTCCAGCATTCCCAGCAGGTCGCCGTCGTCGGCCAGGTAGCCAGCTTCCCGCACCAACCGCTCGGCGTACAGCGCCCAACCTTCAGCGTGTCCGGAGGTACCGGCGAGCAGCCGCTGGAAGTCGTTGAGCAGATCCTTCGTCGCCACGGCGGTGGCGATCTGCAGATGATGACCAGGCACACCCTCGTGGTAGACCGTCGTGGTTTCACGCCAGGTCGGGAAGATCTCCCTATCGGCAGGCACCGACCACCACATCGTTCCCGGACGGGAGAAGTCGTCGCTGGGGCCGGTGTAGTAGGCGCCGACGCCACCACCGGGCGGGGCGATCCGGCAGGCCAGCGTCCGCATCGGCCCTTCGACCTGGAAGTGAGTCTTGCTCAGGTCCTCGACCGCCTTGTCGGCCAGGCCCTGCATCCACTGCTGCAAGCCGTCCTTGCCCTGAACCTGGTACTTCGGATTGCCGTCGAGTTGGTTGGCGGCACCGAGTGGACCAGCTCCCGGCGCGATCCGCTCGGCAACCTCGATCAGCTCGGATTCGATCGACAGGAACTCCTGCCAGCCCCAGTCGTAGGTCTGCTGGAGATCGACGATCGAGCCGAGGAAATACCTCGAGCCGAGGGCGTACCGCTCCTCGCCGACGGCGTCTTTCTCCGGAGCCTTGGCCTGCAGTTCCGATCGCAGGAACTGACCGAGGTCGGCATAGGCGGACTCAGCCGCCGTTGCGCCGGCGATCAGGTCCTGGTGCAGGCCGCCATCGCGGTTAGCCAACGCCGCCAGCCCGGTGAAGAATCCGTCGCCGGACACGCCGGCAAAGATGTCGCACTGGTCGGCGCACTTGGTCACCTGCCGACGCGCCGAGATCTTGCCGTCCGCAGCACCGGCGGCCAGGCTTTCGCGATAGCCGGCCAACGCCGCTGGCACGGCTTGCATCCGGCGGGCGACAGTGGCCCAGTCGTCGTCGGTGTCCGTCGGCATCAGGTCGAAGATCTGTCGGACGTTCTGTACCGGCGACGCGATCACGTTCAGCTCGGCGTGCGTCCAGCCGCTGTCGAACCGGTCCTTCTCCACGCTGAGTCTTTCGACCAGCACAATGCGGGCCACCGACTCGTGTTCATCGGCCGGTGCGGCAGCGTTGGCCGCATCGATCGCCCGGGCGGCGACGTCGGCCTGGGCCTGCAGCCCGGCGGGCGACAGGTCGTCGAGCCGATCCGACGGCTCTCCGATGCCGAGGTAGGTGGCCATCATCGGGCTGAGTGCGGCGAGGTCCGTCACCACGGCGTTGGAGATTTCGGTAATCGAGGCGCCTTGAGAGTTGGTCATGTCGGACAACCTACTAGGGCACCTGCGCGCAGCATCAGACCATCCCAAAAGCCTCACGAAGCAGTAGGTTTCGATCATCGGCCGCCCGACCGTCCAGCCGCACCGTCCGGCAGCTGAATGCTTGATCGGCCAATGCCAACGCCGCCGAGTGCTCAGCCCCGACTCCGTCAGAGAGCTCCGCAGGTACGGACGCCATACCTGGATCAGCTGGCCGACGGCGGGACGATGTTCTCCCGCGCCGAGCACTTCGCGCCCCTGTTCGTGGCGCTGGGCGCGCGGATACGGCGGCGGAAAGCCGTTGTCCCGCAGCGTCATCGAAGGGTTCTGCTACGGCTTGTCCAAACGCTCGTGGCAGCTGACTAGAAACGCCGATCCGCACAGATCGGCTGCGTGAAACACCCGCCCGCCGCCAGCTCGGGGCCGGCGGCGGGCGGGTGGTCCGGGACGGGATTGCTCCCCGCTGATCGGTGTCAGCTGCAACCCGTGGACCCGGGTGGAGGTGACGCGCAGCGTCAGCTGCAACCCGTGGACCCGGGTGCAGGTGACGCGCAGCGTCAGCTGCAACCCGTGGACCCGGGTGGACGTGACGCGCAGCGTCAGCTGCACCCGGAGGTGGAGCCGCAACCCTCGCAGACATAGCAGGCACCCGACGGGCGCATCTTGGTGCCGCAGGTGAAGCAGAGCGGCGCGTCGGCGGACTTGCCGATCACCATTTCCAGCAGCTCGGTGGACGAACCGGCGGTTGTCGGCGTCGCCGCCCTGTTGACGGTCCTGGCGGCGACGACGTCATCGGTAGCGGCGTCGGCAGTGTCGGTGGCCGCACTGTCCGCCACCGGCTTCACGTCGACGGTGCTGGCCAGATCCTCCACCCCGGCGTCTGCACCGACATCGGTCGCCGCGGCATCGGCGCTGTACCCGCCGGTCACCTGGATGGCCCGCTCGGCGGCGGAAAAGATGCCCATGTCGCCGCGCTTGTCCACCGGCAGGTAATCCAGCGCGATCCGACGGAACAGGTAGTCCATTACCGAAGTGGCCAGCCGGATGTCGGGGTCGTCCGTCATCCCTGCGGGTTCGAACCGCAGGTTGGTGAACTTCGCGACGTAGCTCTCCAGCGGGATGCCGTACTGCAAACCGACGGACACCGCGATGGAGAAGGCGTCCATCACGCCGGCAAGGGTGGAGCCCTGCTTGCCGAGCTTGACGAAGATTTCGCCGAGACCATCGTCGGGGTAGGAGCCAGTGGTCAGGTAACCCTCTGCCCCACCGACGGTGAACGACACCGTCTGCGACGGCCGCTTCTTCGGCAGCCGCCGGCGAACCGGGCGACCTGGCTCGACCGCGACCGGCGCCGCGACCTCGGTCTTGGCCGAGGACTTGTTGTTCGCGGAATTGTTCTTTGCTGCCGAGAGCGGCTGGCCGACCTTGCAGTTGTCCCGGTAGATGGCCAGTGCCTTGAGGCCGAGCTTCCAGCCCTGGGTGTAGATCTCGGCGACGTCGGCGACGGTCGCCTCTTCCGGCATGTTCACCGTCTTGGAGATGGCGCCGGAGATGAACGGCTGCACCGCCGCCATCATCCGCACGTGTCCCATCGGGGCTATCGAGCGTCGGCCCATCGCGCAGTCGAACACCTCGTAGTGCTCCTGCTTGAGCCCCGGGGCATCGACGACATGCCCGTGCTCGGCGATGAACTCGACGATCGCCTCGACCTGCTCCTGCTGGTAGCCGAGCGACGTCAGCGCCCGTGGCACCGTCTGGTTGACGATCTGCATCGAACCGCCGCCGACCAGCTTCTTGAACTTGACCAGCGCCAGGTCGGGCTCGACGCCAGTGGTGTCGCAGTCCATCATCAGGCCGATGGTGTTGTGGCTGACGAAGCCGGCGGCGACATAGCTGACGTTCGAAGGCACCGACAGGTCGTAGGTCGGCTGGACACCGCCGTCGGCATTCTCGGCCACCGACTCGAAGACGAAGCCAAGCGCATGCTGGACCCGGGCATCGCCGGTGGCGGCGAGTACCTGGCGCGCCAGATCCCGGCTCACTCCCTTGCCGCGGGCAACCGCCTGTTGGATCAGGCCGTGTAGCTCGTAGCGCCCCGGCGCCAGTTCCAGCCACACCGCGTCCGGTAGCACGATCCGATCGCGGTTGCCGGATTGCGTCGACGGCACCGATTCCAGCAGCGACTGCTTCCGGCCGCCGAGGAAACCGATCCGATCGGCGTAGCCGCCGGCGTGTTTGACGTTGCGGATCCGCACCTGGAACTGCGAGCCGCCCCAGCCGCTGACGGTCTGCCGAGTCGTGGTCGGCAGGTTGAGCGCGAGCAGCATGGTCCGGATGTCGTCGGCGAACGTCTCCGACGCGGTGGATACGCTCGGCACCCCGGCCAGCACTGTACCGTCGGCCTCGAACAGACCCCGTAGGAATGCGGCGTAGACGGCCGGATCATTGGTTTCCCGGACCGCGGTCGGTACCCGCGGCGTCCAGCCCTTACCCGTGTGGTCGACCCCGGGCAGACCCTTGGCGAAGCCGGCCGCTTGCCACCAGCGGGCGAGCCGGACGGACTGCAGTGTCACCTCCTGGTAACCCTGCTGCTGCCGGACCGCCGGTTCGAGGGAGAACAGTTCCTTGCTGAGCACCCGGATGCGGTCGACGACGTCGAGGTCGGTGTCGGCCACGCACAGCCGGATGCCCTTGGCGTGCAAGCTGCCGTCGCCCATGAAGTAGCCGACCAGCTCGGCCAGCGGCTGGTCGACAACGTCGGGGACATGGATACCGCGGTCTCCTGCGTAGTACGCCTGATCCAGCACCGGCAACCGGACCGGGCGGGGTGCGCCGACGGTCTGTCCGAGCTGCAGCGGTACCAGGTCTCCGGCGGCGATGTCGGCCAGCCGCTTCCACGCCCATCGGCCCGATCGCGGCTCGACCACCTTGATGCGATGCGCCAGCGTGCCTTGCACTCGGTAGCCACCTTCGGTCACGATCCGTCTGGTGGGTTCCTCACCGTTGACGAAGAACTTGGTGGCCAATTGCGGACCTTCGTCGGTGGCCACCGAAATGCCCAGATCCTGCCACTTGTCGCCGTACACATCGCCCAGTTCGGACAGCCGCAGCAGCCCGCGTTCGGTGCTGACCAGGGTGTCGCCAACCAGGCAGCCGGTCGGTGCTAGCACCGAGGCCTGCGCGTTGCGGTAGCCGTTCTTCTCGCCGAGGGCAAGGGTCTGCTCCCACTGTTTGGTGGCCAGCTTGACGATGGCCGCGTCGTCGCCGACCAGCGTGCGGATCTGGTCGTTGGCAGCGGCGTGCTTGCGGATGACGCGCTTGTGGGCGTCGGCGTTGCGGGCGTAGCCGTCGTAGGCGCCGACGACGCCAGCCATCTCGGCGGACCGCTTGTAGGAGGTGGCCTGCATCAGCGAGGTGATCGCCGCCGCCAATGTCCGGCCGCCTTCGGAGTCGTAGGCATGCCCGGTGGCCATCAGCAGCGCACCGAGGTTGGCGTAGCCGATGCCCAGCTGCCGGTATGCCCTGGTGGTCTCGGCGATCGGCTCCGTCGGGAAATCGGCGAAACAGATGGAGATATCCATCGCCGTGAACACAAATTCGACTGCACGAGCGAACGTCGTCGCGTCGAACTTGCCGTCGTCGGACAGGAACTTCATCAGGTTCAGCGATGCCAGGTTGCAGGACGAATTGTCCAGGTGCATGTATTCAGAGCAGTTGGCCACGACGACACCGGACACGATGTACGAATGGTTCCGCGATTCGGTCAGGTTGTACGTGGTCTCGAATCCCCGTGACTCCCGCGACACCAAACCAACGGACTCTTCGATACGGTAGAACGCGTGGTTGGCAAGCACGGTGGCGAGCCGTTCGGCCTTCGCAGCGTGGTCGAAACCGATCAATGAACCGAACCGGGGGATGCTGTGCCCCGAGATTCGAAGATCGAAGGACGGTCCGTCGCTGCCGTACGTCGCAGTAGAACTGTCGACACGGGTGTAGTGGAAGCTGTCGGTCTTCGTGCCCGTGCGGTAGATGCGAGCCGCGATACCGAAGCCCGCCAGCAGTTCCTGCACACCGATGAGCAGTTCCTCGGAACGGCTGCCGAGCCCGACGTAACGGGTGCCCTTGTCCAGCTGGTTCACTACGCAACCGTCGGCGTCGAACAGGCCGCGCAGGAAAGCGGTCGCACTGTCCTGCGGAGCCTGGAACACGACCTCTGGAACGACCTTTCCCGCGGATTTTGCCGAACTCACACCGAGTCCGATGAACAACTCACGCAGCGATGCGTTCATCGCGCGAAGCTGGGCCGTCCCGTTCGACTGCCGGCTCGGCGTGCGGTCCCGCCCGGTGAGCCGTGCGAGCAATGCGGCGTGCCTGGGCATGGTCGCGCTCTGCTCGTACTCGCTGCCGTACACCGTCACCGCACCGTCCGACG
Source organism: Actinomycetota bacterium (assembly GCA_030853385.1). Taxonomy (GTDB): domain Bacteria; phylum Actinomycetota; class Actinomycetes; order Mycobacteriales; family Nakamurellaceae; genus Nakamurella. The sequence goes on along the minus strand of JALYVF010000060.1, from coordinate 11,951 downwards.
TGAGGCAGCCATCGCCCACCAGCCAGCCGAGATAGTGGGCCAACTCGACGTCCCATTTCTCGACGAGTGGCAGTGCCCGTCCGCGCGCCGAGCGAGCCCGCGAGAGGGCATCGGCGGGCAGAGCGTCGCTCGCCATCGGCCGTGCCGCGAGCTGCAACGATCGCGCGATCTTGTCCTGCGATGCCAGGTTCTCCGCGCGCACCCAACCGCGGTTCATTGTCCAGATACGGTGGTTCGGGGTGCACCGCAGCCGCCCGCCGTCGGTGAATCGCAGCTCCAAAATCTCCTTGGTCCCGGTGACCATGTACTGCGCAGTCCTGGTGGCGACAATGCGGTCGGCGGGGTCCGACTCAGAGGTCAGGTCGTTGGTGTAGACGTCGAATGTCTCGCCGATGGCCGAGCGCCCGACCAGATCACCGATCCGGATCAGGCCCTTGTCGGTCACCACGCGTTGGTCTGCGGGAAAGCACGGATTGGAGGCGTTGATCCGGCCCGATTCCGGGCAGGTGTGCCAATCGTTGATGGTGTCGTCGTACTGGATGCCGGGATCGGCGCAGCCCCAGGCGGCCTCGTTGATCTTGCCGAACAGCTCGCGGGCGTCGACGGACTCGATCGGCTCACCTGTCTTGCGGCCGCGCAGGGCGAAAGCCGCACTGTTGGCGGTGCCCGACTCCGTGGCCCGCATGAACTCGTCGGAAACCCGGACCGAGTTGTTGGCGTTCTGGTACTGCACGGAGACGATGTCCTCGCCACCGAGGTCCATGTCGAATCCGGCGTCCCGCAGCGCCCTGATCTTGTTCTCTTCCTTGGCCTTGGTTTCGACGAACTCGACGATATCGGGGTGGTCGACGTCCAGCACCACCATCTTGGCCGCCCTGCGAGTGGCGCCACCGGACTTGATGGTGCCGGCCGAGGCGTCGGCCCCCCGCATGAACGAGACAGGGCCGGAGGCGGTACCACCGGAGGACAGCAGCTCCTTGGACGAACGGATCCGCGACAGGTTGAGACCGGCACCCGAGCCGCCCTTGAAGATCAGCCCCTCTTCCCGGTACCAGTTCAGGATGGAGTCCATGGTGTCGTCGACGGCGAGGATGAAGCAGGCCGAAACCTGTTGCGGTGAACTGGTTCCCACGTTGAACCAGACCGGCGAGTTGAAGGCGAACACCTGGTGCAGCAGCATCCAGCTGAGCTCGTGATTGAAGATCTCGGCGTCCGCATCGGTGCTGAAGTAGCCGTGCTCGCGGCCGGCCGCGGTGTAGGAGGTGACGACCCTGTCGATGATCTGCCGCAGGCTCGACTCCCTGGTGTCGGAGCCGACAGCGCCGCGGAAGTACTTGCTGGTGACGATGTTGGTGGCGTTGAGGGACCAAAAATCAGGGAACTCGACGCCGCGCTGCTCGAAGTTGATCGTGCCGTCCCGCCAGTTCGTCATCACGACGTCGCGGCGTTCCCAGTTGACCTCGTCGTAGGGGTGCACGCCCTCGGTGGTGTACAGCCGCTCGAGGGCAAGGCCGGCGCCGCGCGGACCCTTCGGAGTGCTGGCCGCGCGGGACGGGCTGACGGGGCCGTTGGCACCGACGGTTTCGGTCATGAGGAGAGGTTCCCTTCGAAGGTGGCGGAAGACCGGCCTTGATAGTGGACCGGACCCGCTTGAGGCGGTGTGCTGGCAGCTACGAGACTCTTGGCGATGCGAATTCGATGATGAGGGTGTGTCGAGGGCGACGGCGGATCGGCTGGCCGACCCGTTATCCGACCGGTTATCCGACCGTTATCCGACCCGTTATCCGACAGTGACGGGCTGTCGCCCGCCAGGCGGCCCGGCGTCGCCGGTGCTGCCGGGCGGCCCGGTCGCGACCCCCTCGGCTATCTGATCGTCCGGTGCGGCAGCCGTCGTCCCGTTGCGCTGAGCGGCCGGTCGCGGATGGTCGGCCCGCAACGACTCGATCTCCGCGACGAAGTCGTCGGCGGAGGTGAATGCCCGGTACACCGAGGCGAACCGCAGGTAGGCCACCTCGTCCAGCTCGCGCAGCGGTCCGAGGATGGCCAGCCCGATTTCCTGGCTCGGCACTTCGGCGGCGCCGGCGGCCCTGACGACGTCTTCCACCCGCTGGGCGAGCAACGCGAGCGAATCCTCGTCGACGGGGCGGCCCTGGCAGGCTCGCAGCACGCCGTCGATCACCTTCGACCGGCTGAACGGCTCGGTGACCCCGCTGCGCTTGACCACCGCCAGAATGGCTTCCTCGACGGTGGTGAACCGCCGCGAGCACTCCGGACACGAGCGACGCCGGCGGATGGTCTGACCGTCTTCTACCTCACGGGAGTCGATCACCCGCGAGTCCGGATGGTGACAGAACGGACAGCGCATGAGCTTCACCTCCCGACGGACTCGGTGTCCGCCAGCTGATCCGATCCGTCACGATGATCGCCAGGTTCAAGAACCCGCGACCGGTCGTTGTGGATCGATCAGTGGACAGACGGTGGATGAAGAGACCGAACCGGTGGATAACCCCATTTCGGAGGTAACCCAACCTGTGGACAACTTACATCCCTGTAACTACTAGATGTTGGGGTAACTGTAGGCACGTCCTTGAGATCTCGCAAGGTTTGGCAGGCGTGTCGCGCCACCGGGCGTGTCCACCCTGCCGTTCGCCGGTGGCTGCGCCGTCAGCCCGCAGGAACCACCAGCACCATGCCCGCGGGCAGCAGGTCCAGCTGCGTCAACCCGTTGAGATCGCGAATCCGGTCGACGACCAGCCGCACGTCCTGTCCTGGCGCAGCGGACCGGGCGATCGACCACAACGTGTCGCCCGGGTGAACGGTGACGGATCGGGTCGCTGTGGCCGGCGGTGAGCCGACCGGCAACGCGCCGGTGGCAAACAGCAGGCCGACAACGAGGACCGACGCGGTGATCGTCAACCGCGCCCAGCGGCCGAGCCGGAACCCCTGGTCCTGCCGGGTCTGCTCGCAGCGGGCGCGAGCTGCCGCCGGCACCATCGCACGCTGGGCGAGCACACCGGAGGCCGGACGCCGGTCGGCCGGCACTCTCGGGCGCACTGAAGTGTTCGGCCGGGTCGACTTGTTCGGCCGGACCGGGGTTGGCGCCACTCCGCGAATGGTTGTCCGGAGTGTGCTGGCCGCTCTCGGCGCCGATGCTCGAACCGGCACTGATACGTAGGACCTGTCCAGTTGCACCGTCATCTGTTCACCTCTTGACTCGGGGCCGATCGCTTGGCCACTTCCACGTTCGAATGCAGCGTGTCACGCGGTACCGACAGTCGGTTCCGCATCCACACCCACCCCAATATCGAACGGACGTTCTATCGAACGTCTGCTCGATTTCTACACCGTCGGTCCGACAGTGGGAAGAGAAATCGGCGTGTCGATCGAACGCATGTTTGAATTGTGATAAATCGCGGCCTACTGTCAGAGGACGACCGGCCCATCGCGGCCAAGACCAACGACATGGGAGGGGCGACCGTGGCCCGCACCGAGCACGGCTCCGCTGGGAACAAGGCTGCCGCCACCGTCGGCGCCACCGTCAAGGCGTTCCCGGACAAGGACAACGGCCGGCCGTTGACCATGCGGCAGCAGAAGGTACTCAAGGTGATCCGCGATTCGGTCGCCAAGCGCGGGTATCCCCCGAGCGTCCGCGAGATCGGCGAAATGGTCGGGCTCAAGTCGCCGTCCTCTGTTGCCCACCAGCTGGCCGCCCTGGAACGCAAGGGGCTGCTGCGCAAGGACCCGAACCGTCCGCGAGCGGTCGACATCAGGACGCCGGAAGAACTCGACCACGACCATGAGATGAACGAAAGTGGCGTGTCAGCGCGCCCGACGCCGGCCTACGTGCCGGTGGTCGGCCGGATCGCCGCCGGCGGCCCGATCCTGGCCGAGGAAGCCATCGAGGACATCTTCCCGCTCCCCCGCGAGCTCGTCGGCGAGGGCGAGCTGTTCCTGCTCAGGGTGGTGGGCGAGTCGATGATCGAGGCGGCCATCACCGACGGCGACTGGGTCGTCGTGCACCAACAGCCGACCGCCGACAATGGCGACATCGTGGCGGCAATGATCGACGGCGAAGCCACCGTGAAGACCTTCAAGCGCAAGGACGGGCATGTCTGGCTGATGCCGTCCAACCCGGCCTTCGATCCGATTGCGGGCGACGAGGCCACCATCCTCGGCCGGGTGGCCGCCGTCCTTCGCAAGGTCTGACCAGACCGAGGCCGGCTCGATCCGACAGCCCGGGCCGGCTCAGTCGGCGAGCGCATCCCGCAGGTAGTCGATGTCGGCTGCCTGACCCTCGGACGGGGTTTCAACCACCACCGGGCAACCAGCAGCCCTGACCACGTCGGCGATCTGCGCCGGGTCGAGCAGGCTGGCGGAGAAGTTCGCGTGTCGATCGCGGCTGGAACCGAACTCGTCCCGCGAACCGTTGGCATGGACCAGGTCGATCCGGCCGGTGATCGCCCTCGTCCTGTCGACGATGCCGACCAGGTCTTCGCCGGCCGCGTGCGCGTGACAGGTGTCGAGACAGAATCCGGCACCGAAGTCGCCGACCGCGTCCCACAGCATGGACAGCCGATCGAAGCTGCGGGCCATCGCGTTCTCACCGCCGGCGGTGTTCTCAATCAGCACCGGCACGTCGAACTCGGCCCTGGCAAACAACTTTCGCCAGTTGTCGAATCCGATGGCCGGGTCGTCACCGTCTCCGACGTGGCCGCCGTGCACCACGATTCCGCTGGCACCGACCGCTGCCGCCCCCGTCGCGTGCGAGGCCAGCAGCTTTCGGCTGGGAATGCGGATCCGGTTATTGGTGGCGGCGATGTTGATCCGGTACGGCGCGTGGATGAAGACAGCCAGCCCGGAATCCTTCAGGGCATCGGCATCCGGACGTTCCGGTGGATCGACCCAGCCCTGCGGGTCGGTGAGGAAGAACTGCACGGAGTCGGCACCCAGCGCGCTGGCGGCCGCCAGCGGGTCGGCATGGTCGAGGTGGGCTCCGATCGGCAACATCCGCTCACCGTACCCAGCGAGCACGACAGGCACTGCCGACGGAACTACCCGGCGTCGTCGAGATCACCGGCAGCGCCGGCCCAACGCCGTGAGCGAACTCAGCTCCCTGCTGGCCGAGTCGGGTCGGCGTACTGCTCGGTGTGCGGAACCGGCACCGGATCGGAAGCCGCCTGCTGCACCGGCGGGTAACCCAGCTGTGGGGCGGGCGGCTGCGGTGCGGGGGCCGAAACCGGCTGCTGGTAGCCGACGGCCGGCTGAGCCGGCTGCTGTGCCGGCGGCTGCTGGTAAGTGGTCGGCTGCTGCACCGTGGCCGGAGCCGGCTGCTGGTAGGTGGCCGGCTGTTGGACCGGCTGCTGCACCGTAATCGGCGGAACCGGAGCCGGGGCGAGTTGCGCAGCGGGCGTCGCCTGGGCTGCGGTGGCATCGTTCTCGGCCGGTGCAGGCTTCTTGGTGTCTTCCTCGTGCATCGCGCTGACCTCTGATTTGAGGATGCGCAACGACCGACCGACACCACGTGCGGCATCCGGCAACTTACGAGCGCCGAACAGCAACACAAAAGCCGCGATGATGATGACGATGTGCCACCACTGGAGACCGCCCATGACGAAACCTTCCTAGTCAGCCACACCATCGGCGTGAGACCGACGACGAGACAACGGCTTGTGGATAAGAGCCTACCCGGATGTCAGCTGAACATCGCCGGAGCTCACCTGGATCAGCGTTTGATTCCTACCGTAGTTCGGCGCCGGTGCAGCGTCGGATGGCTCAGCTGCCGGCGATCGCTGCGCTCGCGTAACCGGTGAGCAGACCCGCCAGCTCCGGCGGCACCTTCGCCTGCAGATGCGTACCGTCCGCGCTGTGCTGTTCGGTCAACACGGTGCCCTGCTGGTGAATCCGGGCCACCAGTGCACCCTCGGTGAACGGAACCATCACGTCGATCGTCACGGCGGGGTCGGGCAGCCCGCCGGCAATCACCCGGCGCAGCTCGTGGATGCCCTGCCCTGTTTTGGCCGATACGAAGATCGCCCCGGGCATCAGGTGCCGCAGCCGCACCAGGCCCACCTCGTCGGCCGCGTCGATCTTGTTGACGACCAGCACCTCGGGCACCTTGGAGGCGTCGATCTCGGCGAGCACCTCGCGAACCGCCGTCACCTGGTGTTCCGGCGCCGGGTCGGAGCCGTCGATCACGTGCAGCACCAGGTCGGCGTCCGCGATCTCCTCCAAGGTCGACCGGAACGACTCGACCAACTGATGGGGGAGATGCCGGACGAATCCGACGGTATCGGTGAGGGTGTAGAGCCGCCCGTCATCGGTCGTGGTCCGCCTGGTGGTGGGGTCAAGGGTGGCGAACAGTGCATCCTCCACCAGGACTCCAGCGTTGGTGAGCCGGTTCAGCAGCGACGACTTACCGGCGTTGGTATAGCCGGTGATGGACACCGCAGGCACCCGATTCGCCCTGCGCTGCGATCGTTTGGTGTCGCGCACCCTGCGCATGCCTGCCAGTTCTGTCCGCAGCAGCGAGATGCGCTTGTGGATCCGCCGCCTGTCCAGCTCCAGCTTAGTTTCGCCGGGGCCGCGGGAGCCCATGCCGGCGCCGGCAGCCACCCGACCGCCCTGCTGCCTCGACAGCGCCTCGCCCCAGCCGCGCAATCGCGGCAGGAAGTAGTTGAGCTGGGCCAGCTCGACCTGCGCCTTGCCTTCCTTCGACCTGGCGTGCTGGGCGAAGATGTCCAGAATCAGCGCCGTCCTGTCGACGACCTTGACCTTGAGTCGGGTCTCCAGGTTGCGCAGCTGGCCAGGCGACAATTCGCCATCGCAGACCACGGTATCGGCACCGGTCGCGGTGACGATGTCGGCCAGCTCGGCCACCTTGCCGGAGCCGATGTAGGTGGATGCGTCCGGGTGCCGGCGGCGCTGTACCAGCGCGTCCAGGATCACCGATCCGGCCGTTTCGGCCAGCAGCGACAACTCGGCCATTGATGCCTCTGCATCCGCCGCCGAACCATCGGTCCAGACGCCGACCAGCACCACCCGTTCCAGCTGCAGCTCGCGGTACTCGACCTCGGTGATGTCGGTCAGCTGCGTCGAGAGGCTGGCAACACGCCGGAGCGCGGCCCGCTCGGCGAGTTCTTCGTCGCCGCGGGTCTGCGGGACCTCGCCGCGGGCCGCAGCAACCTCGTCATCCACGAAGAACTCGGCGGTGGATGCGGTGGCAGATTCGTCCGAGGCTTCGTTGGCTTCGACCGGGGATTCTTCGAACGGGGACTCGGGGGCGCGTTCGGTGACGCCGTCAGTGGCCGGCTCGTCTGCTCCGCGCAGGTGAATGTTTGTCATAGGTACCTATCAGAGTGCCACGACCGGCCAACACTTTTCCGATCCGCGACCAGCCCGTTCTGCCCGCCGGTCCGGCTATCGGCCTTCCCTCGAACCGAGCGACCAACTCGACCTTCCTCGACCGGAGCGACCAACTTGGACACTTGCGCTGACAAATTGGCCTCAGCACCAACCTCAGTGACCAAGTTGGACACTTGCGTCGACAAACCGGGCCGCGAACCAACCGCAGCGACCAAGTTGGACGTTTACGCTGGCGAACTGGCCTCAGCACCAACCTCAGTGACCAAGTTGGACACTTAGGTCGACAAACCGGGCCGCGAACCAACCGCAGCGACCAACTTGGACACTTGCGCTGATCGCTCGCGCCTTCAACACTGCGCCTTGCAACGGTGACCCGCGTTCCGGGGGCTTCGAAGCGTCCGCGGAAGCGAAGTGCCTATCGGGGTTCGGGGTGGAACGCCAGGAAGACCGAGATTCGCTCGCCGTCGGGATCGTGCGGATAGGTGGCGTATTCGCGCAGCACGTCGTTGAGCCGATGCCGCATGTCGTCCAGATGCTCTGCCGACAGCTGCAGCCCCAACCGGGATGATTCGACGCGTCCCTCTGGCACCTGGGACACCTCGTCGAAGAATGTCCGCAGCATGGTGTTGCGCTCGGCCGGCGATGTTACCTCGAGGTTCCATGATTTGCCGGTTGCCCGGTACGGCACTTCCCTCGACCCTCTGGTACCGCGACGCACCTCGCCGGCAACCAGGAACCCTTGTAACACCAGGGTTCTCACGTGATGCAGCACGCTGGCAGGATTGCGATCCAGCCGCTGCGACAACTCCTTGTTGGTCAGCGGTTCGTATAGACACAGCCGCAGGATGCGCAACCGGACGACGCTGGCGAGTGCCTTGCGTTCGCCATCGGTGGCCGGTCTGCGTACGTCGCCCCGCGGCGAGGTCGGCTCCATCTGTTCCGCTTGCGCCGCCGACTGTTCCGCTTGCGCCGCCGACTCCGGCTGCCGGACCGCCTCATGCTCAGCCGTGCCCGACTCATGCTCAGCTGTGCCGTCGCCGAACTCATCGATCGGCTGCGGCGCTGCGCTCGTCATACCCTCACTGTAGGACTGCCGGACGGATCGACACTCCTATCCACCCAGTGATTGACGTTTCTCAATCAGTAGGCGAGAGTGGTCAGGTGACCACCTCGAACCAACCGCAGCCACCGACGCCCACTGCGGACGGCGAACCGCCCGGCAAGAAGCTGCGCAGCCTGTTCCACCATGTCGACTTCCGCTGGCTGTGGATCGGCGACACCGCCAGCCAGTTGGGCGCCGCATTCGGCGGTCTGGCGATCCCCTACCTGGCCGTCACCGCGCTCGGTGCCAGCGAGTTCCAGATGGGCATGCTCGGCACCCTCACCACCCTAGGGTTCCTGATCATCGGGCTGCCGTCCGGCGCGCTGATCGACCGCTGGCGAAAACGCAACATCATGATTATCGCCGACTTCGGCCGCGCTGCGTTGTTGGTGACGCTGCCGATCGCCTGGTGGACGGGCTGGCTGACGTTCGCGCAGGTAGCCATCGTCGCCACGCTCGTCGGCATGCTGCAGGTGTTCTTCGATGTGTCCTACCAGAGCTACCTGCCGACGCTGGTGCACAGCGACCAGGTGGTCGAGGGAAACTCGAAACTTCAAGCCTCCCAATCGGTCTCACAGGCTGCAGGGCCGGCGCTCGGCGGGCTGTTGATCAAGGTGGCCGGCGCCTCCTGGTCGATCGCCATCAACGCGGTCGGCTACCTGGCGTCCGCGGTGACCCTGCTGCGGATCAAGCACCGGGAGACGCCGCCCACCCCGGCGGAACGTCGCCCGCTGGTCACTGAGATCGGCGAAGGGCTGAGGTTCGTCGTCCGACATCCGTTGCTGCGCAGGCTGATCGCCTGCACGGGGATCGGCAACCTGTTCAACTCGGTCGGCCAGGTACTCACCGTCTACTACATGGTGCAGCTGCTGCACCTGTCCGCGCTGACCATCGGGATCATCGAATCGGTGGCCGCCCTCGGCGGTCTGGCCGGCGCGCTGGTCATCACCAAGCTGTCCAGAACGATCGGCGAAGGCCCGAGCATCATCGTCACCACCTTCAGCATGGTGGTCTTCGGGTTCGGCTGGGTAGTCGCCTGGTACCTACCAGCGGTGCCGGTGCTGCTGGTCTTCCAGTCGCTGGGATTTGCCAGCATCGTCGCGTACAACATTGCGACGGTCAGCTTCCGGCAGCGGCTGTGCCCGCCGAAATTGTTGGGCCGGATGAACGCCTCGGCCCGATTCCTGATCTGGGGGACCATGCCGATCGGATCGTTCATCGGCGGCGTTCTCGGCCGCAACCTCGGCACCGTTCCCACGCTCTGGGTCTCGGCTGCCGGCGGTGCGCTGGCGTTGCTGCCGGTGGTGTTCTCGCCGTTGTGGCGTCTGCGCACGTTGCCGGACCATCGGGACGGAGGATCGGCAGTGCCGGGCCAGCCGAAGCCGACCGATGACGACCGACTCGATGAACTGGCCGCGGTCGGCGAGTTCACCAATCTAGGCCCGGTTGACGGCTCGGTCATCACCGAGAGCCCCGGCGCGTCACCCCGAACGGGCTGAGGCGGCAAGTATAGCGGGATTCAGCGTGCCGCTGTATACCAGCACCGCCGGACCGATGAGATCTGCTGCACCGTCACGGATGTCGACCGTCACGGTGCCGCCGGGCACCGTCACCGCTACCGACCCGGAATCGCGGCCCTGGCCGGCCAGCTGCACCGCTGCGGCCGCCACCGTGCCCGTCCCACAGGATCGGGTCTCGCCGGATCCGCGCTCGTAGACTCGCATCGTCACCGCATCGGGGCCGTCCGAGCGGACGAACTCGATGTTGACGCCCTCGGGAAACAGATCGCTGTCGTAGCCTGGCGCGTCCCGCAGGTCCAGCCCGGCGAGTTCGGCCGGCTCGGCGTCCAGCAGGCACACCAGGTGCGGATTGCCGACATCGACTGCGCTGCCGGCGATCTCCCGACCGGCCACCGTCGCCGTTGACGCGCCGCCCAGGGTGACGGCTCCCATCCCGATCCGCACATCACCGGTCCCGCCCAGCTCGGCGATTCGCGGACCGCCGAGAGTGTCGAAATCGAGGTGCCCGGCGGCGGCCCAACCGGCGTCGACCAGGAACCTGGCGAACACCCGCGCGCCGTTGCCGCACATCTCGGCGACGGACCCGTCGGCGTTGCGGTAATCCATCACGAACCGTCCGCCGGGGCCGGGCGCCACCCTGATCACGCCGTCGGCGCCGATACCTGCTCGCCGATCGCACAACCGGCGAGCCAGCTCAGCCGTCAGCTCAAGATCGTTGGCAGGGTCGGGCAACAGCACGAAGTCGTTCTCGGTGCCATGGCCCTTGACGAAGGCCAGCCCGGAGAGTTCTGCAGCCGCCACCCGATCAGGTTACGGGGCAGAACCGGTGACGATGGCGATGGCCGTCTCGACCAGCTGGGGATCTGCGGCGTCGAGCTGCTGCCGGCGGGCATCGCGGCGGAACCAGGACCGCTGGCGTCGGACGAATTGGCGGGTGGCCTGGACGGTGTCGGCCACCGCGTCGGCGATCGGACAATGGCCGTCGATCGATTCGATCAGCTGCGCGTAACCCAGCGCCCGGCGCGCCGTACTGCCGTCTCGCAGGCCTCGGTCGAGCAGATGGCGTACCTCCTGCAAGAACCCGGCCGCCATCATCGCATCCACCCGGTCCGACAACCTGGCGTCGAGCCGATCGGTCGCCAACTCAAGGTTGAGGATCGCAGCGTTGTAACGCGCCGCGCCCCGGACCGGAAGTGTGGCAGCGAAAGGCTTCCCGGTGATCTCGTTGACCTCGAGCGCCCTGGCAATGCGGCGGCCGTTGGTGGGCAGAATGATTGCGGCGGACTCCGGGTCGACCGCTGCCAGCTCTGCATGCATGGCGGCCGCACCTCGCTCGTCCAGCAGCCGCAAGAACCTGTCCCGGACGGCGGGATCCGTTCCAGGAAAGGCGATCTCGTCGATCACCGCCTGCACGTACAGCCCAGAGCCGCCGACCAGGATCGGTGTGCGCCCTGCCGACAGCAGCTGCCCGATGATCGCCCTCGCCCGCCGTTGGTAGACCGCAACGCTGGCCGTTTCGGTGACGTCGATGACGTCGAGCAGATGATGCGGAACTCGCTGACGTTGCACCGGTGTCACCTTGGCGGTGCCGATGTCCATGCCCCGGTACAGCTGCATCGAGTCGGCGTTGATCACCTCGCCGTCCAACCGCTCCGCCAGCGCGATGGCCAGGTCGGATTTGCCGGTACCCGTCGGGCCGGTGATCACCACCAACCGCGGCGTCACGGCCACCACGTCGCGACGTGGTACCCGACGCCGAACGGAGCGCCGAAATAGTCTGCCGCCGCTACCCAGCTGCCGCCGGAGGCCAACTCCGCCAGCACCGCAAGCACCCGCGGTGCGGTGGCGCCCAGCGCGGCGCCGAGATCGCTGTTGGCTGCGCTCCAACGGGCCAGCGCCCGAAGATCAGGGTCGGCCAGCGTCAGGTGTAGCGCGCGTTCGAAGTCGGCGGCCCGGTCGTCCTGCGC